>NZ_JBPZHA010000002.1:0-496856 GCF_051857515.1 Hydrogenophaga sedimenti
CCGCTTTGCGCGTGCGCCGCGTACTCAGATTCAGGCCAAGTTCTCGTTGGGTCATCACGCCATTGTTCCTGTCGTGCCTCGCTCATGCCATTCGGGCTTGACCGGGGGTTTTGAACACCATCCATAGGTGGTCAAGCCAGTTTTTGATGAATTTCGAGAAATCCTCTGGAGTCGCCGAAACATACTGTATGCCGTTTTCAAAGGCATGTTTTATTCCGCAGCATCCTGTTTCGTGCCTCATCCTTTTGCTGGCAAAGACTATCTCGGTTATTGGGCTACCCTTTGTATAGATGTTCCCATGGGCGAGGGCGTTTCTGATGATGGAAACCACTTGCTGCACTTTTTGGGTGTCGGTAAGTGGGGCTGATTTCCAGTTGTCGGGGGCATCCTTCCAGTTGCTGTCAGTGTGCGTTCCGTAGCGCCACGAGTTGGGGTTGTTGCTGCTGTTTACGAGGGGTGATGATGAAAAAGCCTGATTCATTAATTTATTGTGGCTTTTTATCCCTTCTGGGATTTTGCTTCCGTCGTCCGCAGGATGGCCATTTTGAAGCCGCTCAGAGGGTATGACTAGACCTGTAGATGCAATGCTAAGTAGTAAGGTGACGTCCAGGCGCTCCGCATGACAAACGTCTTCCATCAGCTTTAATAGCCGTCGGCAGCGAGTCGGAAAGTCTTGAAAAAGATTGGCGTAAGCCGTCATGCTGCATGCCTCGTGTTTTCGTTATTTCCCCCGGCTATCCTTCAACCCAGTCACCCGGTTGAACACCACCTTCCCGCCCACGCCATGGTCCGCCCGGTCGGCCACAAAGTAGCCATGCCGCTCGAACTGGAATTTCTCATCCGGCTTCGCGGCGGCCAGTGAAGGCTCCACGTAGGCGGTGACGACCTTGAGGCTGTTGGGGTTCAGGGCTTCGATGAAGTCTTTGCCGCCGGCGTCGGGGTTGGGGTCGCTGAACAGGCGGTCGTACAGGCGCACTTCGGCGCTCACGCCGCTGGCCACGCTGACCCAGGTGATGGCGGCTTTGGCTTTCACGCTGTCGGCGCCGGGGGTGCCGCTCTTGGTGCCTGGGATCACTTTGGCGTGCACTTCGGTCACGGTGCCGTTCGCGTCCCTGGCGCAGCCGGTGCATTCGATGACGTAGCCGCCCTTGAGGCGCACGACGTTGCCCGGGAACAGGCGCTTGTAGCCCTTGGGCGGCACTTCTTCAAAGTCCTCGCGTTCGATCCACACTTCCTTGCCGATCTTGAACACGCGGTCGGGCGGCGGGGTCTGGCCTTCGGCGATCGCGCTGTGGGGCAGGGCGGGCTGGGTGCAGTCTTCGGTGTAGTCGTCAGCGCCGAAGGCCTCGGCCCAGTTGGTGAGCACCAGCTTGACGGGGTCGAGCACGGCCATGCCGCGGTGGGCCTTGTTTTCCAGGTCTTCGCGCAGGCAGCCTTCGAGCGTGCTGTAGTCGATCCAGGAGTCGCTCTTGGTCACGCCGATGCGCTCGGCAAAGAGCTGGATGCTTTCGGGCGTGTAGCCGCGGCGGCGCAGGCCGACGATGGTGGGCATGCGCGGGTCGTCCCAGCCGCTGACTTTGTGGTCGTACACGAGCTGTGCGAGCTTGCGCTTGCTGGTGATGACGTAGGTGAGGTTGAGGCGGGCGAATTCGTACTGGCGCGGCGCCGGGTGCGCGAGCAGGCCGCCTTCGCACAGGCGGTCCATCAGCCAGTCGTAGAACGGGCGCTGGTCTTCAAACTCCAGCGTGCAGATGCTGTGGGTGATCTGCTCCAGCGCGTCTTCGATCGGGTGCGCGAAGGTGTACATCGGGTAGATGCACCACTTGTCGCCGGTGTTGTGGTGCGTGGCGCGGCGGATGCGGTAGATCGCCGGGTCGCGCAGGTTGATGTTGGGCGAGGCCATGTCGATCTTGGCGCGCAAGACCATGGAGCCGTCTTCGTGCGCGCCGTCGCGCATTTCGCGGAAGCGCGCCAGGTTCTGCTCGGGCGTGCGGCTGCGGAAGGGGCTGTCCACGCCGGGTTTGCCGAAGTCGCCGCGCGCGGCGCGCATCTGTTCGCTGGTCTGCTCGTCCACATAGGCGTGGCCAGCGGTGATCAGGTACTCGGCGGCGCGGTACATGAAGTCGAAGTAGTCGCTGGCCTGGAAGAGGTGGCTCTGGCCGTTGGCTTCCCACTGGAAGCCCAGCCACTGCACCGCGTCGAGGATGGAGTTGACGTACTCGGTGTCTTCCTTCTCGGGGTTGGTGTCGTCAAAGCGCATGTGGCAGACGCCACCGTAGTCGCGCGCCAGGCCGAAGTTCAGGCAGATGCTCTTGGCGTGGCCGACGTGCAGGTAGCCGTTGGGCTCGGGCGGGAAGCGGGTGCGGATCTTGGCCGGGTCGGGCTGGCCAGCGGCGTGGTGCGCGGCGTCGCCGGGGCTGCCGGCCCAGCGGCGGCCGGCGTAGGTGCCTTGCTCCAGGTCTTTTTCGATCACCTGGCGCAGGAAGTTGGAGACCTTGTGCTCCTCGCCGGTGGGGGTGGCGGGAGGATTGTTTTTAGAGGGGGAAGAGGGGGTGTTGGAGCTCATTCGCCCATTCTAGGGCGGGGGCCGGGGCAACCGGGTCAATGGGCGAGGGCAGACTCCCGCGTGAGCGCAGGCTCGGACGCTGCTGGCGTGGCGCTCCGGGTTGGCGTCTGGTCCGCCTGCACCATGCGGCCCACGGACTGGTCCACACCGGTGTTGGCCGCCACCTTGGCGTCGATCTGGGCTTCGCGAAGCGGCTCGCCCTTGGCCTGCTGGGCGAAACAGATTTGGCCGTCCTTGACTTTAAGGTGGTCAATGCAAGGCATGCCCTGTTCGCGGGCTTCGGCGGCCACTGCATGCACTGTGTTGTCCATGCCCTGGTCCCAGGCGAGCTGGTGGCGGTCGGCCAGGGCACGCACGTGACGCTCGCTGTCGTTGAGCAGTTGCTGGCTCGTTGGCGAAAGGGCGGGTCGCGATTCGTTCGGCTGCTGTTGCGGCTGCTGTGCCTGTGGCTGTTCCGCACGCTGTGCCGGTGCGCGAGGGTCGACGTGGAGCAGGGGCGTTGTCGCACCGTCGCGGGTGATGTTCAGATCAACCACTCCGTTGCCCCGATCTACGCGAGAGATCTGGCTGCGCTCGATCTCGCTCCACTGCCCACCGATGTAGGCCGCGCCATGGCCATCACGGTTCCAGTGCACGAAATCTCTGCCCGCCACGAAAAAGCCGGCCTGAGGGCTGCCGTTGGGTGGCTGCGGACGACCTTCGGCCATCGTTTCACCACGGTCCAGCGCATGGATGAAGCGCTGCGAAGCTTCCGGTGTGAGGAACAGCGAACGCACCGTGTCGTACTGGAATCCGAAATTGGGATTGGCCGGATTAGGCTGGTGTGCGTCGACAGGTCCCACGAGCGGGTTGGCGACCACATTGGTCCAGGCCTGCGACAGCGGGTTGGTCGGCGATGCGTTGTGCAGTGCGTTGAGCACCGCAGTGCCGCGCAGGGTGTTGTCGGCGCCACTCTGGATGTAGTCCGGGTCCCCATTCGCCTGGTTGGGAAGCAGGGCGTCGATCGCCGTCTTGACCTGATCGGGCGTGGTCAGCGTTCCGGCTTCGACGCGGCGCATGATGCCGGGCCAACGTCCGTCTCCGGCCTGGTTCTGCAGCTTCATGAACATGCCGGCCAGCTTCGCCTGATCGTCGTCGGACGCGTTGCGGTAGGCGTCGGTGCGCCTCAGACGTTCGAGCGCGGAGTCTCCGTTGCCGCGAACCGTGTCCTCTGCGGTCACGCCATTGACGTGCTGCGTGTCCAGGCCATGCACGAATTCCTTGCCCTGATCGGAGGCCAGAAAACGGTTGATGTTGGTGCGATCAATGTCGTGGGCGCCGGCCGCCCGCATCTGCTTTCCCGTGCGCTGAAGGGCTTCGAGCGTGTCGTCAAATCCCGCCCGCGTCAGCTCCACGGCAGCTCGGTCTGGCTGCGTGGCCGCCCAACGCTGGTAGTTGTCGAGCATCTGGCGCGCGACTTCCGGGTGCTGCCCCAGGTCGATTTGCAGGGTGCCGAATGAGTAGCCGCTGTTGCCCACCGGGTCCATGACACCGTTGCGAACGTTGCCGGCGAAGCTCAGGCGGTAGGACACGTCACGTCCTGCAATGCTGCCTTCAGAAGAGACACCGACCGCAAAATAGGCCGCTGCCTTCAGCTCGTTGTCCGTCATGGCCTTTCCTCTTACTGGCCGGAAAGACAAGCTTCAACCCATGGCTGCTTGGCGAGCGCCTCCAGCGAAGGGTCCGGACGCTTGACGCGCTCGAAATCGGCGAAGCACTTGCCACCCTTGCCATCCAGATCGCCAAGCTTGCCGTCACACAGCCGCAAGGGGCGGTCGATGGCTTCCCAACCGACGTCGCACTGGGTACGTGTCTCGCTGCCCTGCCGCCCGCAGATGCGCGTGCGCCGCGCTTCGCCAGGTGAAACCACCTCGGCCACGACCCTGCCCTCGTAACCTGCGCCCGTCGCGACATACGACCAGGTGCCGCAGATTCGCTTTCCTCGCTGAAGCAGCAGGTAGCGGCTGCACAGGTCGGGAGAGTCATTGGGCCCGCAGGACTCCCAACTGCCTGCAAACGACGCGGTCTGCATGGATTTGTTGCCGCTCGTGGTGGTCATTGTTTGCGCGCAAGCGGTCATCGCCGCCGCGATCAACAGTGGGAGAAACAGTTTTTTCATCGATTGCCTCGCCTGTGTCGTTGGAGGTAGAAACGGGTGAGCCGTCGTGCGGCCAAGGTTGAGTAGGCTTGCCAAGGGCCGGATCACGGTGTCTTTCCGCGGAGTTTTACCCACTCTGGGTCGTCGACCATCTGGGACATGAATGATCCGAGGTGGTCGTCCTTGTGGCGGTGTACACAACTCGGTTCCGAGGCAGATGCGCCCTGCGACCACCAGCCGGTCGGAGCCTTGCTCGCGGTGATCGCCAATTGGTCGTTGGCTTCAACATCTCTTCCCATTGCGAACTGTAGAAACGCCCCTTTGTCGGTCATGACAAACATGTTCTGTTGCGCAGACACAGACACTGTCTGTGTCATGAACCGTTTGTAGTCCTGGGGGTTTTCAGGGTGTCGAAACTGCACTTGACCCTTCCGGGTGCCAATGGCCACGTAGGCGTACCCTGGGTTGTCTTCGGCCTTTCCCTGGAACTTGTTGAAGCCTGGTGACCCGCAGAGCGAAATCACGCGCTGGCTTGTCAGTTCGCAGGAGAAGCCCACAACTTCTTGGGGCTTGCAAAGGTGACGCGCCACGTGGCGAGAGGTGATGGAGTCTGCCGCAGATGCGCTGCAAGACAACGCAGCGATAGCAACAGCAAGCACTGCCGACAAAAGGCAAGATGATGGATCCATGTTCTGAATTCGCTCCGCTGAACCAACGTCGCGGCGTGTGTGACAAGCGATCGATTGTGCCTTTTGGCGCGGCAGTGGCAATACCGCGAGCAGGGGAGTCGTTCAGGGCGGTTGACTCGTTTTGTGCATTAATTTCTGTATTGACAGAAATTTCAGATCGGCGCACGATGCCGCCCATGGAACTGACCGATACCGCACGACGCTTCGTGGTCCACTGGGGTGAGATGGGCACCGCCTGGGGCGTGAACCGCACCGTGGCGCAGATTCACGCGCTGCTGTTCTTCCACGGCCGCCCGCTGCACGCCGAGGACATCGCGACAACGCTGGTGGTGGCGCGCTCCAATGTGAGCACCAGCCTGCGCGAGCTGCAGAACTGGGGCCTGATCCGGCAGACGCAGGTCTTGGGCGACCGGCGCGACTACTTCGAAACTTCCTCGGACGTGTGGGAACTGTTCCGCACCATCGTGCGCCAGCGCAAGGAGCGCGAGTTCCAGCCGACGGTGCAGATGCTTCAGTCGCTGGTGGGTACGCCGGAATTCGAGCAGGAGTCGCCCGACGCGCAGGACCGCGTGCGCGAGACGCTGCGTTTCATGCAGACGCTGGGCGTCTGGACGGACGAGATGCTGCGCCTGTCCCCCGCGACGCTGGAGAAGGTGATGCGCCTGGGCGCTTCGGTGCAGAAGTTCGTGCGCTCCGAGACCTGACCGGTCTCAGGGGCTTTTTTTTGAGATCATATTTCTGTTTTGGCAGAAATTACGGAAATCAACCAGGAGATGGCGATGAAGGTCTATGTCGTGGGCACATCGGGGTTCATCGGGCGGCACGTATCGGCCGCACTGTCGGCCGCGGGGCATGCGCTGGTGACCGGGCCGCGGGTCGATCTGGCGCAGGCGACGTCGGCGGCCGACTGGCTGCCGCGGCTACAAGGCGTGGACGCGGTGGTGAACGCGGTCGGGGTATTGCGCGACACGCGGCGGCGGCCGATCTGGCCGACGCACGCCGAGGGGCCGAAGGCGCTGTTCGACGCCTGCGCGCAGGCGGGCGTGCGCCGCGTGGTGCAGGTGTCGGCGCTGGGCGTGGACAAGAGCGAGACGGTCTACGCGCGCAGCAAGCGCGCGGCCGACGAGCACCTGTGGTCGCTGGTGCAGGCGGGCAAGCTGGACGCGGTGGTGGTGCGGCCGAGCGTGGTGGTCGGGTCGGGCGGCGCGTCGACGGCGATGTTTCTCGCGCTGGCAAAGCTGCCGGCGGTGATCCTGCCCGGGCCGGTGGCGCGCGGGCTGGCGCAGCCGGTGCATGTGAACGACGTCGCCGAGGCGGTGCGGCGCGCGCTGGACGGCGAGGCGGATGCGCTGGTGGCGGGTGGGCCGAACGCGTTGCCGCTGGTCGGGCCGGAAGTGTTCACGCTGCGGGCGCTGATCGCGGGCTGGCGCGCCGCGCTGGGCCGTTCGCCTGCGCTGGTGGCGCTGCTGCCGGACGCGCTGAGCCGGCTGAGCGCGCGGATGGGCGACCAGGTGCCGGCGGTGCCGTGGTGCACCGAGGCAATGGCGCTGCTGGCGCAACCGAACACGGGCGACGTGCAGCCGTTGACACGCCTGCTGGGCCGGGCGCCGGTGTCGGTGCGGGAATGGCCGAAGGAGCTGCGGGGATGAACCCGCTGGAGCGCTGGAGCCTGGTCGCGCTCTGGTGGGGCACGGCGCTGGTGTCGGCGCTGGGCTGGGGCGGCATCAGCCACGCGCTGGTGAGCGACGCGGGCTTGGTGCCGGCGGCCTGGGTGTCGCCGCTGGTGGCGGAGGGCATCGCGCTGGATGTGGCGATGGGTGCGTGGCTGGTCTGGCGGCCCGGCGAGATGGCCTGCCGTGCGGGCATCGTGGTGGTGCTGGGATTCACGGCGCTGGCCACGTTGCTGGTGCCGGGCGCCTGGTTGCACCCCTTCGGCCCGCTGTTGAAGAACCTGCCGATCCTCGCACTGATGGCGCGCGGCAGCGGCTGGTGGGGCATGGACGCCAGGGAGGGCGTGCGATGAACCTGTATCTCTTGCTCAAGACGCTGCACATCGTGTCCAGCGTGGTGCTGGTGGGCACGGGCTTCGGCTCGGCGTTCTATCTGTTCATGACCAACCGCAGCGGTTCGGTGGCCGCGCAGGCGGTGGTGTCGCGGCTGGTGGTCAAGGCCGACTGGTGGATGACGACGCCGGCGGTGATCGTGCAGCCGCTCAGCGGCATCGCGCTGGCGCATCTCGCGGGCTGGCCGCTGACCACGCCGTGGATCGCGCTGGCGCTGGGCCTGTATGTGCTGGCGGGGCTGTGCTGGCTGCCGGTGGTGGCGCTGCAGCTGCGCATGGCGCGCATCGCGGATGCGGCGGCGCGCAGCGGTCAGACGCTGCTGCCGATTGCCTACTGGCGCATGGCGCGCTGGTGGGAAGGGCTGGGTTACCCGGCCTTCGCGGCGATGGTGGTGGTCTTCTGGCTGATGGTGTTCAAGCCGCCACTCTGGGGCTGAGGCCGCTGGCCGGGGCTCAGAAGCTGGTGTGGCCCCAGCCGGTGGCGGCCACCAGGCGTTCCAGCGCGAAGGCGCCGAGCACCGAGTTGCCCTTGGCGTCGAGCTCGGGCGCCCAGACCGCGACCGTGCCAACCTCGGGCACCACGGCCACGATGCCGCCGCCCACGCCGGTCTTGACCGGCAGGCCGATGCGGTAGGCGAAGTCGCCCGCGGCGTCGTAGGCGCCGCAGGTCAGCAGCAGGGCGTTGACGCGCCGGGTTTCGTCCGGGCCGAGGAACTGCTCGTCCGGCTGGCCGCTGCGGCTGAGGTCGCGGCCGTTGTTGGCCAGGAACAGCGTGGCCTGGGCCAGCTGGGCGCAGCTCATCTCGGTGGCGCACTGGCGGCAGTAGTTGTCGAGCACGGCCTCGGGCTCGTTGCGGAAGTTGCCGTGGCTTTTCATGAAATACGCCATCGCCATGTTGCGGTGCGCGGTGTCGCGCTCGCTGCGGGCCACGCGCGGGTTCCAGTGCAGACCGGGCTCGTCGGCCAGCCGCCGCAGCGCGCCCAGCAGGGCGTAGTCGAGGTGGGCGTAGCGGGTGGTCAGGATGTCGGTGATGACCAGGGCGCCGGCGTTGATGAACGGGTTGCGGGGCACGCCGTTCTCGGTTTCGAGCTGGACGATCGAGTTGAAGGCCGCGCCCGAGGGCTCGCGGCCGACCCGCTGCCAGAGCGCGTCGCCCTCCAGCTTGAGCGCCAGCACGAAGGTGAACAGCTTGGTGATGCTCTGCAGCGAAAACGGGGTGTGGGCGTCGCCGACGCTGTGGGTCTGGCCGTCGATGGTGGCGATCGCGATGCCGAACTGGTGAGGGTTCACTTCGGCCAGCGCCGGGATGTAGCTGGCCACCCGGCCCTGGCCGAAGAGGTCGCTGGCTTCGCGGTGGATGTCGGCCAGCAGGGCTGGCAGGTCGTGGGGCTTGGGCATGGTGGGCGCGGATTCTAGGCGCGGGCAGCCGACAAGGGGAGCGCGGGGGGGTGTCAGCGGCTGGCGCTTTCCGATATCGTTGCAAGAATTCGTAAAAATCAGGCGAACCGCATTCAAGAGAGGCGAGAAGATGAACAAGGACAACCCGGACACCTTCGTGATGGAAGACCAGAGCGAATGGGAAGCCACCCAGGTCGACGACGTCTTTCTGCCCTCGGTGCAGGTGTTGATCCGCTGGAGCGATGTGGAGGCGGCGGTGGCGCGGGGCGCGATCGTGCCGGCCGAGGCGCACGGCCTGTGGGCCAGCTGGGCAGCGCCCGGCAGCCCGCTGCGGCGCATGGGACAGCAGATCGAGCAACCCTACCAGTCGACCCAGGTGGACGACACCGAGATCGACGACCTGCCGCCCCTGCCGCCCGCCGGTGGGGGCATGAAGTCCGTGGTGATGTTGCTGCTGGGCGTGGGCGTCGGTGCCGCGCTGATGTTTGCCATCGGCCGCTGAGCGGCTTTTCCCTTCCTCCTTCTCAGTCGGGCTGGTTCCAGCCCTTGGCCGGCGCATGCTGCCGCTGCTGCGCCAGGTCTTCCTGCATCTGCCGCTCAAACTCCTCGCGGGCCTCGCGCATGCGCTTGATGATGTCGTCGCGGTCGTCTTCCTGGCGCGCGGTCCGGGCCTGACGCACGGCCTTGACCGTGTGCCGCCGGAAGTCGTCGGCCAGCTGCCGCGCATGGAAGCGGTCGAAACCCAGCAGCTCCAGCGTGGCGCGGGCGCTGCGCAGCGAGCTCTCCAGCACCTCGCGCTGCGCGTGGTGCACATGCGCGTCGACCAGGTCCATCTCGTGCACCGCGTCGAAGGCGCGCGCGACGATCGGCAGGTCCGGATGGCTCTCGTGCAGCTCGTGCGCCAGCCGCGTGGCCTGCGCGGCGTCGTCGATGGCGATCACGAAGGCGCGAGCCTTGCCCACGCCGGCCGCGCGCAGCAGGTCGGGCTGGCTCGCGTCGCCGAAATGCACCTTGAAGCCGAAGCGCCGCGCGGAGTCGACGGTGTCGGCGTCGTGGTCGATCACGGTCGGCTTGATGCCGGCGCTCAGCAGGGTACGGGCGACGATCTGGCCGTAGCGGCCGAAGCCGGCCAGCAGCACCGGCGACTCGGCGTCTTCGATGGTGTCGGCCGGCCTGTCGTCGCCGTCGGGCCGGCTGCGGCGGTCGAAGGCGATCAGCAGCAGCGGCGTCGTCACCATCGACAGCGCCGCGATCAGGGTCAGCAGGTCGGCGGTGGCGGCGGGCAGCACCGACGAGGCCTTGGCCGCGGCCAGCACCACGAAGGCGAACTCGCCCACCTGCGACAGCAGGATCGCCAGCAGCGAGCGCTGCGAGCCGGTGAGCCGGGCGACCGGGCCGAGCAGCCACAGGCCCAGCGCCTTGAGCGCGACCACCAGCACCAGACCGACGATCACCTGCAGCGGTGCGGTCAGCAGCAGGCCCAGCTGCATGCTCATGCCGACCGCGATGAAGAACAGGCCCAGCAGCAGGCCCTTGAACGGCAGGATGTCGTTCTCCAGCGCGTGGCGGTATTCGGAACTCGCCAGCAGCACGCCGGCCAGGAAGGCGCCCAGGCCCATCGACAGGCCGACATAGTCCATCAGCGCTGCGACGCCCAGCACCAGCAGCAGGGCGAAGCCGGTGAACAGTTCGCGCACCTGGATGCGGGCGACGAAGCGCATCGCCGGGTAGGCCACGTGGCGGCCGATCACGATCACCCCGGCAATGGCCGCGGCCTGCAGCAGCACACCACCGTGTGCCGCGCCGTGGCCGGCCTCGGGAGCGGCAGGCGCAGCGGTGCCCAGCACGGCGGCCAGCGCCAGCAGCGGGATCGCGGCGATGTCCTGGAACAGCAGCATTGCAAAGCCCGTCTGCCCGACCGGGCGCGGCATCAGGTTGCGCTCCTGCAGGATCGCCACCGCGATCGCGGTCGACGAGAGAGACAGTGCCAGCGCCGCGACCAGCGACGCCTGCCAGGTCCAGCCCAGCAGCAGGCCCAGGGGCATCAGCAGCGCCGCGCAGACCAGCATCTGCAGCGCGCCGCCGCCGAACACGGCGGTGCGCATGGCCCACAGGCGCTGCGGTTCGAGTTCGAGGCCGATCACGAACAGCATCAGCACCACACCGAGTTCCGACACATGCAGGATCGCGGTCGGGTCGCTCACCAGGCCGAAGCCGACCGGGCCGATCACCATGCCGGCGACCAGGTAGCCCAGCACCGAGCCGAGCCCGGCGCGCACCGCCAGCGGCACGAAGACCAGCGCGGCCAGCAGGAACAGGATGGCCTGGGTCATGCCGCACCTTCGCCCAGCGCGATCTGCGCCTGCGACAGCCGCTGCAGCAGGCCGCCGCAACTGGCGCTGACCTCGGCGTGCGAGTTGGCGTGGCCGCCGTGCACCACATAGGGCTCCAGCCAGTGCATGCCGCAGAAGCGCGCCGTGTGTTCGATAGGCGCCACGAAGTCCGCGAACGGCCGACCGTGTGCGCCGCCCGGCGTGTAGTCGCTCAGCAGGCCGCCGGCGCTGGTGACCCACCAGGCGGTCTTGCCGCGCAGGGCCTGGCCCTCCGGCCCGTAGGCCCAGCCGTAGCCGAGCACCTGTTCGAACCAGTGTTTCATCAAGGCCGGCACGCTGTACCAGTGCACCGGCGAGAGCCAGACCACCAGATCGGCCTCCAGCAACGCGGTGCGTTCGGCGGCGATGTCGATGTCGAAGTCGGGATAGAGGTCGTAGAGCGCGCGCACCGTGGTGTCGGGCTGCGCCTCCAGGGTGCGGCGCAGGGCCTGGGTGACCAGCGAGGCGCTGGCGCGTGGGTGGGCGTGGATGACGAGGGTCTGGGGCATGGGGCCAGGGATCACTGCCCGAAACGCGGGCCGTTCTGCAGGAAGGCTTCTTCTTCGGGCGTGCTGGTGCGGCCAAGCACGGCGTTGCGGTGCGGGAAGCGGCCGAAGCGCTCGACGATGCCGGCGTGTTCGCGCGCGGCCTTCAGGTTGCCGTCCAGCCGCGCCTGCAGCGCGGGCGGACTCTGCCGCCACAGGCTCTCGAACTTGATCACGCATTCGTCCTGCAGTGTCGGGCTCTCGGCGTGCATCAGCGGCATGTAGAAAAACACGCGGCCGACGGTGGGCAGCTCGGTGTCCTGTTCCAGCGCCAGGCTCTGCAGCACCAGCCGCTGCGCCCGGCCGTCGCCAGCGAAGGCGCGGGCCTGCCCGCGGTGGGCATTGCGGGTGAACTGGTCGAGCAGGATCACCAGCGCCAGGCGCGAGCTGGTGGCGCTCTCCCATTCGGTCAGGCCACCGTCGAGCACCTGTTCCACCAGGGGGCCGAAGCGCAGGCGGATCTGTGCGTCCAGTTCCTGACCACCCCGGAACCACAGCCCGCTGCGGTCGTCGGACGGCCATCCCAGGGCCAGGCCGTCGCCAAACCAGAAGTCGAGAATGTCTTGCGGATCAGGGGTCATGCGGGAAAACCAGGGGTGCGCTGTTACGAATGGCTACGAGATTGACGGTGCGTGGGGTGCAGGTTACCGGCAATCGTCCTGTAATCAGGGCTCGGGTTGCGATTCCAGCCCCGAGAACATGGAGAACCTCACGATGAACACCCTGACACACCGCCTTGAACGCTCTTCTCACTGGGCCCGTGGCCTGGCGACCCTGGGCCTGGTGGCCGGCGCCTGGGCATTGACCGTGGCCGCCAGCAGCGCCCACGCCCGCAACGATGTCTACTGGTCGGTGGGTGTGAACGGCCCTGGCGTCACCATCGGCGCCTCGAACGCCCCCGTGGTGGTCGCCTCGCCCCCGGGCTACTACTACGATCCGCGCCCGGTGGTGGTCCAGCCGGCGCCCATCTATGTGCCGCGCCCACCCGTGGTGTATGCGCCGCAGGTGGTCTATGGCCCGCCGGTCGTGTACGCACCCCGTCCGGTGGTGATCAGCGGTCCCAGCTACTGGGACGATGACCGCGGTCGAGGCCACTGGCGAGGCCGTGGTCATGGCCACGGGCACGGCCGCGACTGGGACGACGATCGCCGCGGCGGCCACTGGCGTTGAATGGTTCCCGCGCTTTGCCGCTGCGCGGGTGGCTGATCCGGCTGCCCGGCGCCGGATCGCAGGCTGCTTTTCACCCGCGGGCCATGCGGGCCGCGATGCGGGCGGCGAGCCGGGCGGTCACACCGGCCGGGTCCAGCGCGGGATTGAGTTCCGCGATGTCGCTGGCGACCAGGCGTCCCGTCGCCAGCACCTGATCGATGAAGGTTTCGACCTGGGCCAGTGGCAGGCCCAGGGTCGACGGCGCCGACACCCCGGGCGCGACCGGCGCCGGCAGCACGTCCAGGCACACCGTCAGGTACACGCCGTCGCAGGCTTGCAGCGCCTGGGCGAGTGATGCCTGTGCTTGGGCCATCTGCGCCGGACTCTGCAGGGCCTCATCCAGCCAGTAGCGCACGCCGAGTTCGTCCGCGCGGTCGAACAGCGCCCGCGTGTTGGCGAAGCGGCTGATGCCCAGCACGCAATAGTCGAACGGGCGGCCCTGAGCCGCGCACCATTGCGCGATCTGGCGGAACGGTGTGCCCGAGTTGCCGCGCGCCGCCTGCCGCAGGTCGAAGTGCGCGTCGAGGTTGACGATCAGCGGTTTTTTCAGGTCCGGCCGGGCGCGCATCAGGCCCTGGAACGTGCCCCAGGCGACCTCGTGACCACCGCCGAGCACCAGCGGCCGGCAGCCCTGCGCCATCACCGCCGCCACACGCTGCGCCAGCGCCTCCTGCGCGGTGTCGAGTGCGTCGTCGGTGGCGGCGTCCGGACATGCCACGTCGCCCGCGTCCCACAGCGCCGGCTCGCCCAGCACCGGCATGTTGGCCAGCGCGCCACGCAGGGCGTGCGGGCCTTGTGCGGCGCCGGGCCGCCCGCCGTTGCGGCGCACGCCTTCGTCGACCGCGAAGCCGATCAGTGCCACGCCGTCGTGCGACGCGGCGTCGAAGGTCTGGACCCGCTGGTGCCAGCGGGTGCTGTCGCCGGGTTCTTCGGTGTCCACGCGGCCCTGCCAGACGAATGGGGTGTTCATGCGCGCTCCTGTCCCGCCGCCACAACGCGGCGGCAAGGGTTGTGGCCGAACCAGTAGGCCAGTTCGTTCGGGTGGTCGAGGTCCCAGGCGACGAAGTCGGCGCGCTGGCCGGCGGCGAGTTGTCCGCGGTCGCGCAGGCCGAGGGCGCGGGCAGCGTTCGTCGAGATGCCGCGCACCGCTTCGAGCGGCGTGAGGCGGAAGAAGGTGCAGGCCATGTGGGCCGCCAGCAGCAGCGAGAGGCCGGGCGCGGTGCCGGGGTTGTGGTCGGTGGAGACCGCCATCGGCACGCCGGCCTCGCGCAGCGCGGCGATGGGCGGCAGCTTCGTTTCGCGCAGCATGTAGAACGCGCCCGGCAGCAGCACGGCGACCGAGCCGGCCGCTTTCATTGCGGCGATGCCGTCGGCGCTCAGGTGTTCCAGGTGGTCGCAGGACAGGGCGCCGAACGACGCCGCCAGCGCGGCGCCGCCCTGGTCGGAGAGCTGTTCGGCGTGCAGCTTGACCGGCAGACCCAGCGCATGCGCCGCGTCGAACACGCGGCGCGTCTGCGCGGGCGTGAAGCCGATGGTTTCGCAGAAGGCGTCGACCGCGTCGACCAGGCCCTCGGCGTGCAGCCGGGGCAGCCATTGGCAGACGGCGTCGATGTAGTCGTCGGCCCGTCCCTCGAATTCGGGCGGCAGGGCATGCGCGCCGAGGAAGGTGGTGCGCACATCGATGCGCCGGTCGCTGCCGATCTGGCGTGCGACGCGCAGGCAGCGGGCTTCGGCCTCCAGCGACAACCCGTAGCCCGACTTGATCTCCAGCGTGGTCACGCCCTCGTCCATCAGTGCCTGCGCGCGCCGGGCGGCGAGGGTGAACAGCGCGCTTTCGCTGGCGGCGCGCGTGGCGGCGACGGTGGAGCGGATGCCGCCGCCCGCGCGGGCGATGGCCTCGTAGCTGGCGCCGTTCAGCCGCATCTCGGCCTCGGCCGCGCGGTGGCCGCCGTAGACCAGGTGGGTGTGGCAGTCGATCAACCCCGGGGTGACGAGCAGGCCGCCGAGGTCGTGTTCCTGCGCCGCCCGACCGGCCTCGGGCAGGGCGGACAGCGGACCGGCCCAGACGATGCGCTCGCCCTCGGTGAGCAGGGCGCCGTCGTCGACCAGGCCCCAGCCGTCGCCGGTCAGCGTGGCGAGGCGGGCGTGGTGCCAGAGTTGCGGGGTGTTCATGCGGTGGCGTCCTCGTGGCAGAACCACCAGCCGGGCAGGGCGGTGGGAGCGTCGGGTTCAAAGGTCCAGCGCACGCCGTCGGCGGGGTCGGCCGTGAGCAGGGTCAGGGCGGGCAGCGCGCGGGCATCGGGGCCGGCGCGCCAGGTGCCGGCCACGCGGGTGAACAGGCCCGCCAGGCCGTGGCGCGGCGGCTGCCAGGGGCCGTCGACGGGCTGCAGCGCACCACGCCCGCCGCGTCGCATCAGGTTGAGGTCGCGCACCGGGCCGCCCAGCAGGCGGCAGCCGGGTGCGGCGGCGCCGTCGAACACCAGCGGCGCATCGCCGGGGCGTTGCTCGACGGCCGGGCGATCAGCGAAGTCCAGCGCGACACCGTCGCCGTCCAGCACCACGAAGTGGCGGACCACGCCGGGGTAGGCCGAGAACGGGCCGTCGCCGGCGATGTCCGCCACGCTGAGGCGGCAGCGCCAGTCCTGCGGCGAGGGCCAGGCCAGCAGCTCGCGCGTGAAGCCACCCCCGTTGCGCCAGGGCACGGGGGCAACGTCGCGGGTGCTCAGTTGCCGCATGGCGCTCAGTGGGTCCAGAGGCCGGCGAGGGCGTCGCCGTTGCCGTCGGTCGCGTGGCCTTGCAGCACCAGGCCGCGCGCGGCCTCGATGTCGGGCGCGAACAGGCGGTCGCGGTCGTAGAACGGCACCTGTGCGCGCAGCGTGGCGTGGATGGCCTGCAGGCGTGGCGAGGTGGCGAGCGGGCGGTGGAAGTCCACGCCCTGTGCGGCGGCCAGCCACTCGATGCCGAGGATGGTGGCGGTGTTGTCGGCCATCTCGGCCAGGCGGCGCCCGGCGTAGGTGGCCATGCTCACGTGGTCTTCCTGGTTGGCGCTGGTCGGCAGGCTGTCGACGCTGGCCGGGTGGGCGTGCGACTTGTTTTCCGAGGCCAGCGCGGCGGCCGTGACGTGGGCGATCATGAAGCCGCTGTTGAGGCCCGGGTTGTCCACCAGGAAGGGCGGCAGGCCCGAGAGTGTGCTGTCGATCAGCAGCGCAATGCGGCGCTCGGAGATGGCGCCGATCTCGCTGATCGCCAGCGCCAGCGTGTCGGCGGCGAAGGCGACCGGCTCGGCGTGGAAGTTGCCACCGGACAGCACTTCATTCGTGTCGGTGAACACCAGCGGGTTGTCGGTCACGGCGTTGGCTTCAATCAGCAGCGTGCGCGCGGCGTTGGCAATCAGGTCGCGGCAGGCGCCCATGACCTGCGGCTGGCAGCGCAGGCTGTAGGGGTCCTGCACGCGCTCGTCGTTGTCGCGGTGCGACTGGCGGATCTGGCTGCCCTGCAACAGGGTGCGCGTGACGGCGGCCTGGGCGATCTGGCCGGGCTGGCCGCGCGCGGCGTGGATGCGCGGGTCGAAGGGGGCGTCGCTGCCCTTGGCGGCGTCGACGCAGAGCGCGCCGATGGCGGTGCCGGCTTCGAGCAGGCGCTCGGCCATGAACAGGCCGTGCAGCGCGAGCGCGGTCGAGACCTGGGTGCCGTTGATCAGCGCGAGGCCTTCCTTGGCGGCCAGCGTCAGCGGCGCGATGCCGGCGGCCTTCAGCGCCTCGGCGGCCGGGCGCATCTGCCCGTTCACGCGCACCGGGCCTTCGCCCATCAGCGCCAGCGTCATGTGCGACAGCGGGGCGAGATCGCCCGAGGCGCCGACCGAGCCCTTGACCGGGATCACCGGCATCACGCCCGCGTTCAGCAGCGCCAGCAGGGTGTCGATCACGACCGGGCGCACGCCCGAGAAACCGCGCGACAGGCTGGCCGCCTTCATCAGCATCACGAGCCGCACCGTGGCGTCGCTCATGGGTTCGCCGGTGCCGACCGAGTGCGACAGGATCAGGTTGCGCTGCAGCTGTTCGAGTTGCTCGTCGGGGATGCGGGTCTTGGCCAGCTTGCCGAAGCCGGTGTTGATGCCGTAGGCCGCGTCGCCTTTTTGCACGATGGCGTGGATGGCGGCGGCCGAGGCGGCGATGCCGGCGTGGGCCGCGTCGGTCAGTGCGACGGTCACGGGCTGCTGCCAGACGGCGCGCAGGTCGGCCAGGGTCATCTGGCCGGGGTGAAGAGTCAAAGCGTTCATGGACATGGTGTGCAGGAGTGAAGTGTCTTCGGACCAGTGGCGCGGTGGAACCGGCTTTGCCGGGCCACAGGCGCCGCGGGGGGAGCCAGTTACCCGATCATGGGGAGTTTCAGGCCTTGTTTTTTGGCCGTGGCAATCGCCAGTTCATAGCCCGCATCGGCGTGGCGCATCACGCCCGAGCCGCAGTCGTTCACCAGCACACGCGCCAGGCGTTCGGCCGCGGCGTCGGTGCCGTCGGCCACGATCACCATGCCCGAGTGCTGCGAGTAGCCCATGCCCACACCACCACCGTGGTGCAGGCTGACCCAGCTCGCGCCGCCGGCGGTGTTGAGCAGGGCGTTGAGCAGCGGCCAGTCGCTCACGGCGTCGGTGCCGTCCTTCATGGCTTCGGTCTCGCGGTTGGGGCTGGCGACCGAGCCGGTGTCGAGGTGGTCGCGGCCGATCACGATGGGCGCCTTGAGTTCGCCGTTCTTCACCATCTCGTTGAAGGCGAGGCCGGCGATGTGCCGCTCGCCCAGGCCCAGCCAGCAGATGCGTGCGGGCAGGCCCTGGAAGGCGATGCGTTCGCGCGCCATGTCGAGCCAGCGGTGGGTGTGGTGGTTGTTCGGGAACAGCTCCTTGATCTTGGCGTCGGTCTTGTAGATGTCTTCCGGATCGCCCGAGAGCGCGACCCAGCGGAACGGACCCTTGCCCTCGCAGAACATGGGGCGGATGTAGGCCGGCACGAAACCGGGGAAATCGAACGCGTTTTGCACGCCCCGGTCGAACGCGACCTGGCGGATGTTGTTGCCATAGTCCACCGTGGGCACACCCATGGCGTGGAAGTCCAGCATGGCCTGCACGTGCACCGCACAGCCCTGTGCGGCCTCGACGGTCAGCCGCTGGTGCTGCGCCGGGTCCTTCTGCGCGGCCTTCCACTGCGCCACCGTCCAGCCCACCGGCAGGTAGCCGTTGATCAGGTCGTGGGCCGAGGTCTGGTCGGTCACGATGTCGGGGCGGATACCGCCGGCCTTGGCGCGCCTCACCAGCTCGGGCAGCACCTCGGCGGCGTTGCCGAGCAGGGCGATGGAGACGGCTTCCTTCTTCGCGGTGTGCTCTTTGATGAGTTCGAGCGCGTGGTCGATGTCGCGCGCCTGTTTGTCGACGTAGCGGGTGCGCAGGCGGAAGTCGATGCTGCTCTGCTGGCACTCGATGTTGAGCGAGCAGGCGCCGGCCAGCGTCGCGGCCAGCGGCTGCGCGCCACCCATGCCGCCCAGGCCGGCGGTGAGGATCCACTTGCCCGAGAGGTCGTTGCCGTAGTGCTGCTTGCCGGCTTCGACGAAGGTCTCGAAGGTGCCCTGCACGATGCCCTGGCTGCCGATGTAGATCCAGCTGCCGGCGGTCATCTGGCCGTACATGAACAGGCCCTTGCGGTCCAGTTCGTTGAAGTGCTCCCAGTTGGCCCACTTGGGCACGAGGTTGGAGTTGGCGATCAGCACGCGCGGCGCGTTGCTGTGGGTCTTGAACACGCCAACCGGCTTGCCCGACTGCACCAGCAGGGTCTCGTCGTCGTTGAGGTCTTTGAGCGAGGCCAGGATCTGGTCGAAGCAGGCCCAGTCGCGCGCGGCGCGGCCGATGCCGCCGTACACCACCAGGTGCTGCGGGTTCTCGGCCACCTCGGGGTCGAGGTTGTTCTGCAGCATGCGGTAGGCGGCTTCGGCGATCCAGTTCTTGCAGCTCAGCTGGTTGCCGCGCGGGGCGCGGACGACCCGGGTCGGGTCGAGGCGGGGATCGGTGTTGGTGCTCATGGGTGTCTCCTTCTGTCCGGACAGGTGAATGCCTTGATGGGCTTAAATGTATATACAAATTGTGCCGAAGTAAACTGAACTGTCAAGTCAATAACCCTGCGGCGATGAGCACCACCCCGACCCTTCCGGCCTATCAGCGCGTCAAGCAGCATGTGCTGGAGCGCATCCAGAACGGGCAGTGGAAGGAGGGCGACGCGATCCCGGGCGAGGAAGCGCTGGCGCGCGAATTCGGCGTCTCGCGCATGACGGTCAACCGGGCGATCCGCGAACTGAGCGACGAACAGATCGTCGAGCGGGTGCAGGGCTCGGGCACCTATGTGGCGCAGCAGAAGTACCAGTCGACGCTGGTCGCGATCCGCAACATCGCCGAAGAAATCGCGGCGCGTGGGCACCAGCACCGCAGCGAACTGCACAGGCTCGAACGCGTGAAGGCGGGCGAGGCGCTGGGGCGGGCCTTTGGCGTGAAGCCCGAGGCGACACTGTTCCACTCGGTGGTGGTGCACTTCGAGAACGGCCAGCCGATCCAGGTCGAGGACCGGCATGTGAACCCCGAGGTCGCGCCGGATTACCTCGCACAGGACTTCACCACGCAGACGCCCAACGCCTACCTGATGCGGGTCGCGCCGCTGCAGGGCGTGAGCTTTGCGATCGAGGCCTGCCTGCCGCCGGCGGGCATCGACGAGATGCTGGCGATGCCGGCGAACGAGCCTTGCCTGGTGTTGCGGCGGCAGACGCGGTCGATGGGGCGGGTGGCGTCGGTGGCGGCGATGTGGCACCCGGCTTCGCGGTACCAGTTCACCGGGAGTTTTTGAGACTCCCCCCTGCGCCGCTGCCCTGGAACCAGGCCCCTGTCTCGGGATGGGCCTACATCGCCTTGAAGCGACCCGCGTAGAGCCGGCTGACCGGTATCCGCTCCTTCAACCCGCGCACTTCCAGGCTGAGCTTGCCGGCCTCGTCGCGGTGCACGCTGCGGATCGCGGTGGCACGCACCACGGTGCCGCGGTGCACCTGCCAGAACACGCTCGCGTCCAGCTGCGGCAGCAGGTCTTTGAGCGGGGTGCGGATCAGCAGCTCGGCCTCGCCGGTCAGGACCCGCACGTACTTGTCGGCGGCCTCGAAACACAGCACCTCGTCGACCGGCACCAGGCGGATCTGCTGGCCGACGCCGGCCTGGATCACGCGCAGCGGTTCGACCGCGGCGGTGCCCGACGGTGCGAGCAGCGCGCGCAGTTTCTCCAGCGTCGCGTCCAGCGGCACTTCGACGGCCGTTGAAGGTGTGGCCGGTGCCGCGCGCTGCGCCAGCAGAGCCTGCACCCGCTGCACGGTGCGCGCCAGCCGGTCGGCCTGTACCGGCTTGAGCAGGTAGTCGACCGCCTGCGCCTCGAAGGCCTGCACGGCGTACTGGTCGTAGGCAGTGACGAACACCAGGGCGGGAAACGGCGCACCGTCGGCAGGCCATTCGTCGGCCAGTTCGGCCGCGGCTTCGAGCCCGCTCATGCCGGGCATGCGGATGTCCATGAACACCACGTCGGGGCGCTGCGCCAGTGCCTGCTCGACCGCGGCCGCGCCGTGCCCGGCGGTGGCAATGATGCGCAAGTCGGGCCAGGCGCGCGCCAGTTCGGCCTGCAGCGCGGCGGCCAGCAGCGGTTCGTCTTCGGCGATCAGGGCGGTGGCGTTCATGCGGGTTCGGCGTGGTTCAGCGGCAGCGTGAGACGGATGGTGGTGCCCGCACCGGGGCGGCTCTCGACAGCCACGCGGCCCGGGCCGCCGGGCAGGCTGTCCATGCGCTCGCGCACCTGCGACAGGCCGAAGCCGCCGTCGCGGCGGGGTGTCGGGGTCGCCGTGGTGTCCATGCCGATGCCGGTGTCGGCGACCTCCAGGGTCAGCGTGTCGCCATCGCGGGCCGCGCTGACGGTGATGCGGCCGCCTTCGACCCGCGGCTCCAGCCCGTGGCGGATCGCGTTCTCGACCAGCGGCTGCAGCAGCAGCGGCGGCAGCGCCTGCGCCTGCAGATCCTCGGGCAAGTCGAAATCGAAAGCCAGCCGCGGGCCCATGCGCACCGCCATCAGTTCGAGGTAGTCGTTCAGGCGGGCGAATTCGTCGGCCAGCGTGTGCGGGCCGGTGGCGGCGTCGCTGCGCGAGGCACGCAGCGTGGCGCGCAGGTAGTCGTTGAGCCGGTCCAGCATCTGGATCGCGCGCGGCGGGTCGATGGCGATCAGCGCACGCAGGTTGGCCAGCGTGTTGAACAGCATGTGCGGCTCCAGCTGGCTCTCCAGCAGCTTCAGCCGCGCTTCGGTGGCCTGGCGGCGCAGGTCGTCGGCCTTGGCGCGCTGGTAGAAGCCCAGCACGAAGAAGCCCGAGATCACCAGCCCGGACACCCAGAAGCCCAGCAGGCGCAGCGGCGACTGGTGGACCATGTCCCAGGTCGATCGGCCCGCGTAGGCATCGCCGACGGCGGTGCCCAGCGCGTAGCCCACCGTGCTGCTGACCAGCAGGTAGCCCAGCATGCGCAGCGAGGGGGTCCAGTAGTGCGGTGGCGCGGTGCGCAGCCAGCGGCGCAGGGCGATGCGCACCGGATCGCTGAGGAACCAGATCGCCGTGCTGATCGCGTAGCTGTAGACCAGGGCGATGTCCAGCGGGTGCGTGCGAGCGCCGGAGCCCCAGAGGATGAGCGCGATCGCCAGCGCCACGGCCCAGACCACCAGCAGGCGGCGCAGGGTGCGTTCGCGCACGCCGGCCGGCAGCCAGCCGAACAGGCGGTTGGCGATCAGGCGCTTCATGGTGTGGTCATCTGGTTGGGGGCGGGTGGGACGCGGCGATTCTGTCACGCGCCTCCGGCCGCCGGATGCTGCCGGCGGGTGGCGATGCGCTCGCGCTCGGCCTCTACCATGCGTTCGCGCAGGCCGCTGCCGGTCAGCAGCACGCGCAGGCCGTGGATCGTCAATCCCAGCCCCCAGCCCAGCGCCACGCCGACCGGCAGGTGCCGGCCGTTCGCATAGGCCAGCAGGCTCAGGCCGCCGATGACGGCGAGGTAGACGGTGGCGTGGGTCAGCCAGCCCAGGCGGGTCTTGACGGTGCGGCGGGCCTGGCGGTCGAGATCGCGGGAGAGGTCGTTGGCGTGGGGGGTGTTCATGGTGGGCTCCTGGAAAAAGAGGGAAGAGGACGAAGTTGGGATCGGGTCAGGCGCAGGCCGGGGTGTCGGGCCGGCGGGCGGCCAGCTGCCACAGCGAGAACGGGCGGGCGGCGAAGTAGCCGGTGAGGGCGCCGTAGCCGGCACACATCGACAGGGCAAAGGCGGGTTCGAGGCGCAGGGTCGGCTGCATGGCGAGTTCGACGCCGATGCCGTACTTGAGGAAGAAGATCGCCAGGATGGTCAGCAGCGGCATCACGCTGCCGGGGACCACGAAGCGGTCGGTGACCGGGTCGTGGCTGGTGCCTGGGCGCGGGCCGGAGCGGGTGCCCAGCAGCATCAGCACCGCGACGGCGGCCAGCCAGACCAGCAGGCCGGGGGCCAGCCAGGGGCTGGACGACAGGTCCCGGGCCAGGCTGAAGAGCGAAAACAGCGCCAGGCCGATGGCCGGGGCCACGGCGCGGCGCCAGGCAAGACGCCGGGTGCGCAGCTGCGACACGCCCAGCAGGACCAGGGCGGCCAGCAGGCCCCAGACCCAGTGCGGGGTCTTCTGCACGATGGTCAGGGCGGCTTCGGGGTGGTCGGTGAGCAACTGGAACAGCATGGTGGTCTCCGGTGGGTGGGTCGATGGAACGCACTGTGCCGGTGGCCCGGCGCCGATGCCATCACGGCGGGACGGAACGGCCGGATCGGTGCGCGAAACGTTTCCTGACGGGAGCGAAACGCGGGCCTTCCTACAATCGCCCGTCCGGCTGCCCCCGCGGCGGCCACCCTTGTCGGACCTGAACAGGACCCTTTCCCCCATGCACCAACCGATTCCGTTGCGCCGCCGGCTGGGCCTCGGCGCCCTGATGGCGCTTGCGCTGGCCGGCTGCGGCGGGCTGCCGACCGGCCCGCGCCAGATCGACATCAGCGAGAGCCAGCTGCTGGCGCGCGTGTCCAGCCAGTTGCCGGTGAAGCAGCGTTACCTCGGCCTGTTCGAGGTCACGCTGGACCAGCCCCGCCTGCGCCTGTTGCCCGAAGAGAACCGCATCGGCACCGACGTGGCCTACCGCATCGAGGTCGCGCTGCCCGGCATGGCCGACATCAAGGGCCGGCTGGAGATGAGCTATGGCCTGCGCTTCGAGCCCGCGGACACCACGCTGCGGCTGTCGCAGGCGCGCATCGAGCGGCTGGACGTCGACGGGCTCAATGCCGCGCAGGCGGCGCAGGTCAAGAAGGTCGGTGGCCTGCTGAGCGAGGACCTGATGAAGGAGGCGGTGGTGCACCGCTTCAAGAAAGAAGACCTCGAATCGCTCGCGGGCCGGGGCTACAAGCCCGGCGCGATCCGCGTGGTGCCCGGCGGCCTGCGCATCCAGCTCGACCCGATCCAGTAACCCGGCCTAGAACATGGACCTCATTTTTCTGATCAAGACCGCCCTGATGGGCGTGGTGGAAGGACTGACCGAGTTCCTTCCGGTGTCATCGACCGGCCACCTGATCCTGGCGGGCTCGCTGCTGGGTTTCCACGACGAACGCGCCAAGGTGTTCGAGATCGCGATCCAGACCGGCGCCATCCTCGCGGTGATCATCGTCTACTGGCAGCGCATCCGCCAGACCATCATCGACCTGCCCAGCCAGCGGCAGGCGCAGCGTTTCGCCCTCAACGTGGTGATCGGCTGCGTGCCGGCGGTGGTGCTGGGCCTGCTGTTCTCCAAGGCCATCAAGGCGCACCTGTTCAACCCCACCTCGGTCGCGCTGGCCTTCATCGTCGGTGCCTTCGTGATCCTCTGGGCCGAGAAGCGGCCGGCGTCGGCCGTGCGCGTGCGGTCCGTCGACGAGCTCACGCCGGTCGATGCGCTCAAGGTCGGGCTGGCGCAGTGCTTCGGCCTGGTGCCGGGCACCAGCCGCTCGGGCTCGACCATCATCGGCGGCATGCTGTTTGGCCTCTCGCGCCCGGTGGCCACCGAGTTCAGCTTCTTCCTGGGCATCCCGATCCTGATCGGTGCCGGGGCCTACGACACCTACAAGGCGCGGGCGTTGCTGTCGGTGGCCGATGCGCCGATGTTCGCGGTCGGCCTGCTGTTCTCGTTCCTCAGCGCCTGGGTCTGCATCCGCTGGCTGCTGCGCTACGTCGCCAGCCACAGCTTCACGCCGTTCGCCTGGTACCGGATTGCCTTCGGGGCGCTGATCCTGCTGTCGGCCCACTTCGGCTGGGTCAACTGGACAGGGTGAAGCTGAACGTGGCGCCCTCGCCGGGGGCGCTGTGCGCTTCCAGCGCACCACCGTGGCGCTGGACGATGCGGCGCGCGGTCGCCAGGCCGATGCCCAGGCCGGCGAACTCGTTGTGCTGGTGCAGGCGCTGGAAGGGCTGGAACAGCTTGTCGGCGCGGCTCATGTCGAAGCCCGCGCCGTTGTCGCTGACGCAGATCTGCCGCTGACCCTCGTGCAGCCGGGTGAACACCCGGATCCGCGCATGCTCCGCGGCGGAGGTGTATTTCCAGGCGTTGTGCAGCAGGTTCTGCATCAGGGCCTCGATCAGCGGCGGATCGGCCAGCGCCTCGATGTCGGGCTCGACCGACCAGTCGACCCGGCGCTGCGCGTCCGAGGCCGCGAGCTCTTCCAGCTGGCGCTGCGCGATGCTGCTGACGTTCAGGGGCACGCGCTGCATCTCGCCGCGGCCGTACTGCGACAGCTTGAGCAGGCCGTCGATGAGTTCCCCCATCTTCTTGCTGGCGGCCATGATGCGCGCGAGGTGGTCGTGGTTGGTCGTGCCCAGGTCGGGGTGGTCTTCCTTGAGCGCCTGCGCGAAGCCGTTGATGATGCGCAGCGGTGAGCGCAGGTCGTGGGCGACCGCGTAGGAATAGCTCTCGAGTTCGTCGTAGGCCTGCTTGAGGGCCTGCGTGCGGTTCTCGATGCGCTGTTCCAGCGAGGCGTTCAGGCGCTGGACTTCCAGCTCGATCCGCTTGCGGTCGGTGACGTCCTGCGTGACGCCCAGCACGCGCACCGCGTTGCCTTTGTCGTCGCGCTCGAACTCGGCCTTCACCGCGTGCCAGTACTCGCGGCCCTCCAGCACCACGCGGTACTCGATCTCGTAGGGCGCCTCGCCCTTGACCGCCATGGCCCATTGCCGCTGGACCCTGGGGCGGTCGTCCGCATGGATGTGGTTGAGCACATCGCTGATCGCGTACTCGGTTCTCGGAAAGCTCAGGAATGTGTTGCTGCCCATCAGGCTGGCGATGCGACCGGTGGCCATGTCGGCCTGCCAGGCACCCATCTGGGCCAGTTTCTGCGCCTGGTCGAGCAGGTTCTTGCTGGTCCGCAACGCCTCTTCGGCCAGTTTCTGTGCGCTGATGTCCTGGGCCACGGAGATGAAGTAGTCCGGCTGCCCGTGCGACTTGCGCACCAGGGCCACGGTCAGCTGGGCCCACACGGTGTGGCCGTCCTTGTGGAAATAACGCTTGACCAGGGTGTAGGCCGAACGGCGGCCGGCCAGCGCTTCCTGCAGCATGGCCAGGTCGGGAGCCAGGTCGTCGGGGTGGGTGATGTCCTGGAAGCGCAGCGTCTCCAGTTCCTCCTTGCTGTAACCGATCATGTGGCAGAAGGTCTGGTTGGTGCGCAGCAGGTGGCCGTTGACGTCGACGTGGCTGATGCCCGAGGCCGCGTGCTCGAAGGTGTCGAGGAAGCGCTGCTGGTTCAGCTGCGCCTCGCGGATCACGTCGTGCATGCGCTGGTTCTGGCGCTGCATGAACCCGATGGTGCCGATCACCACCGCCTGCGTGGTCAGGTGCCAGGCATTGAGCCAGAAGGCCTCGGCAAGGTTGCTGATCGCCAGCCTGCCGTAGGGCTCGACCATGAAGAAGTTGACCAGCACCGTGCCCAGCAGGGCGCTCAGGACGCCGGGGCCCACGCCGCCGTACAGGGCCGACAGCGCCACGGCCAGCGAGGCGGTGACGAAGCGGCCACCCGAATCGGCCGGGGCCAGGGCAATGCGGATCCAGACCGCGAGCACCGTCAGGACGATGGCTGCACCGTGGCGCCGCCAGGCCGGCCGTCCATGCGGCAGCCAGCGCTGGTCTGGGACCCGGGACACATTGCCCGGGGCGTGCAGGTCGTTGGATCTGGCGCTCATGTCAGCGTCCGATCCTACTCCCGGGACGGAGCGTCAGCCTGACAGAGCCTGCAGGACGCTGTCGATGCAGGCGGCGGTGTCCTGCGGCCGTTCCATGGGGAACAGGTGGCTGCCCTCGACCATGCGCAGCCGCCCGGGGTGCGGGCCGACCAGGCGGTGGGTCATGGACATGCCGACCTGCTGCATTTCCAGCGACTCGGTGCCGCCCAGGAACCCGACCGGGCACGGCAGGGGATGGCGGCGCAGCAGGCGGTCCAGGTTGTGCGGCAGGGTGTTGTAGATCGCGGTTTCGATCTCGCGGTCGAACGCCAGCACGCGCTGGCGTCCGTGGGGGGTGTCTGCGTCGACCGTGCCGTGTTCGATGTAGTCGCGCAGCACCTGCGGGTCCCAGCGGGCGAAGGCCTTCTTGTGGGCGAAGTGGTCGAAGGCCGACTGCGCGTCGGACCAGGCGCTGCGGCGCTTGCGGCTGATCTTGCCGGGCGAGATCGAACCCACCAGCTGGGTGCGCTTGGCCAGTTCCAGCGCGCGGGCGCGCCAGCCGCCGAGCACCGGCGAGTCGATCAGCAGCACCCCGCGCACGCCGTGGCCGCCGAGCTGCGGATGCCGCGCGGCGCACATGAGGCTCAGGAATCCGCCCAGCGAATGGCCGACCAGCCAGGCCGGCCGGCCATGCTTCTCGATCTCGGGACCGGCGAAGTCGGCCAGCTGCTGCACCAGGTGCGGCCAGTTGCTGCTGACCGGGTACTTCGGGTCGTGACCGAACTTCTCCACCGCCCGCACCGCATGGCCCCGCGCCCTCAGCGACTTGAACAGCACGCCGTAGGTGCTGGCCGGGAAGCTGTTGGCGTGGGAGAAGATGATCAGGGACATCAGATCAGCTTTTCCTTGGGGTTGGTGATCTTCTTGAGGGGCAGGCTGCGCGTGTTGCAGCCCATGAGCGGCACGCCGGTCGGGGCGCCGTCCCAGACCGGGTCCTCGATGCTGTCGAACACCTCGCGCAGTTTCTGCCCCCAGGTGCTGTGGACCATGCGGAAATACGGGTTGTTCTCGTCGATGCAGGTGATGCGGTCGCTCTGCAGCTTGCCTGCTTCGTAGACCGCCATGTCCAGCGGCAGTCCGACCGACAGGTTGGACTTGAGCGTGCTGTCCATGGAGACCAGCACGCACTTGGCGGCTTCGTCCAGCGGTGTGTCGGGGGTGATCACGCGGTCCAGCACCGGCTTGCCGTACTTGGATTCGCCGATCTGGAAGAACGGCGTCTCGGGCGTGGCCTCGATGAAGTTGCCGGCCGAATAGACCTGGAACAGCCGCATGCCTTCGTTGCCGATCTGGCCGCCGAAGATCATGGAGACGTTGAAGTCCACACCGGCGCGCTTGAGCGAATCACCGTCGCGCTCGAACACATGGCGCACCGCCGAACCCAGCACGCGCGCGGCGTCGAACATGCTCCTGGCGTTCCAGATCGTGACCGGTGCTTCGTCTTCGTCGCCGGGCAGCTGCTCGACCTGCAGGATTTCCCGCACCGACTGCGAGATCGACAGGTTGCCGGCCGAGAGCAGGCACATGAAGCGGTCGCCCGGCTTCTCGTAGACGATCATTTTGCGGAAGGTGCTGATCTGGTCCAGGCCCGCGTTGGTGCGCGAGTCGGAGAGGAAGACCAGTCCGGCCTTGAGTTTGACGGCGACGCAGTAAGTCATGGTTTCGTGGCGAGTTTCTTGAGGGCGTACAACTGGTCCAGCGCTTCGCGCGGACTCAGGGTGTCGGGGTCGATGGCGGCCAGCGCGGCGAGCACCGGCGGGGTCTCGGGTTCGGGCGCGGCTGGTGGCGGCGCGAACAGGTCGACCTGCACGCGGCTGCTTTCGCTGTGCGCCTCCAGCGCGGCCAGTGCGTGCTTCGCGTGCTGCACCACGGCACCGGGCACGCCGGCCAGGCGCGCGACCTGGATGCCGTAGCTGCGGCTGGCCGGGCCGGGCTCGATCTGGTGCAGGAACACGATGCCGCTCTTGCCACCGCCTTCGACCGCGCTGACATGCACGTTCACCGCGCCGTGGTGGCCGGCCGGGAACTCGGTGAGTTCGAAGTAGTGGGTGGCGAACAGCGTGAAGCAGCGCGCCTTGTCGTGCAGGTGGGCGGCGATGCCGCCCGCCAGCGCCAGGCCATCGAAGGTCGAGGTGCCGCGGCCGATCTCGTCCATCAGCACCAGACTTTCGGGGGTCGCGGCATGCAGGATCTGCGCCGCCTCGGTCATCTCGACCATGAAGGTCGATTGCGCGTTGGCCAGGTCGTCGGCCGCGCCGATGCGGGTGTGGATGGCGTCGATCGGGCCCAGGCGGCAGCTCTGCGCGGGCACGTAGCTGCCCATGGACGCCAGCAGCACGATGACCGCGACCTGGCGCATGTAGGTGCTCTTGCCGCCCATGTTGGGGCCAGTGATGACCTGCATGCGCTGCTTGCCGCCCAGCACCGTGTCGTTGGCGATGAAGCTGCCACCGGTGGTTTCATTGAGACGCGCCTCGACGACCGGGTGGCGGCCACCGCGGATCTCGATGCTGGGCTCGGGCGCGAAGCTGGGCTCGTTCCAGTTCAGGGTCAGCGAGCGCTCGGCCAGCGCGCACAGCGCGTCCAGCGCGGCCATGGCGCGCGCCAGCTTCGTCAGCGGGTCGATCCAGGCCTGCAGTTCGTCGAGCAGCAGCTCGTACAGGTATTTCTCGCGCGCCAGCGCCCGGTCCTGCGCGGAGAGGGCCTTGTCTTCGAAGGCCTTGAGCTCGGGCGTGATGAAGCGTTCGGCGTTCTTGAGCGTCTGGCGGCGGCGGTAGTCGTCCGGCACCTTGTCGATCTGGCCCTGCGTGACCTCGATGTAGAAGCCGTGCACCTTGTTGAACTGCACGCGCAGGTTGGCGATGCCGGTGCGGGCGCGTTCGCGGGTTTCCAGGTCGATCAGGAAACCGTCGCAGTTGGTCTGGATGGCGCGCAGCTCGTCCAGTTCGGCGTCGAAGCCGTCGGCGATCACGCCACCGTCGCGCACCAGCGCGGCCGGTTCGGGCTGGATGGCTTGCGCCAGCAGCTCGGCGCAGCCGGGCGGCGGGGTCAGGTCGGACGCGATGCGCTGCAGCAGGGCCGGCGCGTGGACGCCCAGGCCGGCGGCCAGCGCCTTCGACAGGTGCATCGACCGCGCCAGCGTGGCCGTCAGACCCACCAGTTCGCGCGGCCGCACCTGGCGCAGCGCGGTGCGGGCGGTGATGCGCTCGACGTCGCTCGATCCCTTGAGTTCGGCCCGCAGCGTCTGCCACAGACCCCCGCGCAGCAGGCCGATGGCCGCCAGCCGCTCGCGCGCCTGCGTGCGTTCGCGGCGCGGCTCCAGCAGCCAGCTGCGCAGTGCGCGGCTGCCCATGCCGGTGTGGCAGGTGTCCAGCAGCGAGAACAGCGTCGGGCTGGTCTCGCCGCGCAGGGTGTGGGTGAGTTCGAGGTTGCGCCGGGTGTTCAGCGGCAGGTCGATCAGCTCGCCGCTGCGCGCCACCTGCAGGCTCTTGACGTGGGTGAGGGCGCGGCCCTGCGTGTGTTCGGCGTAGGCCAGCAGCGCGGCGGCCGCGGCGTGGGCATCCTTCAGTTCCTGCGCGTCCCAGGCGCCCAGGCTGGCGGCCTGCAGCTGCTCCAGCAGCTTGCGTTCGCCCAGTCCGCCGTCAAAGGCCCAGGCCGGCCGCACCACCGCGACCGCGCGCTGGCCGCTGGGCAGGGGCTGGGCTGTCAGCTGTTGCAGCGATTTCTCAAACGCAGGCGTGACCTCGGCGCTGTAGAGCAGCTCGCCGGGGCCGACGCGGGCGATCCAGTCGCCCAGTTCGTCGCTGGCGCACTGGGCCAGGAACACGATGCCCTGCGTGACCGACAGCCAGGCCAGGCCCATACCCTGGCGGGCGCCGGGGTGCACCGCCATCAGCATGGCTTCGGTCTTCTCGGACAGCAGCTCGGTGTCGGTCAGGGTGCCGGGCGTGACCACGCGCACCACCTTGCGTTCCACCGGCCCCTTGGCCGTGGCCACGTCGCCGACCTGCTCGCAGATCGCGACCGACTCGCCCAGCTTGATCAGGCGCGCCAGGTAGCTCTCGACCGAGTGGAACGGGACGCCGGCCATGATCACCGGCTCGCCGGCCGACTGGCCGCGCTGCGTGAGCGTGATGTCCAGCAGCCGCGAGGCCTTTTCGGCGTCGGCGTAGAACATCTCGTAGAAATCGCCCATGCGGTAGAACAGCAGCGTGTTCGGATGCCCGGCCTTGAGGGCCAGGTACTGCTGCATCATTGGGGTGTGGCGGTCCAGCGGGGCGGTCAAGGCGGGCTCGGAAAACGGGGCGGAAAAGCGAACTACTTTAGCAGTTCGGGCTCTTCCCCTGCCTGCGGCGGTGCCCCACAATGGGTCGGTTTGCCACCCGTGTCGCCCCGTCTTCCGCCACATGCCGTCTGATCTCCCCGAAACCCCGCCGTCCAGCGGCATGCCCGCCGCGGCGTCCTCCCTGCCTTTTGACCGGATGTTCGAGGCCTCGCCCCTGGCGGCCTGCCTGACGCGCCGCTCGGATGGCTGTTTTCTGGCGGTCAACCGGGCCTGGGAGGCGCTGACCGGCCTGTCGCGCGCGCAGGTGCTGGGCAAGACCACCGTCGAACTCGGTCTGTGGCCACAGGCGCAGGACCGGGAGCGCTATGTCGGTGCCCTGCCCCAGGGTGAAGAGCCGCGCTGTGCGACCCTGATCCGGGGGCAGATGCGCCATGTGCGCATGCTCACCTCCGAGCTCGACGATGGCCCGGAGCCCGCGCTGCTGGTCTACCTGCTGGACATCAGCCCCGAAGTGGAGGCCGAGAAGGAGCGTGACCGCACGCAGGCCGCCCTGCAGGCCGCGAACCGCGACCTGCAGCAGCAGGTCGAGCTGCACGGCGCCATCGAGAAGATCGCCCAGGTCGGCCACTGGACCAATGCCCCGAACGACGAGGACGTGATCTTCTCCCCCGGTCTTTACGAGATCACGGGTCTGTCGCCCAGCCCGACGCTGCGGCGGGCCCAGGGCCGGGGCGGCATCCACGCCGACGACCTGCCGGCCTGGCTGGCGGCGCGCGAGGCGCGCGACGGCCGCGAAGTCGAGTTCCGCTGGACGCGCCCGGACGGGCAGGTGCGCTGGATGCGCACCCGCATCAGCCAGACCGCGGTCAAGGGCATTCCGCGCACCGATTTCGGGGTGGTGCAGGACATCACGCCGCAGCGCGACGCCATCCGTGCGCAGGCCGAACAGCTGAGCCTGCTGCAGAACATCACGGCCCGCGTGCCGGGGGTGGTGTTCCAGGGCAGCGTGCCGATCCGGGGTTGGGGCGGATTTCAATATGTCAGCGACACGGTCCGCGAACTGCTGGCGCTGGAGCCGTCGCAGCTCTATCAGGATGCGCGGGCGCTGTTCCTGCGGGTGCATCCGGACGACGTGGTGGCGATGAACACCTCCATCTGGGAGTCCTCCTCGCAGCGGACCTTCTGGCGCGAGGTGTTCCGCGTGAACCACCCGACCAGGGGCCTGCGCTGGTGCAGCGCCGAAGGTCTGCCGCAGCTGCAACCCGACGGCTCCGTGCTGTGGCACGGGTATGTCCACGACGTGACCGAGGCCCGCCAGGCCGCGCAGGAACTGGAGCGCCAGCACCGCATGCTGGACGCGGTGCGTCTGGCGCAGGCGGCCTACATCGAGGCGGACGACAAGCGCCAGGCCTTCGAAGGCCTGCTCAGGGCCTTCCTCACGGTCACCGAGAGCGCCTTCGGATTCGTGGGCGAGGTGCTGCACGACGGCGCCGGGGATCCCTACCTCAAGACCCATGCGATCACCAACATCGCCTGGAACGAAGCCACGCACCGCATGTTCTCCGAGCAGATGGACGCCGGGCTGGAGTTCCGCAACCTCAAGACCCTGTTCGGGCACTCCCTCGTGACCGGCGAGACCTTGCTCACCAACGACCCTGCGTCCCATCCGCGCAGTGCCGGCCTGCCGCCAGGGCATCCGCCGATGCTGTCCTATCTGGGCATTCCGCTGGCGCTGGGCGGCAAGCTGATCGCCATGGTGGCGCTGGCCAATGCGCCGGGCGGCTACCGCGAAGAAGATGTGGAATTCCTCCAGCCGCTGCTGGGCACCGTGCGCCAGCTGGTGCTGGCGCGCCGCGGACACGCCGAACGGCAGCGCTCGCGGCTGCAGCTCCAGGCCACCAGCGCGCTGCTGGCCGACAAGAGCGCGGCCTTGCAGGTGACGCTGGACAGCATCAGCCAGGGGCTGTCCAAGATGGACCAGCAGGGACGGGTGCTGGTCTACAACCGGCGCCTGCTGGAGATGCTGGACCTGCCCGACGAACTGATGTCCCGGCAGCCGACGCAGGACGAGGTGGTGGACTACCAGACCACGCGCGGTGACTTCGGCCCGGACTACGGCCTGGTCGATCCGCAGGCGCGCCAGTACGTCGCGGACGACTCCGGTCCCGTGCCCGATCGTTACATGCGCCGCACCCGCGACGGCCGCGCGCTGGAGATCCGCACCCGGCCGCTGCCCGAGGGCGGCATGGTGCGCACCTACACCGACGTCACTTCCTACGTCGAGGCCGAGGAGGCGCTGCGGGACGAGCGCCAGCGCCTGGAGTGGGTGCTGGAGGCCACGGGGCCGGGCATCTGGGAACTGGACGTCACGACCGAACAGCTGCTGTTCAGCGAACGCTGGGCCGCGCTGCTCGGCTACCGCCTGGAAGAGCTGCAGCCGACCACGCGGGACACCTGGCGCACCCTGGTGCACCCCGACGACCTCGGGAGGGCGCAGTCGCTGCTGCAAGTCCATCTGCGGGGCGAGACGCCGGTGTACGACTGCGACCTGCGCATGCGCCACAAGCGGGGTGACTGGCTCTGGTTCAACGACCGGGGCCGGGTGCACCAGCGCGACGAACACGGCGCTCCCCTGTACATGTCGGGCACGCTGCTGGACATCCACCTGCGGGTGACCGCGCAGGAGGAAGTCCGTGCGCTCAACGCCAGCCTGGAGCGGCGGGTGGCCGAACGCACGGCGGAGCTGGAACGTTCGATGCGCGACATGGAGGTGATCTCGTATTCGATCGCCCACGACCTGCGGGCGCCGTTGCGCTCGGTCAACGGCTTCGCCTCGCTGGTCGAGGAGCTGGACGGCGAACGGCTGAGCCCCGAGGGGCGCATGATGTTCGTGCGCATCGTCGCGGCCTCGCGCAACATGGGCCAGATGATCTCGGACATGCTGGAGCTGCTGCGGGTCGTGCGGGTCGAGATCGAGCCGGTCGCGGTCGACATGAACGCGCTGGCCCGTTCGGTGGTCGAGGCGCTGGCGCCGGGGGTTCCCCATGCGCGCATCCAGCTGCACCCGCTGCCGCGCGTGATGGGGGATGCCAAGCTGCTGCGCCAGCTGCTGGCCAACCTGATGGACAACGCCCTGAAGTACTCGCGCCACCGCAGCGAACCGGTGATCGAACTGGGCTACGACAGCGGGCGCAATGCGTTCTACCTGCGCGACAACGGCATGGGTTTCGACATGGCGCATGCCCACAAGCTGTTCGGCCTGTTCCAGCGCCTGCACGCAGGCGCCTCGGCGCCGGGCGGCACGGGGGTGGGGCTGGCGATCGTGGCGCGCACGCTGGAGCGCCATGGCGGCCGCATCTGGGCCGATGCCGAGCCCGGGGTCGGCGCCACCTTCTGGTGGAGCCTTCCCCTGGTCTGAGGACCGCTCAGAACGGGGCGACGTGCGCCGTGGGCGGGAAGTCGTCCGCCGGCGGCTGGTCGCCACCGGGGGCGCTCGCGGCGGCGGCCGGCAGCTGGCCGGCCTGGCGCACCGCGGCCTTGTCGCCGGCGCTGGCGAACTTGCTGTACTTGCCGGTCAGACCGACCAGCTGGCCGTAGATCTTCGGATTGGCGGCCATGCACTCGCGCTGCTCCAGGAAGTCCGATTCGCCGGTGAAGTTGCCGATCAGGCCGCCGGCTTCGGTCACCAGCAGGGCGCCTGCCGCCACGTCCCAGGGCGAGAGACCCATTTCAAAGAAGCCGTCGGTCATGCCGGCGGCCACGTAGGCCAGGTCCAGCGCGGCCGAACCGGGGCGGCGCAGGCCGGCGCACCGGGGCATCACGTCGGCAAACATCTGCATGTAGGTCTGGAAGGCGTCGCCCGGGCGGAACGGGAAGCCGGTGGACAGCAGGCATTCGCGCAGCGAGTTGCGCTTGGCCACACGGATGCGGCGGTCGTTGAGGTAGGCGCCGCGGCCGCGGGTGGCGCAGAACAGGTCGTTGCGGGTCGGGTCATAGACCACGGCCTGTTCGATGCGGCCGTTGACCATGAGCGCGATGCTCACGCAGTAGACCGGGAAGCCATGGATGAAGTTGGTGGTGCCGTCCAGCGGATCGATGATCCAGACGTGGTTCTTGTCGCGGCCCTTGCCTTCGCGCCGTCCGGATTCTTCGGCCCAGATGCCGTGGTCGGGATAGGCCGTCAGCAGGGTGTCGATGATCACAGCCTCCGCCGCATGGTCGACCTCGGTGACGAAGTCGTTGGTCTGCTTGACCGAGACGCGCACGGCATCGACGTCTAGCGAGGCGCGGTTGATGATGGCGCCGGCGGCACGGGCGGCCTTGATGGCCACGTTCAGCATGGGGTGGAGGGTGGACGACATGAATTGTGTTCCTTGACGGGCCGCAGGGCGGCCATGGGCAGGGGCAAGAGCGGGGGAGCGCGGGTCCCGGCGATGCGGGGCGGCGACAATGGCGCACATTTTACCGGGCGCGGCCGATCCCCGCCGAGAAGATTCCACACGATGCGCACGAGATTCATCCTGATCCAGACCAGCCACGCCGGCAATGTGGGCGGCGCCGCCCGCGCCATGAAGGTCATGGGCTTCGACGAGCTGGTGCTGGTCGCCCCGCGCTGGCCCAACGTGCTGCGCCGGGAAGAGACCATCCAGCGGGCCAGCGGCGCCAACGACGTGCTCGCCGGGGCGCGCATCGTCGAGACGCTGGACGAGGCGCTGGACGGCGTGAGCCACCTCTGCGCCACGGCCATGACGCCGCGCGACTTCGGCCCGCCCACGCGGGCCCCGCGCGAGCACTTTGAGCAGTTCCTGGCCGAGGCCGCCGCGCCGGACGCCGTGCAGCCCGAGGGCATCGCCTTCCTGTTCGGTTCGGAGCGCTTCGGCATGCGCAACGAAGACGTCTACCGCTGCCACGCCTGCCTGTCGATTCCGACCAGCGAGGGCTTCGGCTCGCTCAACCTGGCCGCCGCGGTGCAGCTGATCGCCTACGACTGGCGCCAGGCGCTGGGCGGTTTCGCGCTGCCGCCGACCACGCCGGAGCGGCCCGCGGCCGACGCCGCCTCGGTGGCGGGCATGCTGGGCCATCTGGAGCAGGCGCTGGTGGCGGTCGATTTCCTGGACCCGGACGCGCCCAAGAAGCTGATGCCGCGGCTGAACGGCCTGTTCAACCGGGCGCAACCCACGCCGGAGGAAATCCACATCCTTCGCGGTGTTGCCAAGGCCATGCTGCAGACCGCCGAGCGCGCAAAGCGCTAGACTGGTTGCCCGTTCACATACTCCCGGCCCCATGTTCGCCCGCATCCGATCCGACATCCAGTGCATCCTCGAGCGCGACCCAGCCGCGCGCAGCACCTGGGAGGTCATCACCTGTTACCCGGGGCTGCATGCTGTCTGGCTGCACCGTCCGGCGCACTGGTGCTGGACGCACGGCTTCAAGTGGCTGGGACGCTTCACCTCTCACCTGGGCCGCTGGCTCACCGGCATCGAGATCCATCCCGGCGCGAAGCTGGGCGAGCGCGTGTTCTTCGACCACGCGATGGGCACGGTCGTCGGCGAGACCGCCGAGATCGGCGACGGCTGCACGATCTACCAGGGTGTGACCCTAGGCGGCACCTCGCTCTACAAGGGCACCAAGCGCCACCCCACGCTGGGCAAGGACGTGGTGGTCAGCGCGGGCGCCAAGGTGCTGGGCGGTTTTGTGGTCGGCGACGGCGCCAAGATCGGCAGCAACGCGGTGGTGATCAAGCCGGTGCCCGCGGGCGCGACCGCGGTCGGCATCCCGGCGCGCATCATCCCGAGCAAGTCGGGCGAGAGCGCCGACGTGACCGAAGCCCACCCGAAGTTCCAGGCCTACGGCATCACGCAGGAAGACGACCCGCTGTCGCAGGCGATGCGCAGCCTGATCGACAGCGCGGCCGGACAGGAGCACCAGATCGCCCTGCTGTGGCAGGCGATCGAGAAGCTGTCGCTGACGCAGAAGGGCGACTGTGTGCCGGACGGTGCGGCGCGCAAGGAATGTTTCGAGGCCGAGAAGCTGAACCAGCTGGTCGGCAAGTGATCAGGCCGGCGGTGCTGCCGGTTCCAGCGTTGCGTCGAGCCAGCCGCGCAGGCCGTTGAAGAAAGCCAGGCCCTGGGCCTGGGCCAGCCGCTCCACGGGGATCACCGCCTCCTTCAGCCGGCCCTGTGCCAGCAATTCGCGCCGGTAGGTGCCGGGCAGCAGGCCGCCGTCCAGTGACGGTGTCCACCACTGCCCGTCCAGCCGCACGGCCACGTTGCCGCGGGTGAACTCGGTGAGTTCGCCGCGCTGGTTGAACAGCAGGTGATCGAACACGCCGGGATCGGTGGGCGCGAGCGCTTCGTAGTGCGCGCGCCGGCTGGTCTTGTGCTGGATGAACTCCTGCAGCGCTTCTTCGGTGTTCAGCGGCGCAGGCGCCAGAGCCACCCGCACGGGCGTGGGGGTCTCGGTCATGGCGTAGGCCTGGGCGTCGGCCCGGCCCGATGCATCCAGCAGCAGGCGCACGCGCCACAGGCCGCCGGGATGGGCCAGGCGCACGGTGTCCAGGGTGCGTTCCACCGCCGCCAGGTCGAAGCGGTGGCCGAAGTGGGCGGCGCTGTGGCGCAGGCGGTCGAGGTGGTGCGCCAGCAGCCAGTACGCGCCCTGTTCCAGTCGCAGCGTCTCCAGCAGGTCGAACGGCTCGCCGATGCGGTGCAGGTGGCGGCTCTTGGTCATCAGTTCTCTCCATTCGGCGGCGGGGTCGGCGCACACGGTCAGGCCGCTGCCCACGCCGTAGCGGGCGCGCCAGCGGGTGCCGTCGCCAGCGCCGCCGGCCCGGTGCAGGCAGAGCGTGCGGATCGGCACATTGAAGGTCGCATGGCCTCCCGGACGCACCACGCCGAGAGCCCCGCAATAGAAGCCGCGCGGCGCGTCTTCCAGCGCGGCGATGTGGTGCATGGCGCGCCGCTTGGGCGCCCCGGTGACGCTGCCACAGGGGAACAGCGCGGCCAGCACGTCGGTCAGGGTGGTGTCCGCACGCGTCCGGGCCGAGATGCTGGAGGTCATCTGCCACACGGTGGGCCAGGCTTCCACCTCCAGCAGGCGGTCCACCCGCACGGAGCCGGTCTGCGCCAGGCGACCCATGTCGTTGCGCAGCAGGTCCACGATCATCACGTTCTCGGCGCGCTCCTTGGCGCTGGCGTGCAGCGCATCGCGCGCGGCCCGGTCGAGCGCAGGATCGCTTTCGCGCGCGGCGGTGCCCTTCATCGGGCGGCAGCCCAGGCGGCCGCCCTGCGGATCGGGTTGCCAGTCAAAGAACAGCTCGGGCGAGGCGCTGAGCACCTGGCGCTGCGCGCTGTCCATCCACAGCAGATAGCCGCCGCCCTGGTGGCGCCGCAGCGCGTCCATCCAGCCGCCCGGGGAACCATCCAGCGTGCCCTGCAGCGCCGTGGTGAGGTTGATCTGGTAGCACTCGCCGTCCGCCATGGCCTGCCGGGCGACTTGCGCCTGGTGCAGGTAATGCGGGCGGTCCCAGTCCGGGTGCCAGTCCACGGATGCCGCGGCCTCCTGTGACCCGCAGGGCCCGTCTTCAGGGGCCTCATAGACGCCAAACCAGGCCAGCGGCCAGGCCGCATCGGCCGGCCGCACGGGCAGGGCCGGGTCGAACGCCGGCGCCGCCTCGTAGGCCAGCCCGCCCACGCACCAGCGGCCGGCCATGGCGTGGGCCTGGACCCGTTCGATGGCCGGGCGCACCTGGTCGACGGACCAGGCTTCGATCACTTCCAGCGGGTGGCCAAAGCCCATCCGCAAGCGGGCGCCGGGCGCAGCGCCCGCCGACGTGTCGGGAAAGTCGAGGACGGCGCGCAGGGCGGTGCCGGTGGTCAGTGGTGGTGGCCGTGCGCGCCGTGGGCGTGGCCGTGGGCGACCTCTTCTGCCGAGGCGGCCTTCACCTCCAGCACCTTGAGCTGGAACGTCAGGGTCTGGCCGGCCAGCGGGTGGTTGCCGTCGAGGTGCACGGTGTCGCCCTTGATCTTCACGACGGTGAAAACCTGGTGGCGGCCCTGCTCGTCGTGGCCTTCGAGCTGGCCGCCGACCTTCACGCCGGGCGGGAATCCGCTCTTGGGGATGGTGGTGACCAGCGACTCGTCGCGTTCGCCGAAGGCATCGGCGGGCGCCAGCTGGACCGTGGTCTGGTAGCCGGCGGCCTGGCCTTCGAGGGCTTTTTCAATGCCGGCCAGCGTGTTGCCGTAGCCGCCGTGCAGGTAGCTGCGCGGCGTCTTGCCGTCTTCGAGCAGCTTGCCTTGCGCATCGGTGGCGCGGAAGGTGAGGGTGACGACGGTGTCTTTGGTGATGTTCATGGTGTCTTCGGGATGCGATCAGCGGGCGGGACGGACGGCGGTCTTGGGGCGCCAGCCTTTGATGACCTCGTCGTGGGTTTCCAGGTACGGCCCGCCGATCAGGTCGATGCAGTAGGGCACGGCGGCGAAGATGCCATTGACCCTGGGCGTGCCGTCGGCGTTCTTCAGGCCTTCGAGCGTTTCGGCGATCGCCTTGGGCTGTCCGGGCAGGTTGATGATCAGGCTGTTGTCGCGGATCACCGCGACCTGGCGCGAGAGGATGGCGGTGGGCACGAAGGCCAGGCTGACCTGGCGCATCTGTTCACCGAAGCCGGGCATTTCCTTGTGCGCCACCGCCAGCGTGGCTTCGGGCGTCACGTCGCGTTGGGCCGGGCCGGTGCCGCCGGTGGTCAGCACCAGGGCACAACCTGCATCGACCAGGGCGATCAGGGCTTCGCTGATGAGGGTCTGCTCGTCCGGGATCAGGCGCTCGTCGAAGGTGATCGGGTTCTTCAGCGCCTTGCCCAGCCACTCCTTGAGCGCGGGCAGGCCCTTGTCTTCGTAGACGCCGCTGCTGGCGCGATCGCTGATGGAGACGATGCCGATGCGCACCGGGTCGAAGGCGTCACTCATGGTTGTCCTCTGCATCGCTGTCGGTGTCTGCTTGCTCATCGTCGTCGCGCGCGAGCGCGGCCCGGACCAGCTGGAAGATCTCGCGGAAAGCCTTGCCGTGGCGCTGTGCCTCGCCCGGGCGTTCGGACACGCCCTGCGCGTCCTTGCGGGCCTGGCGGATCAGGGCGCGCAACTGCTGCACGTCGGCTTCCGGGTCGGACTGCAGCCATTCGGTGAGCGCAGCGTCGTCGGCGATCAGGCGGTCGCGCCAGTGCTCGGCCTGGTGCAGCGCCAGGGTCTCGCGCGCCGAGGGCTTGCGCTGCTCTTCGAGCGCGGCTTCGATGCCGGCAATCGTGGCGTCGTCGAGCTTGCGCATGAGCTTGCCGATGAACTGCATCTGGCGGCGCCGGCCCTCGAAATTGGTGATGCGCCTGGCTTCCTGCAGCGCGTCGATCAGCTTGTCGCCGATGTCTTCGTGCTGCTCGCGCAGCTTCGCCATCAGGTCGCTGCGCAGGGTGAGCAGACTCTCGCCCAGCGCCTGCAGGTGGTCGCTGTGCTTCTTGAGGTCGGTCTTGCTCATGTCGACCGAACCCTTGAGTTCGCGCTTGAGTTCGAGGTCCAGTTCGCTGCCGGAAGCGACGAATTGGCCGCGGACGAAGTAGCCTTTTGTGGGTTTGCGGGACATGGGAGGGGGGAGAAGAGGGCGGCAAGTATCATAGCCGCCGACATGAAAAACACCGCCGCCACTCCCTTTTCGACCCCTGCCGACCCCGCTTCGCCGCTGGCCGGGTTCCAGTATTCGCGCAGCCGTTTCGAGGAGGTGGTGGATCTGGCCCTGCAGCATGCGAAGAAGCTGGGCGCTGCCGACGCCGCGGCCGAGGTGTCCGAAGGCGCAGGCCTGAATGTGGGCGTGCGCAAGGGCGAGCTGGAAAACGTCGAGCGCAACCGCGACAAATCGCTGGGCGTCACGGTCTATCTCGGCCACCGCCGCGGCAACGCCTCGACCTCCGATTTTTCGCCCGAAGCGATCCGCCAGACCGTGCAGGCGGCCTACGACATTGCGCGCTTCACCGCCGAAGACCCGGTCGCCGGGTTGCCCGACGCGCAGGACGTGGCCGACAGCTTCCCCGACCTGGACCTGTTCCACCCCTGGGCCATCACCTCCGACGAGGCCGTGCGCATCGCCCTGGCCTGCGAACAGGCGGCCTTTGCCACCAGCCGCAAGATCAGCAACAGCGAAGGCGCGAGCGTCTCGGCACAACAATCGCATTTCTTCAGCGCCCAGATGCGTGGCGGCGAACGCGGCAAGCCGGGCATCTTCAGCGGCGGCTACGCCAGCTCGCGCCACAGCATCTCCGTCGCGCCGATCGCCGGCCGGGGCGCCCACATGCAGCGCGACTACTGGTACAGCTCGGTGCGCGCGCCGCAGGAGCTGGCCACGCCCGAAGCCGTGGGCCGTTACGCCGCCGAGCGCGCACTCGCCCGCCTGAACGCCCGAAAGATCGCGACCACCGAATGCCCGGTGCTGTTCGAGTCGCCGCTGGCGGCCGGGCTGCTGGGCGCCTATGTGCAGGCCACCAGTGGTGGCGCGCTGTACCGCAAGACCACCTTCCTGGCCGGCAGCCTGGGCAAGAAGGTGACGGCGCCGCACCTGGACATCGTCGAAGACCCGCACATCATGGGCGGCAAGGGCAGTGCGCCGTTCGACGACGAAGGTGTGAAGACGGTGCGCCGCAAGGTCCTGTCGGCCGGCAAGGTGCAGGGTTATTTCCTCTCGACCTATTCGGCCCGCAAGCTGGGCATGCGCACCACGGGCAACGCCGGCGGCTCGCACAACCTCACGCTCTCCAGCCGCCTGACGCAGCCCGGCGACGATCTCAAGGCCATGCTGAAGAAGCTCGGTCGCGGCCTGTTCGTGACCGAGCTGATGGGCCAGGGCGTGAACTACGTGACCGGCGATTACTCGCGCGGGGCCTCGGGCTACTGGGTCGAGAACGGCGAGATCGCGTTCCCGGTGCAGGAAATCACCATCGCCGGCAACCTGCGCGAGATGCTGCTGGGCATCGAGGCCGTGGGAGCGGACACCTACACCTACGGCTCCAAGACCGTGGGTTCGATCCTGGTCAACCGGATGAAGCTGGCCGGTAGCTGAAGCCCGGCGCTCCATCGCATGAGGCCCGAGGCGCTCGCGGTCGTGGCCGCCGCCAGCTGGGCGGTCTCCAGCCTGTTTTCCGCACCACCGGCGCAGCGCCTGGGCGCGTTCGCGTTCAGCCGCTGGCGCATGCTGTTTGCCAGCGCCATCCTGTGGGCGCTCGCGCTCGCCGGGGGTGGCTGGCGCGGGCTGGATGCGGCCGCGGTCGGACTGCTGGGACTGTCCGGCGTGATCGGCATCTTCATCGGCGACACAGCATTGTTCGCCTGCATGAACCGCCTCGGTCCCCGGCGCTCCGGGGTGCTGTTCGCGACGCACGCGGCGTTTTCTGCGCTGCTGGCCTGGCTGTTCCTGGACGAGGTGATCCGCGGCTGGATGCTGGTGGGTAGCAGCCTGCTGGTGGGGGGCGTGATGATGGCCGTGCTCTGGGGCAAGCGCGAAGACGAGTCGCACGGCTGGGAACAGACCCGCGGTCGGCTGGCGGTTGGTGTGGCGCTGGGCCTGCTGGCGGCCCTGTGTCAGTCGGTGGCGACGCTGATGCTCAAGCCGCTGATGGCCACGGGAGTCGACGCCGTCAGCGCTTCGGCGGTGCGCATGAGCCTGGCGCTGGTGGCGCACGGCATGTTGCTGGCGTCGGGCTGGTCGGGGGCGCGGGCCAGGGCGCCGTTGCGGCTCCGGGATGCCCTGCTGGTCTTCCTGAGCGCGGCGGTGGCGATGGCGCTGGGCATGACGCTGATCCTGTATGCCATGCGCCATGGTCAGGCGGGACTCGTGGCGATCTTCTCGTCGGTGACGCCGGTGCTGCTGTTGCCCCTGCTCTGGGCAGTCTACCGGCGCCTGCCGGCCGCTGGCGCCTGGGTCGGCGCGGCGCTGGCGGTGGGTGGGACGGCGCTGATCCTCACCCGGTGAGCTTCAACGGGAGCAACGCTCCTGGAACCGTTGCTCGAAGCGCTCGAGATCCTTGAGCTCCCCTTCCGTGGGGTTGGGGCGTTGTTTGCGGTTCTGAATCGACAGCCGCATTTCCGAGCATTGCTGCCGGACGCGGTCCTGATCGGCTTTGGCAAGCATTTCGCGCTGCTGTTCCTCCGCGCTGGCCTCTCTCTGCTGGCTTTTCTGGGCGTACTGGTCGTTGCGGGCCTTGTTTATGGCCTGCATGTTCTCGTCGGCGCAGTCGCGCTCGAAGTTCTGTCGCAACTCCTGCACAGTCGATGCGCTGAGCCCCCGGTTGGGTGCGGTCCGGATGCCTTCCTTCATGGTCTGGCAGCGGGGGCTCAGGTACTTCAACTCTTCGCCTGCGCGCTCCACCCGCTGGATCGGCCGGTTCGAGACGGGCGGCTGCGCCACCGGGCCGAAATAACGCAGTTCGGTCTTCTGCGCCCAGGGGCAAGGCGAGTTTGACCGGTAGGCGACGCCCCTGTCGGTTTTGCAGGCGTAGGTGGTCTCTGCCAGAGCGGGGTCACTGGAGAAGTGGGCGAGCAACACCAGGGCAGCACCGGTGAGACCGTTTGAGAGCACGCGCGAGAACACTTCTTCCTCCTTGGAATTTTGAAACGAAGTGTGTCACTCTAGCATCCGGTGGTGGCGTGGCGGGCGGTCACTTCTTGCGTTGCACCACCAGGTTGCGGCGCGCGTCTTCCGGGTAGGCAAAGGTGATGGCGCCACCCTTGACCTTGCCCATCACCAGCATGTTGGGCGTGATGGCGTCCTTGTCGTCGACGCTGAATGGCTTGTCGTAGGTCGACGCGACGCCGTAGTAGACCCGCGAGATGTTTTCCAGCGCAGCCTTGATGGCGGGGCCGTTGAACTTGCCGTCGCGGATGCCCAGCAGCGCGTAGGTCAGCAGGTAGGTGGTGTCGTAGGACTGGGCCGCCGCCATCGGTACGGCGATCTTCTGCTTGAACTTGCGGTTGTAGGCCGAGAGGAAGGCCGCGCGGCGCTCGTTGCTGGGCTCGGCGATGAAGGTCTGCGCCATCAGCGCCCCGTCGGCCGCGGCCTTGGCGCCGTCGATGAAGAACGGGAACGACAGGGTCCAGGCGCCGACCTGCGGCACGTCCCACTTGATGTCGCGCTTGCTGTTGGCGATGACGGCGTTCTCCGGGCCGACGGTGTAGCTGAAGATGACGTTGGCGCCGGCCTCCTTGGCCGCCGACATCTCCTTGGTGAGGTCCTTGATGCCGAGGCCGAAGCGGGCCACGAACACCGGCTTGAGCTGTTTGGCCGCCAGTGCCGCTTCGACGTCCTTGAGGCCGGCCTCGCCATAGCCCGTGGTGTCGGCAAAGATGGCGACCTTGGTCCAGCCGCGCTTGACCAGATCGTCGACCACGAAGGGCGCCTGGATGGCGTCGCGTGCAGAGGTGCGGAAGATGTAGCTCTGCGGAGCGGGGAATTTCGCGGTCAGCGGCGTGCCGGTGGCGCAGGGGATGATCAGCGGCATCTGGCCGTTCTGGAACACCTCCAGCGACTTGGCTGCCACGCCGGTGTTGCAGAAACCGATGGTGGCGATCACGCCCGGGGTGTTGGCCACCTCCTGCGAGGCCTTGAGCCCCGCATCGGGGTTGCCCTGGTCGTCCTTGATCACCAGCTCCAGCGGGCGGCCCAGGTAACCGCCGACCGCGTTGATCTCGTCCACCGCCAGCTGAACGCCGTGCAGCATCGGGTTGCCGAAATCCGAAGAGGGACCGCTGAACGGGCCGATCACGCCGATGCGCACCGGCATGCCGCCCTGGGCATGCGCGCTCGACACGGTCAACAAGGCTGCGGCCAGAAACCCGAGGGTGGCGGACAGGCGGACGAGGGAACTGGACACGGGCACCTCCAAAAAAGTGCCGCGAGTGTAGGCAGGGCCGGGTCGGCAGCGTGACCCGGTTTACCCTGAAGCCGCGCGGTTGGCGCGCAAAAGTTTGCGTTGCGTCAACCCGCCAGCGCGGCCTTGACGGCGGCCGACACCTGGCCCATGTCGGCCTTGCCGGCCAGCTTGGCTTTGACCGCGCCCATGACCTTGCCCATGTCGCCAGGACCCGTGGCGCCCAGCCCGGTCACGATGGCCTTCACTTCAGCGGCCACTTCCTCGGCCGACAGGCGGGCCGGCAGGTAGGCCTGCAGCACCTTCATCTCGGCGCTTTCCTTGTCGGCGAGGTCCATGCGGTCGGCCTTGGTGAAGGCCTCGATGCTGTCCTTGCGCTGCTTGATCAGCTTGTCGACGATGGCGACCACCATCGCGTCGTCCAGCTCCACGCGCTCGTCCACTTCCTTCTGCTTCATCGCAGCCGTCAGCAGGCGGATGGTGCCCAGGCGCTCCGTGTCCTTGGCGCGCATCGCGGTCTTCATGTCTTCGGTGATCTGTTCTTTCAGGCTCATGGTCGTTTCTCGCGGAGTTTGGTCAGAACCAGCGATTGTCTCAAACCTGTTCCAGGGCCAACAGCTCGTCCACCGTCTGGCGGCGGCGGATCAGGCGGTGGCTGTCACCGTCCACCAGCACCTCGGCCGCCAGCGGGCGGCTGTTGTAGTTGCTGGACATGGAGGCGCCGTAGGCGCCCGCGTCGTGCAGCACCAGCAGGTCGCCCACCTTCGCCTGCGGCAGCGCACGCGTGAGCACCACGCCGCCCTCGGCCTGGGTGAACACGTCGCCCGATTCGCACAGCGGGCCGGCGACCACGGTCTCCACCGTTGCGCGCGGCGTGTCGTCGGCCGGGATCAGGCCCATGCCGTGGAAGGCGCCGTACATGGACGGGCGCATCAGGTCCGAGAAGCCCGCGTCGACCAGGGTGAAGCGGTTCGCGCCCATGGGCTTGGTCGCGCGCACCTCGGTCACCAGCACGCCGGCCTCGGCCACCAGGAAGCGGCCGGGTTCGATTTCGAGATGCACGGCGTGGCCCAGCTGGGCCGCAATGGCGCGGCGTGCGTCGTCCCAGAGGCTGAAGTAGTGCGCGGTGTCGATGCGCGGTTCGCCTTCGCGGTAGGGAATCGACAGGCCGCCGCCGGCCGAGATGGCCTGCAGGTCGGTGCCGGCGCGCTTCACGAGCTGCACCATGGCGTGGCAGACCTCCTGCAGGTGCGCATAGTCCACGCCCGAGCCGATGTGCATGTGCAGGCCGACCAGTTGCAGGCCGTGCTGTTTCACCGCCGCCAGGGCGTCCTCCAGCTCGGCGTGCCAGATGCCGTGCTTGCTGTGTTCGCCGCCGGTGTTGGTCTTGTTGCTGTGGCCGTGGCCGAAGCCGGGGTTGATGCGCAGCCAGACGGGGTGGCCGGGCGAGACCGTGCCCAGCTGGTGCAGCATGTCGATCGAGCCGGCGTTGACCGGCACGCGGTGTTCGACCACGGTGGCCAGCGTGGCGTGGTCGAACAGGTCGGCGGTGAAGACGATGCCCGAGGCGCCTTGGTCGTTCACGTCAGCGGTGAAGCCGGCGGCCAGCGCGCGCAGGATCTCGCCGCGCGACACCGCGTCGACCACCACGCCCTGCTCGCGCATCAGGCGCAGCAGGTGGATGTTGGAGTTGGCCTTCTGGGCGAACCGGATGGTGTCGAAGGCGCGCAGTTCGGCGATGCGGGCGCGGATGGTCGCGGCGTCGTAGACCCAGAGCGGGGTGCCGTGCTGGCGTGCGAGGGACTGGAGGAGGGTGTCGGAGAAGGGGTTCATGGGCGCCGATGATCCCGGTTCTGGTCATATTGGGCAATGCCAGATAATTCGATGTCAATTCATTTTTGATATGAAAGTCAGCCACCGCCAGATCGACTTCTTCCGCGCCGTCATGGGCACCGGCCACGTCACGCGCGCGGCCGAGTTGCTGCACACCTCGCAGCCCACGGTCAGCCGCGAGCTGGCGCGGCTGGAACAGGTGCTGGGTTTTGCCCTGTTCGAGCGCGCCAAGGGGCGCCTGAAGCCCACGCTGCGGGCGCTGGCGCTGATGGAAGAGGTGGAACAGTCCTATGTCGGGCTGGAGCGCATCGCCGCCACGGCGGTTTCATTGCGGGCCTACGCGCACGGCCGGCTGCAGCTGGCCTGCCTGCCGGCGCTCTCGCACGCGCTGCTGCCCGATGCGATCCGGCGCTTCGCGCTGCAGCAGTCCGAGGCAGCGGTGGGCCTGACGCCGATCGAGTCGCCGCAGCTCGAAGCGGCCCTGTCCGAGCAGCGTTTCGACCTGGGCCTGTCCGAACGCCACGAGGCGCCGGCCGCCTGCACGCTGCAGACCCTGCTGGTGGCCGACGAAGTGGCGGTGCTGCCGGCGGGCCATGTGCTGGCGCGGAAGGCGGTGCTGGCGCCGGTCGATTTCGCGGGCCAGTCCTTCATCAGCTTCGCGCCGACCGATCCCTATCGCCAGCAGGTGGACGCGCTGTTCGCGGCGGCCGGCGTGGCCCGCGACCTGCGGCTGGAGACGCCGAGCGCGGTGTCGGTCTGTGCCCTGGTGCGACAGGGGCTGGGGCTGGGCATCGTCAACCCGCTGACGGCGCTGGAGCTGGCCGGCAACGGAACGGAGGGCGGCATGGTGGTGCGGCCGCTGACGGTGAGCATCCCGTTCCACGTGGCGCTGATCCGGCCGAGCTGGCGCACCGAGCACCCGCTGCGGGCCGGCTTCGAGGCGGCGCTGGCCGAGGCGGCCGCGGCCCTGAAAACCCGGCTGACCAGGACCGCACAGGCGTAAAAAAACCCGCTGCAGCGTCCTGAGCGGGTTTTTTGTGAAGCGACTGACGGATCAGTACAGCTTCTTGGGCAGCTGCATCGAGCGCACGCGCTTGTAGTGGCGCTTGACGGCGGCGGCCTTCTTGCGCTTGCGCTCGGCGGTCGGCTTTTCGTAGAACTCGCGGGCGCGCAGGTCGGTCAGCAGACCCAGTTTTTCGATGGTGCGCTTGAAGCGACGCAGAGCGACGTCGAACGGCTCGTTGTCTTTAACACGGATGGTCGTCATTGAAGGAGAGATTCCAGAATGCACAGAAAGAGGATGAACGGGAAGATCGGGCCCAGGCATCGTTTCTGCAAAGTTCCCCCGCCTGTTAACTAGTATTGGCCGACGGGGGTTTGCCAGCAAAGCCTTGGATTATAGCGTCCTGCGGGAAGAACGCCAGCCCCGTTGTGGTTGGGCTGAACGGTGTTCAGAGTGCTGTTGCGCACGCATGCGCGCTGGCCCAGGCCCACTGGAAGTTGTAGCCACCCAGCCAGCCGGTCACGTCGACCACCTCGCCGATGAAGTACAGCCCGGGCTGTTTGGACTCCATGGTCTGCTGCGACAGTTCGCGCGTGTCCACGCCGCCGAGCGTGACTTCGGCCTTCTTGTAGCCCTCGGTGCCGGTGGGCACCAGTTCCCAGCGGGCCAGGCGTTCGGCCAGCCGGGCCAGGGCCTTGTCGCTGCATTCGGCCACCGGGCGCTGCCATTCGGTGTCCTGTGCCACCCAGGCCTCGGCCAGGCGGGACGGTACCCACTGCGCCAGTTCGTTGGCCAGCAGCTTGCGCGAGCGCTGCTTGGCCTCGGCCAGCGCCGCCGGCAGGTCCACCTCGGGCGCGAGGTTGATGCGGATCGGTGTGCCGGGCTTCCAGTAGCTGGAGATCTGCAGCACCGCCGGGCCGGACAGGCCACGGTGGGTGAACAGCAGGTCTTCGGCGAAGACGATCCTGTTTTTCTTGTCGCCGGTCTCGATCAGCACCGGCAACGCCAGGCCCGCGAGTCCGGCGTAGGGCGCCCAGCCCGCACCGTCGAAGGTCAGCGGCACCAGGCCAGGGCGTGGTTCGACGGTGCGCAGGCCGAACTGTCTGGCCACGCGGAAGCCGAAGTCGGTCGCACCGATGGCCGGGATCGACAGGCCGCCGGTGGCGATCACCACCTTGCGGGTCTGCACCACGCCCCGGTCGGTGTCGAGTTCGTAGCCGCCGTCAGCGGTCACGCGCAGGGCCTTCACACCGCAGGGCTGCCGGCGCTCCACGCCCCCGGCCGCACACTCGGCCAGCAGCATGTCGATGAGATCACCGGCCGAGCGGTCGCAGAACAGCTGGCCCTTGTGCTTTTCGTGAAAGGGGATGCCGTGCTTCTGCAGCAGCGCGATGAAGTCGGCCGGTGTGTAGCGCGAGAGCGCCGAGCGGCAGAAGTTCGGGTTCTCTCCGACGAAGTGCTTGTGCGGCTGGCGCACATCGATGTCGCGGTTGGTGAAGTTGGCGCGGCCGCCGCCGGAGATGCGCACCTTCTCGGCCACCTTCTCGCTGTGGTCGAGCACCAGCACCTTCAGGCCGCGCTGGCCCGCCAGGCCTGCACAGAACAGGCCGGCCGCGCCCGCGCCCACCACCACCACATCAAAGCTCTGCACCGGGTCAGCCTTTCCAGACGAAGGGGAACTTCACCTGTTTCCAGAACCCGTCGGGCACGTAGTCGCCCAGCACGCCATACAGACCCGGCCATTCCCGTTCGCTCTTGACGGCGGTGCCGAACAGGTGGTCGAGGAAAGCGAAGTGCGCCGCGTAGTTGCGGTCCAGCGCTTCCTGGTCCTGGCTGTGGTGCCAGTGGTGGAAGTTGGGGGTGACGATCAGGTAACGCAGCGGACCCAGGCGCACGCTGACGTTGGCGTGGTTGAACACGGCCTGGAAACCGACCACGATGATGTAGGCGTCGATCACGTCCTTGGAGAACCCCAGGGTGAAGATCGGGGCCAGCACCAGGGTGCGGGTGATCAGGATTTCGATGACGTGCTGGCGCGAGCCGGCCAGCCAGTCCATGTGCTTGGCGCTGTGGTGCACCGCGTGCAGGCGCCACAGCATCGGCACCTCGTGGTAGGCGCGGTGGGTCCAGTACTGCACCAGGTCGGCCACCAGGATGATCAGCGGCAGCGCGACCCAGAACGGCAGCGCGGCGACCCAGCCGCGGATGCCGTCGCTGGCGGCCCAGCCAAACAGCTTGTGCACCAGCAGGTTGGTGGCCAGCAGCATGAAGCCGATCAGCATGTGGTTGACGATGAAGTGGTGGAAGTCGGTCTGCCACTCGGGGCGGAACACCGGCTGGTCCTTGCGCAGGCCGAACAGCTTCTCGATGAAGATGAAGATCAGCGCCGAGCCCAGCAGGTCCAGGATGAACCAGTCCAGGCCGATGTAGGGCGTGTGGTCGGGGAAGTTGGGGTCGACCTCGACCTTGTGGCCGCCCAGCAGGGCGCACAGCAGCACCAGTGCGAATGCCGTGCCGGCCAGCCAGGGCGCGCGGCGGAACACCAGGTTGACCAGGCTGAGCGCGCCGGCGACCACCAGCGACCAGAACAGCAGCTGGCGGATCATCGCCACGTCGTAGCTCTTGCGCAGCTCGGGGGTGGTCAGGTATTCGGGGAAGTGGAAGGCCATCACGCCCAGGAAACACAGGCAGGCCAGGGTCAGGGCGATGACGCCGGTGACCATGCCACGGCCCGTGTGCAGGCTGCCGTGGCCGTCCACGAAACGATTGAGTTTGTCGAGCAAGGGAATCCTCCGCTGGCGGCCTGGAGCCGCTCCTTGTATTGGGGTGCGCGGAGTGTAGCGAGGCGGATTCAGGCCGCGCGCAGATTCCCGGTCAGTCCCTTGGCCGACACCGCCGCGATCCCGCGCACCACGTCGCCGACCACGATCACCGAGGGGCTGCCCAGTCCTTCGCTGGCCAGGGTGGCGCTGAGCGCGCCCAGGGTGCAGACCGCGTGGCGCTGCTGCGGCAGGCTGGCGTGCTGGATGATGGCCAGCGGCGTGCTGGCGGGCAGGCCGGTCAGCAGGTCGGCCTGGATCTGCGTGGCGCTGGAGACGCCCATGTAGATCACCAGCGTGAGCTTGGCGTCGCGCGCGGTGGCGGCGAGCTGTTTCCAGTCGGTGCCGCTGTCCCCGGGTTTGGCGTGGCCGGTGATGAAGACGACGCCGTGCGCGTGGTCGCGGTGCGTGAGCGGTGCGCCCAGCGAGGTGAGACCGGCCAGGCCGGACGTGATGCCGTTGAGCACCTGCACCTCGATGCCGGCTTCGCGCAGGTGTTCCACCTCTTCACCGCCGCGGCCGAAGATGAACGGGTCGCCGCCCTTGAGGCGCACCACGATTTCGCCTTCGCGCGCGGCCATGATCATCAGCTTCTCGATGAAGGCCTGCGGCGTGCTCTTGCAGCCGCCGCGCTTGCCCACATGCACGATGCGGGCGTTCGGCGAGGCATGGGTCAGCACACCATCGCTCACCAGGTCGTCGACCAGCAGCACGGTGGCCGCGGCAATCGCCCTGGCGGCCTTGATCGTCAGCAGTTCCGGGTCGCCCGGGCCGGCGCCGACGAGGGTGACGGTGCCGGGGTTGAAGCGGGTTTCGGACGTGATGACGGTGGCGGGTGCGTTCATGGTGGGCTGACCTCTGCGGTGCGGCTTGTCTCTGTGGTGGACTGGCGGCGCAACTCTTGCAGGATGTGTGCCACCTGCAGGGCGATGGGGGTGGGCACCGGCAGGCGGCCCTCCAGCACGTCGCGGATGTAGGTCGCGGTGGCGTCGGCGGAGATGTCTTTGGGCAGTTCGGGCAACGCGACGAGCGAGCCTTCCTGCGCGGGCTGCAGCAGAACGCGTTCGCCATCGCGGAAGGCGTCCATCTGCGGCGTGCGGCGCGCATCGGCCACGGGTTCGCCTTCGGTGCCGCGCAGCAGCAGGGCGTGCGCGCCCACCAGCGCGAAGGTCTCCGACATGGAGACGGCGTACTCCGGGTGGGTGTAGCTGCCCACGATCAGCGCCGGGCCTTCGCAGGGGTTCATCAGCTTGACCAGGCTGTGCGCCGGGTTGCGCAGGCCGACCGCGCGGCGCACGTCCAGCAGGCGCTTGAGGCCGGGGTGCAGCACCTCGGTGGGCACGAAGGCGCATTCGCCTTTCGCCAGAGTGTCGACCGACGAACGGGCTGGCTGACCGAGCGCCGCGAACACCGCTTCGCTGGTGATGCGTTTGTCTTCGGTGGCGGTGCCATGCACCAGCACCGCGGCGCCCTCGCGCGCCAGCAGCAGCGCCAGCAGCGGGGTGAGCACCGGCAGCTTGCGTGCACCGTTGTAGCTGGGCAGCACCACCACGGGTGCACCGGCATCGGGCAGGCGCTGCAGACGCTGGTGCGTGGCGTCCAGGAAGCCGGCCATTTCTTCCGGCGTCTCGCCCTTGATGCGCATGGCCAGGCAGAAGCCGCCGATCTCCAGATCGGTCACGCTGCCGTCCAGCACCTGGCCGAACAGGTCGGCGGCCTGCTCACGGTGGAGTGAACGGGCGCCGTCTTTGCCGCGGCCGATTTCCTTGATGTAGTGACTGATGCTCATGGCCTGCGATTGTCCGGCAGCTCAGATGACCATGGGTTATATGGCGACGAGCGACGCGGGCACTGCTTTCACCAGCCTGCGCAATTCCGGGATGCAGGAGCCGCAGTTGGTGCCGCATTGGAGCTGGCCTTGCAGCCCGGCCAGGCGCTGGTCGTCGGTGCCACCGCAGCGCGGCAGGGCGCCGCGGATCGCGTCTTCGCTGACGTTGAAGCAGGTGCAGACTTGCGGGCTCTTGGCCACCACGGCGATCGGTGCCGACGCGCTGGGCATCAGCAGCAGGCGGCCGTAGCTGCCGGCGGGCAGTTGATCCTGCAGCAGGGTCTTGATCCAGCCTTCGGCGCTGGTGTCGCCGGCCAGCAGGAACGCCTCCAGCGTGATGGCATCGCGGTCTTCGCCGGTGCCGCGCACCAGGCGCGCGGTGCGGCGCTGCTGGCGGCGCTTGTCCACGTAGCGCAGTGCGTCCGGGGCGTTCAGCCCCAGCAGCGCTTCGATGCGGTCCACCACCTCCGGCGGCGGCGCTTCCGGCGACGCGGCGCGGAACAGCACGCCGGTGCGTTCGCGGCCGAACGGCACACAAGACGCGAAATCGAACGAAGGCATCAGCGCGCGCAGCTCGGTCAGTGCCGTCAGCGCCGAAGCCTCGGGCAGCCAGGCCACGCCCAGCAGGGTCCAGGGCAGCTCGGCCTTGAGGATCTTCACGGCCGCGTGCTTGAGCTCGGGCTGCTTGGAGGTGGGGCAGTAGGCCGAGGTGGTGAGGGCGTTGACGCCCGCCAGCGGTTCGCCCTGGCTGCTGCGGCCGCTCAGGTACTCCGGTCCCCAGTGCATGGCGATGAAGGCCTGCGTGGTGTGGACCGTGCGCGAGGCCTGCACCGGCAGCACGATGGAGCCGCGCTTGCTGGTCACGTGCACCAGATCGCCGTCCTTGAAGCCGCGGCGCTCCATGTCCTGCGGGTTGAGCTGAACCGCGGGCTCGGCCACGTGGCCGAACAGGCGGCCGATGGTGCCGGTGCGTGTCATGCCGTGCCAGTGGTCGCGCAGGCGGCCGGTGGTCAGGGCGAAGGGGAAGCGCGATTCCCGCTGCTCGGCGACCGGCTGGTAGGGCAGGGCGGCGAACTTGGCCTTGCCGTCGGCGGTGGGGAACACCCCGTCGGCGTAGAGACGTTGCCTGCCGGTCTTGTCGCCTTCGCGCAGCGGCCACTGTTGCGGGCCTTCGCTGTCCAGCATGGCGTAGCTCAGGCCGGTGATGTCGAGGTCGCGGCCGCGCGTGGATTCGCGGTGTTCGAGCCAGATCTGTTCGGGCGATTCGTAGGGGAATAGCGAAGGCTGGCCGGGGCGCAGCTGCGCTTCCAGCCGGCGCGCCACGTCCACCGCGATGCGCCAGTCGTGCCGCGCCTCGCCGGCCGCGGGCACGGCGGTGCGCGTGCGGCTGATGCGGCGTTCGCTGTTGGTGACCGTGCCGTCTTTTTCGCCCCAGGTGGTGGCGGGCAGCAGCAGGTCGGCGAAGTCGCAGGTGGCGGCGGTGGAAAACGCTTCCTGCACCACCACGAACTCGGCGCGCTCCAGCGCGCGGCGCACGGTGGCCTGGTCGGGCATGGACTGCGCCGGGTTGGTGCAGGCGATCCACAGCGCCTTGATCTCGCCGTCGGCCGCGGCCTGGAACATCTCCACCGCCGTCTTGCCAGGTCTGCTCGGCACGTCGGCCACGCCCCAGAGCGCGGCGACTTCCGCGCGGTGCGCGGGGTTGGCAAGGTCGCGGTGGGCGCTCAGCAGGTTGGCCAGGCCACCGACTTCGCGCCCGCCCATGGCGTTGGGCTGGCCGGTCAGGCTGAAGGGGCCGGCGCCGGGTTTGCCGATCTGGCCGGTGGCCAGGTGCAGGTTGATGAGGGTGGCGTTCTTGGCGGTGCCGCTGCTGCTCTGGTTCAGGCCCTGGCAATACAGGCTGAGAGTGGCGGGCGAGGTGGCGAACCACTTGGCGGCCGTGAACAGGTCTTCTTTCTTCAGGCCGCAGGTTTGCGCCACCACATCGGGTGTGCAGTCGCGCACCAGCGCCTTGAGTTCGTCAAAGCCGTTGGTGTGCGCCGCGATGTAGGCGTTGTGAATCCAGCCTTCCCACAGCATGACGTGCAGCAGGCCGTGGAACAGCATCACGTCGGTGCCCGGTTGCAGCGGCAGGTAGAGGTCGGCCAGTTCGGCGGTGTCGGTGCGGAGCGGATCGGCCACGATCACCTTCATGGCCGGGTTCTGGCGGCGCGCTTCTTCGATGCGGCGGAACAGGATGGGGTGGGCGTAGGCCGCGTTGCTGCCGACGATGAACAGGCATTGCGCGTGGTTCACGTCGTCGTAGCAGGCGGGGGGCGCGTCGGCGCCCAGCGTGGCCTTGTAGCCGGCGACTGCGCTGCTCATGCACAGGCGCGAATTGGTGTCGACGTTGTTGGTGCCGATCAGGCCCTTGGCCAGCTTGTTGAAGACGTAGTAGTCCTCGGTCAGCAGCTGGCCGCTGAGGTACAGGCCCACGGCGTCGGGGCCGTGCTCGCGCACGATGCGGCCGAACGTGCCGGCCACCTGGTCCAGCGCCGCGTCCCAGCCGATGGCCACAGGCGGCTGGCCGCGCTGCAGCCGCTGCAGGGGTTGCAGCAGCCGGGTCTGGCGCGTGATGGCGGGCGTGGCCGTGAGGTGCAGCGTGCTGCCCTTGGTGCAGAGCTTGCCGAAGTTGGCGGGGTGATCCGGGTCGCCGCGCACACCGGTGATCTGCGGTCCATCGGATTCGATGATGACGCCGCAGCCCACACCGCAGTAGGGGCAGGTGGAGCGGGTTTCGGTCATGGGCTCAGGCCTTGGCGGTTCTGCGGGCGGGGCCGGCGATCGGGCGCACCAGATCGGTGGCCTGCGTGGCGAGCTGGTTGGCGTCCAGGAACACCTGGCCGTTCTCCACCTTCACGCTGAACTTGGGCGTGCAGCCTTCGTCGGGCGCCGACGCCTGGCCGTCGCACAGGCCGATGGTCCAGTTGTGCAGCGGGCAGGCCACGTGGGTGCCGAAGACGATGCCTTGCGAGAGCGGGCCGCCCTTGTGCGGGCAGCGGTCGAGCAGGGCGAACACCTCGTCCTGGTCGTTGCGGAAGATCGCGACGTCCAGACCCTGCTCGCGCGCCACGCGGCGCGAACCGAGCACGGGGATGTCTTCAACCTGGCAGATGGGGGTCCATTGGCTCATGTTCATGGGGCTTTCGCAGTTTTCAGGATTTCACATTGGCGTAGAACTCGGTCACCCGGTCCATCACGCTCAGCAGGTTTTCGCTCGTCACGAAGACGTCGGACAGCGGCCGGGGAGATGCGGAAGCGCCCGACTGCACGCGTTGCAGCGCCTGATCGAAGAACAGCCACTGGCCGTCGGCCAGCACGAGTTCCTCACGGATGCGCGGCGTGGATTCGGGGGCGCGGCGCAGCAGCTCCATGGCGCTCAGGAACTCGCTGCGGGCCTTGCCGATCTCGGCCACCGCCGCCGCCGGATCGACCGGCAGCGTGGCGGCGTAATAGAACTTGGCCATGCGCTGGGACAGCATGCGCTGGCGGCCGGCGATGTTGACCAGCTTGCCGACCGGACGGCCCATGGCCGCCTCGTACTGCTGGGTGCCCTGGTGGGCCAGGGCCAGCACGCGGGCGTCGGCCTTGAGCACCTTGGTCGCGTTGTCCTTGCTGGGGGTGGCACCGACCAGGGCGCCCTGGTAGTCGCTCCAGGCCGCTTCCAGCGCAACGTAGGTTTCGCGGATCTCGGGCGATGGGGCGAAGGCCTTGAGCTCGGCCAGCTGGCGGTTGAACAGGGCCATCGACTTGTCCAGCACGGTCTGGGCGATGCGGCCTTCCGTCTGCTGGGCCAGTGCGAGCCAGGCCTTGCCCAGACGCTGCGAAAGCATGCGCTGGCGACCGGCCTTGTTGATGGCGTCGGACAGGTCGCTCACCTGGGCGTGCAGACCCAGGGGGGCTGCGCCCGCGAGGACCAGGAGGTGGCGGCGTTGCATGGTGCCGGCCTCAGGCCTTGACGACGGCCACGGGGTCGAACTGGCGCGTGTCCACGGCCGCGTCCTTGAAGTCGAACCACGGATCGGGTTCGCCATCCAGCGCGAACTGCAGCTGTTCCCACAGCGCCTTGCGGCCGGCCGCGTCGTCCAGGATGCGTTTCTTGACGTAGTCCAGGCCCACGCGGTTGACGTAGTGCACGGTGCGCTCCAGGTACCAGCCTTCCTGGCGGTACAGCTCGCAGAAGGCGCCGGTGTACTCCATCACTTCCTCGGCCGTCTTCACCTTCACCAGGAAGTGCGCCACCTCGGTCTTGATGCCGCCGTTGCCGGCGATGTACATCTCCCAGCCCGAGTCCACGCCGATCACGCCCACGTCCTTGATGCCGGCCTCGGCGCAGTTGCGCGGGCAGCCCGAGACGGCGAACTTGACCTTGTGCGGCGCGTACATGCGCCACATGGCTTTCTCCAGGTCCTTGCCCATCTGGGTCGAGTCCTGCGTGCCCATGCGGCACCACTCGCTGCCCACGCAGGTCTTCACCGTGCGCAGCGCCTTGGCGTAGGCGTGGCCGCTGGGCATGCCGATGTCTTTCCAGACGTTGACCAGGTCTTCCTTCTTCACGCCCAGCAGGTCGATGCGTTGCCCGCCCGTGACCTTGATGGTCGGGATGTTGTACTTGTCGGCGGCGTCGGCGATGCGGCGCAGCTCGTCGGCCGTCGTCTCGCCGCCCCACATGCGCGGGATCACCGAGTAGGTGCCGTCCTTCTGGATGTTGGCGTGCGAGCGCTCGTTGATGTAGCGGCTCTGCGGATCGTCCTTGGCCTGCTTGGGCCAGGTGCTGATCAGGTAGTAGTTGACGGCCGGGCGGCAGCTGGCGCAGCCGTTGGGCGTCTTCCAGCCCAGGGCCTTGAAGGTGTCGGCGATGGTCAGCAGCTTGTCGTTGCGGATCGCGTCGCGCACGTCCTGGTGGCTGTGGTCGGTGCAGCCGCACATGGCCTTCTTCTTCGGCGTGGCCGAGTAGTCGCCACCGGCGGTGAACATCAGGATCTGCTCGACCAGGCCGGTGCAGGAGCCGCAACTGGCGCTGGCCTTGGTGTGCTTCTTGACCTCGTCCAGCGTGAACAGGCCCTTGTCCTTGATGGCCTTGCAGATGGTGCCCTTGGTCACGCCGTTGCAGCCGCAGACCTCGTCGCTGTCCTTCATCGCGGCGGCCTTGTTGTGGCCCTGGTGGCCGACGTCGCCGATATTGCTTTCGCCGAACATCAGCTTGTCGCGGATGTCGCTGACGGTGCGGCCTTCGCGCAGCAGCTTGAAGTACCAGCTGCCGTCCACCGTGTCGCCGTAGAGGCAGGCGCCGACCAGCTTGTCGTCCTTGATCACCAGCTTCTTGTAGACACCGCCGAAGGGGTCGCTCATCACGATCTCTTCCGTGCCTTCGCCGCCCATGAATTCACCGGCGGAAAACAGGTCGATGCCCGTCACCTTCAGCTTGGTCGAGGTCAGCGAGCCGGTGTAGCGGCCGATGCCGAACTCGGCCAGGTGCGTGGCCAGCACCTTGCCCTGCTCGAACAGCGGCGCCACCAGGCCGTAGGCGATGCCGCGGTGCGCCGCGCATTCGCCCACCGCGTAGATGCGCGCGTCGGTGATGGTCTGCATGGTGTCGCTGACCACGATGCCCTTGTTGACGTGCAGGCGCATGCTTTCGGCCAGCGCGGTGTTGGGGCGGATGCCCACGGCCATCACCAGCAGGTCGGCCGGCACCTCGCTGCCGTCCTTGAAGCGGATCGCCTTCACGCGACCGTCGTCACCGCCGACCAGTTCCTGCGTCTGCGCGCCGATCAGGAACTTCATGCCGCGCTCTTCCAGCGACTTCTGCAGCAGCTTGCCCGCCACATCGTCGAGCTGGCGTTCCATCAGCCAGGGCGCGACGTGCACCACGCTGACCTGCATGCCGCGCTTCATCAGGCCGTTGGCCGCTTCCAGGCCCAGCAGGCCACCACCGATCACGACCGCGTGCTTGTAGGTGGCGGCGGCGTCGATCATGGCCTGCGTGTCGGCGATGTCGCGGTAGGCCAGCACGCCTTTCAGGTCCTTGCCGGGGATGGGCAGGATGAAGGGGTTGGAGCCGGTGGCCATGATCAGGCGGTCGTATTCCGCCGAGACCTTTTCTCCGTTCGGGCCGACCGAGTGCACGATGCGCTTGACGCGGTCGACCTCGGTCACCTTGTGGCCCGCGTGCAGGGTGATGTGGTTGTCGGTGTACCAGGACCAGTCGTTGAGGATGATCTCGTCGATGGTCTGTTCACCGGCGAGCACCGGCGAGAGCAGGATGCGGTTGTAGTTCGGGTGCGGCTCGGCGCCGAAGACCGTGATCTCGTAGAAATCGGGGGCGATCTTCAGCAGCTCTTCGAGCGTGCGCACACCGGCCATGCCGTTGCCCACCATCACGAGTTTCATCTTTTTCATTGCGGCGACTCCTGTCTGAAGATCACGGGGGATCACGGGGAAAAGGGGTCTGGCTCCGGCGGACGCACGCAGGCGGTCACATGGCGGCACGCAGGCCGGAACACAGGTCAAGGGAAGGTCGAAGCCCGGCAGAGCTGCCGGGGTGGCGCAGGCACAGGGCCGGCACCGGATCGGTCACTGCGCACGTCGTTGTGCACAGGGCCCCGACGCGAGGCCGGGGTTGGACGCGTCGTCACGTCTGGCCTGTTCAATGCAAGAGGTGTGCCATATGATCGGCGCCCCATCGGCTGGCCCGCCGCCGCTCCCCCGGCGTCGGCCGTCAACGCCGCGGCCGCGACCGCCCCGCATGACCACAAGTCCTTGATTCATATGACGTCCGTGCTGTTTCTTCGCCAGGGTTCCCGGGGCCTGCTGCCCTTGCCGGCCGACCTGGCGGCCGCCGGTTTCGAGCTGCTGGCCACCGTCGACGACTGCAGCAAACTGGTGCAGGCCAGCGTGCAGCACGCACCAGATCTGGTGGTCGGCGAAGCCACGCGCCCCGACGACGCCCTGTTCAGGGCCACGCAGACCCTGTCGGAGGTCGCGCCGCGCCCGGTGCTGCTGTTCACCGCGGACAACGACGCGGCCCACATCGAACGCGCGATCGGCGCGGGCGTGCACGCCTGGGTGGTCGGCGGCTACGGCGCCGAGCGGCTGCGCCCGCTGGTGAAGCTGGCGCAGGCGCGCTTCGGCCACGAGCAGGCCCTGCTGGCGCAGCTGCGCGACGTCTCGCAGCGCTTCGAAGACCGCAAGCTGGTCGAGCGCGCCAAGGGCATCCTCATGCGCGCGCGGGCGCTGACCGACGACGACGCCTTCCAGATCCTGCGCACCGCGTCCATGCACACCAACCAGCGCCTGGGCCAGGTGTCCGAGCAGATCATCCACTCGGCCCATTTCGCCGAGGCCGTCAACCGCGCGGGCCAGCTGCGCATGCTCTCCCAGCGCCTGGTCAAGCTCTACCTGCTGCGCCTGGCCGACGTGCAGTCGCGCCAGCAGCAGGCCCTGCTCGACGACTCGGTGCAGCGCGTGGACGCCAACCTCGCCTGGCTGGCCAAGGGGCTGTCGCAGCCCAGCTTCGGCGACCTGCTGGCCCAGCCCGGCGCCACCTGGCAGGCGCTCAAGCCCGCGCTCAAGGGCAAGCCCGTGGCGGCGCAGGTGCCGCAGGTGGACGCACTGGCCGGCCGCCTGCTGCAGGACGCCGAGCGCCTGACCACCAGCCTGCAGAGCGCCGGCCCGGTGGCTTCGCTGCAGGTGCTCAACGTGGCCGGCCGCCAGCGCATGCTCTCGCAGCGTTTTGCCCAGATGGCGCTGATGGACCTGCTGGGCGTGGAGGAAGGGGTGGAAGAAGGCGCCGCCAGCCGCAGCGCCGCCATGACCGCCGTGCAGCACGACTTCGAGCGCGCGCTGGCCTACCTGAACGGCCTGCCGCTGGCCACGCCCGACATCCGCGCCGCGCTGGACCAGGCCGCCACCGGCTGGCAGCAGATGCTGGCCGCGACACCGCAGGACCGCCGCCCTGCGGGCCGCGACCGGCTGGCGCGGCTGGAGACGGTGGCCAACGCCAGCGAGGCGCTGCTGGATTTGTTCGAGCAGCTGTCCACCCACTACGAGCGCAGCATGCAGGTGCTGATGGGATGACCGGATTTGTGCAATGCACCAACTTCGGGCGCTGTTCTTGCTAGAGGTGGTGCATGGCTTTTGACATCGACATCGGTTACGCCAGCCAGGCGGGCCGCAAGGAACCCAACGAAGACTTCTGCGCCGCCATGCTGCCGCCGCCGGGGCAGGCCGACATGGGCTCCATCGTCGCCATCGCCGACGGCGTGAGCGCGGGCGGGCTGGGCAAGGAAGCGGCGCAGACCACGGTGACCAGCCTGGTGCGCGACTACTACGGCACGCCCGACACCTGGGACACCACGGTCGCGATGGACCGCATCATCGGCGCGCAGAACACCTGGCTGGCCGGCGTCAACCGCCGCCGCCAGCCGGCCATGGGCCTGACCACGCTCACCGCCATGGTGCTGCGCGGCCAGGGCTACACCCTGGCCCACGTGGGCGACACGCGCGCCTGCCTGCTGCGCGACGGTGTGTTCACCCAGCTCACGCACGACCACGTCGCGACCCACCCCGACCTCAGCCACCAGCTGCTGCGCTGCATCGGCGTGGAAGACCGCGTGGTGGTCGACTACACGCAGGGCGACCTGCTGGTGGGCGATCTGTTCCTGCTGATGAGCGACGGCGTGCACAACGTGCTGCCCGAGGCGCGGCTGAAGGCCCTGCTGGACGAGCACGGCCCCGGCGCCACGGCCCAGGCCCTGGGCGAAGCGCTGGTGGCCGCCGCCCTGCAGCGCGGCAGCCAGGACAACGTGACCGCGCTGGTGGTGCGCGTGCGCGGGCTCGACAGCGCCACCCTGCAGGACCAGAACCGCCTGGCCGCGCAGCTGCCCATCCCCCCCAAACTCAAGCTGGGCGAACAGATCGACGGCCTGCACGTCACCGCCGTGGTGGCCGACAACGGCATCAACCTCGTCTACCAGGTGCGCGACCCGGCCACGCAGAAGCTCTACGCGCTCAAGACCCTGCACCCGCAGCGCGCGCACGACGCCGAGGAGCGCGCCATGCTCGCGCACGAGGCCTGGCTGGCGCGCCGCATGGCCACCAGCCGCGCGGCCGAACACCTGGTGGCGGTGCACGACGCGCCGCCCACGCGGCCGGCCGGGCAGGGCGCCAGCGCCTTCTACCTGCTCTACGACTGGCACGGCGGCGAATCGCTGCAGCACATGCTGGATCGCCAGCACCGCCCCGGTGTGGCGCAGTCCATCGCCATGGCCACGCAGGCCGCCAAGGCACTGGGCCACCTGCACCGCCAGGGCGTGATCCACCGCGACGTCAAGCCCGCCAACCTGCACCAGGGCGAAGACGGCGTGCTGCGCCTGCTCGACCTGGGCGTGGCCCTCAGCGGGCGCGAACCCGCGTCGGCGCGCGCGCTGCACGCCGGCACGCCCAGCTTCATCAACCCCGAGCAATGGGGCTTCCGCCTGCGCGGCGGCGGCGTGGACACCGACGCGCCGCCCGAACCGGCCGACGCGCGCAGCGACCTCTTTGCCCTCGGCGTCACGCTCTACCAGCTGCTGACGGGCAAGCTGCCCTACGGCGAGGTGCTGCCCTACCAGGCCGGCCGCTACTACCGCGACCCGGTCGCCCCCAGCCGCCACCACCCCGAGGTGCCGATCTGGCTCGACCACATCGTGCTCAAGGCCGTCAGCCGCGACCAGAAGCAGCGCTTCGAGACCGCCGAAGAGCTGCTGCTCGCGCTGGAGCGCGGCGCCTCGCGCCCGCTGACCGCACCGCCGGCCACGCCATTGATCCAGCGCGACCCGACCATGTTGTGGAAGCTGCTGCTGGGCTTCAGCGTGCTGCTGAATGTGCTGCTGGTGTACTGGCTGGCGTTTCTTCCGCGCTGAGGCCGGGCCGGGCTTCGGGCCCGGCGGGCGATCGGTGGGTGCACCACCGCTCCAGTCCCTCGGCCACGGTGGCCGGAGGCGGCATGGCGCGCATCTCTTCGGCCAGGCGCCGCGCGGCGCCGGCCCAGGCAGGGTCCGACAGCAGGTTCTCGGCGGCCTCGCGGATGTGGTCCGTGGTCTGCGCCGGCGGGGCGATCGTCCGCGCGACCGCGGCCTGTGCCAGGGCACGCGCGTTGCGGAAGTGGTCGGCGCCCTGCGGCAGGACGAGCTGCGGCAGACCGTGCGCGGCCGCGGCCAGGACGGTGCCCGCACCGCCGTGGGACACCACGAGATCACAGGCCTTGAGCACCGCGGACTGGTCGACGAAGGTCGCCGCCTGGACATTGGGGTGCGCGGGAACCTCCTCGGGGCGCCCATCCGGGCCGACCGAGACCACCACCTGCGCGCCGGTGTCCGCCAGCGCGCGGGCCGCCTGCAGCAACGCAGGGCTGCGGTGGAAGACGGTCCCGAACGTCAGGTAGACGCGGGCCGGTTGTCCGGCGGGACGGGGAGCGCGAAACCGGTGCCCGGCCGGCAGCACGCAGGGATTCAAGGCCAGGCTGGCCGCCGCCCGCGCGGGCGGGACCGGCGACAGGCCCGGCGGCGCGACATGGATGCTCCGGTGGCGGTACAGCCCGCCGTCGTCCGGGACCGGCAGTCCCGCGCGTTGCCACCAGGGGCCGAACCAGCGCATGGCGTCCTGCAGGTAGGCCGGTGGGACCGGCAGGCCATATTCGTGCGTCAGCCAGGGAAGGCCCCGCTGCGCGCAGACCAGGGGCGCGGCCAGCGCCGCCGGTTCGAGCACCACCAGGTCGGGCCGCCAGCGATCGACCGCGTCGCCGAGTGCGTCGAACATGGCCGGTGCCAGCGTGGCGCCGAACAGGCGCGGGAAGACCTGGGCGGAGAGCGCCTCGCCGGTGACCTGCAGCGCGTCCGCGTGCCGCTGCCGGAACGCCAGCCGGCCAGGCCCGAACGCGGGGCCGGCCGGAAACAGCGCCATGTCCAGCCCGTCCAGCCACCGCAGTGCGTCGGGTGCGGTGACCCAGGCCAGCCGGTGTCCCCGCGCCTGCAACGCCGCGGCCAGTGGACGCATCGGCAGGAGGTGCCCGAGTCCGCCGGTGGAGCAGAACAGAACCTTCATGGCCGTCGACCGCACATGCCCGGGCCGCAGGGCCCTCAGTCGGCGGTGAGCCGGTATTCGTCGATCAGCACCGCCCAGTCGGCGAGCTCCCGCCTGATCGTGGCCGCCACCTCCTGCGGCGACGCCGCCTCTGCGGCCAGCAGGCGCCGGCCCAGCTCCGCCTTCACGTCCGGCCGCGCGGCCACCGCCTGAACCGCCTGCGCCAGTCTCGCCTGACGGGCGCCGTCGACGCGCGCGGGCACGTACAGCGCCTGCCATGTCGGAACGGCCACGCCGGTGAAGCCGGCCTCTGCCGTGGTGGGCACCTCCGGCAGTGCCGCGCTGCGCTCGGCGCCGATCACCGCCAGCAGGCGCAGCGCGCCAGACTTGGCGTGCGGCTGCAGCGCGGACAGCGGGCCGAACATCAGCTGCACCCGGCCCGCCAGCAGGTCGGGCATGGCCTGCTGCGAACCCTTGTACGGCACGCGCGTCAAGGTGGCGCCGGCGGCCTTCATGAACTGCGCGGCCGCCATGACCTCGCTCGGCGTGCTGGTGGCGACGTTGAGGGCGCCGGGCTGCTGGCGGGCCAGTGCGGCCAGTTCGGCCATGGAGGTCGCGGGCACCCCCGGGTGGACCGCCAGTCCGAACGGCACGCGGCCGATCTTGCCCACCGGCGCCAGTTCGCGCACCCAGTCGAAGCCCGTGTCCCTGGCCAGCAGCGGCGCGGCGATCATGGAGCCGGGGGCGTACAGCAGCACCTGGCCGTCGCCACCGGCCGTGGCCACCTCGCGGGCGGCGATGAGGCCGTTGGCGCCCGGCCTGTTCTCGACCACCACCGGCTGCCCGAGCGCCTCGGTGAGGTGTTGGGCGGTCAGGCGGGCGATGAAGTCGCTCGGGCCTCCGGCCGGCAGCGGCACGACCATGCGGATGGCTCTGGCCGCCGCCGGATCTGCCGCGGCCGGTTGCGCGAGCGCCGGGCCGAACGGCACCAGCGCGGCGAAGACGATCAGGAGTTTTCTCAGGTGCAGCATGGTGGTTCCTTCCGGGGAAGCGCCGGTTCGGGGTGACGGTGGTCACGGCAGCCCCCGGCGGTTCGATGGACCGAACTCTAGGCAAACCGCCAGACCGTGGAAAGCCGATTCCGGATGACATGGCCTTTAACCTCCGGTAAAAACGGGAGTCTTCGACTTCGGGTCTTCGGGACATGGACAAGCTGCGTGCCTTGCACTATTTCGTGGTGGCGGCCGAGGAGGGGAGCTTCTCGGCCACCGCACGCCGGTTCGAGGTCAGTGTGCCGGCGGTCACCAAGATGATCGGCGCCCTGGAACGCGAACTCGGCGCCCGGCTGCTCGATCGCAGCACCCACGGACTGCGGCTCACCGCCCGGGGCGAGGCCTACCGGGAGATGTGTGCCCCCTTGCTGGCGCAACTGGAGCAGGCCGACAAGCTGGTGTCGGACCAGACGGCGGCGCGGGCGCGCACCCTGGTCGTCGGTGTGCCGCCCCTGCTGTCGCGGACCGTGCTGGTTCCGGCGCTGCCGGCCTTCCGTGAGCGCTTTGCCCATGTCCAGATCGAACTGCGGACGGTCAATCACCTGACGGTGACGGACGCCGAGGCCCGCGGAATGGACGTGCTGGTGGCGCTGGGTTGGCCGGGGGCGCTGGACTTCATCCAGGTGCCGCTGGCCCAGAGCCGCCTGATCGTCTGCGCCAGCCCGGCCTACTGGCGCCAGCACCCGCCGCCACGCCACCCCGCAGAGTTGCAGGCCCATGCCTGTGTGCTGGTCCGTTCGCCGGAGGGCACGGTGCTGGACCTCTGGCGGCATCACCGGGGTGACCAGGTCGAGACCGTGACCGTGCGCGGCTGGTTGACCTGCGGCAGCCGGGACGACGCGCTGCAGGCGGTGCTGCATGGCCAGGGTGTTGGCCGTTTCGCCGATCTTTCGGTCTGGCACCTGGTCAGGGAAGGGCGGCTGGAACCGGTGCTGATGGACTGGGACAGCGTGGACTCCCCGCCATTCCATGCGCTGGTGCGGCCCGATGCCCGGCGGGATCGGGATGTGCAGGGCTTTGTCGCATTCCTGGCGCGGCTGCTCCAGGGACTGGAGGCGGAGTGCACGGTGGCCGTCGGCCCGAGAACCCCCACCGAACGCCCGGACTGGTACGGCAAAGGCGTCGGACGCGCGTCGACGCGCGGCGCCTGATCCCCTTCTTTCAACCATGACGCCATGACCTCATCGCACACCGCTTCCACCATCGTCGTCATCGGTTCCGGGAACATGGGCGCCGGCATCGCCGCCATCTTCAGCGCGGTGGGCCACCCGGTCGTGCTGCTCGGCCGCGACCTGCCGGCCCTGCAGGCGAAGCTGCCCGCGATCGAAGCGCTGGCCGCCACGCTGCAGCCGGTGGCCCCGCCAGGCCCGCTCGGCGCCGCCGACCTGAATGAATGGAATGACTGGGGCGGCGTGGCGCTGGTCATCGAAACCATCAGCGAAGACCTCGCCGCCAAGCGCGCCCTGTTCGCCGAACTCGACCGCCGCGTGCCGCCGCACATCCCCATCGGCAGCAACAGCTCGGGCCACGGCATCGACGAGATGACCGAGGGCCTGGGCACCACCGACCGCATGCTCAACCTGCACTACTCCATGCCCGCGCACATGGTGCCGATGGTGGAAGTCGCGCTGGGTTCAAACACCCGCCTGCCGCTGGCCGAAGGCGTGTGCCGCCTCCTCCAGTCCACGGGCAAGAAGACCACGCTGATCCGGCAGTACATCCCCGGCCTGCTCATCACGCGCCTGCAGCACGCGCTGATGCGCGAAGCCCTGTCGCTGGTGGACCAGGGCATCGTGACCCCGCAGGACATCGACGACGCGGTGCGCTTCGGCTTCGGTTTCCGCTTCGCCGCGCTCGGCCCCATGGCGCAGAAAGAAATGTCCGGCTGGGACACGCACGTCGCCTCCGGCGCGTCGGTCTACCCCAGCCTGTCCAACATCGGCACCCCGCCGGCCTGCGTGGCCGAGCTGGTCCAGCAGGGGCGCACGGGCATGAAGAGCGGCGCGGGGTTGGCGGAGTGGACGCCGGAGGAAGTGGTCGCGTTCAAGCAGCGCTACGAGGCGCGTTTGCGGGCCGCGTTGGCCGTGTTGTCGGTGGCGCCGGACTGATGGCTTGCTCGCGACCCGGACCGGCCTCGGACGCCTGGCGATGCCGTCCATGTCAAACGCTGGGCAGCTCCATCCTCTGCGCTAGGCGATGTCCTCGTGAATGCACAGGTAGTTGCCCTCGGTGTCTTTGAACCAGGCCGCTTTCTCTGCGCCGAGCACGCAGACGTGGTTCACCGTCTTCAAACCCGGGAAGTCGTAGTCCTCAAACACAACGCCCGCGTGTTTCAGCTTCTCGATGCTGACGGCGATGTCCGGCACCCGGAAACTGATGGCGGTGTGATCCGCTTTGGTGCCTTCAGGCTTCGGAAACAGCGCCAACGTACTGCCAGCAACCATGTAGACAAATTTGCCGTCTGGCTTCAGGCCACCGGGCTTCAAACCCAGGCAGCCCTCATAGAAGGCACGAGCACGGGCCATGTCCTTGACCGGGAGCATGGTCGTCACCGTCGAGTCGGACAACATAGACAGTCCTTTCGCTTGGTTCGGCCAAGCCGTGCCCCATTGGCAAGCACCCCGTCGGTTCGGCCGGACAAGCAGCTTACGCCTGGCAGTCCAGTCTTTCCAGAGCACAACCCCTTTCCTTTGAGCGACCTGCGAACCGGCGACGTCACGCGGTGCGCGCCCGCCCACCCTTTTCCGCCCAGGTCCGCGTCCAGCGCACCTGCATCGTGCGCATCACGCCCAGCATCAGCACCGAGAACACGGCCAGCACGACAAAGCCGATCAGGAAGCTGTCGGTGCGCTGCTTGGCCTGGCCCATGAGCATGGGCACCAGGCCGCCGCCCAGGGCGCCGATCTCGCCGATCATGGAGCCGGCCACGGCGGTGGAGGTGGGCCAGCGCAGCGGCACCAGCTGGAACAGCGCGCCGTTGCCGGCGCCCAGCGCAGCGAAACACACGATCAGCAGCAGGGTGGTCAGCACGATGGAGTGCGCCGACAGGCCCACGCCGACCAGCGCGACCGCGACGACGACCAGCACCACGGTCAGCGTGTTCACGCCGCCCCAGTGGTCGGAGATCCAGCCGCCGAACACGCGCACCGCGGCGCCCATGAAGGCGGCGAGCATGGTGAGCTGGCCGGCCTGCACCTTGCTCACGCCGAACTGGTCGTAGTAGTAGGTCGGCAGGAAGGTGGTGATGCCGATGAAGCCACCAAAGGTGACGACATAGATCAGGCTGAAGACCCAGCCGTCTTTTTCCATCAGGCAGGCCAGGTGGTCTTTCATCTTGGCGTGCTCGTCGCGGTCGGGCGGCTCCTTGGCCATGAAGGCCACCACCAGCATGGGCACGAACGAGGCGAGGGCGGCGAAGCCGTAGACGGTCTGCCAGCCGAAGGCCTGCGCCAACGGGGGCGCGGTCAGGGCCGCGACGGCGGTGCCGACGTTGCCCGCACCGACCAGGCCCATGGCCAGGCCCTTGTACTTGGGCGGGTACCAGCCCGAGCCCAGCGACATGGCGACGCCGAAGCTGGCGCCGGCCACGCCCAGCAGCAGGGCCATCTTGAGCATGTCGTCGTAGCTGTGCACGAAGAAGTAGCCGAACGCCATGGTGAAGCAGATCAGGCTCAGCTCGACCAGGGTAGCGGTCTTGCGGCCCACGTACTGCGCCAGCAGGCCGAGCGGGAACCGCATGATGGCGCCGGCCACGATCGGGATGGACAGCAGCAGGCCCTTCTGCGCGGCGGTGAGATGGAACTCCTCGCTGATGAACGGGGCCATGGCGCCATTCATCACCCAGATGACAAAGGAGAACATCAGGTAGAAGAAGGCGGCGAACAGCGTGGGCGTGTGGCCACTTTGGAGGAACGAGCGAAATCCGGCCATGGTCGTGGTCTGCAGTGGGGTGGGTCGTGGGGAGGATGCACCACGGCCGCAGGCCGCCTGGAAAGGCGCTGCGGTCGCGGAGGCGCCCGGTCACCGCGGAGGCGGTGTGGCGCAGAGGGGGAAGGCCTTCGTCAGCCTTCGCCCCGTTTCTCGCAAGCTTCGTGCCCGTGAAAACCGGGCCGAATGCACCAGCTTGGGGTGTGGGGATCAGGCTGCTTTTTCCACGTGCGCCTGGCGCGTGTAGAGGAAGTCGATCACGGCCTTGCGGTAGTGCTGGTACTGCGGGTCGTCGGCCAGGGCCACGCGGTGGCGCGGGCGCGGCAGCTCGACGGCGAGCACCTCGCCGATGGTGGCGGCAGGCCCATTGGTCATCATCACGATCTTGTCGGAGAGCAGCACGGCCTCGTCCACATCGTGCGTGACCATGACCACCGTGCTGTGCGTGCGGGCCACGATGTCCAGCAGCTCGTCCTGCAGCTTGGCGCGGGTCAGGGCGTCGAGCGCACCAAAAGGTTCGTCCATGAGCAGCACCTTGGGTTCCATCGAGAGGGCGCGGGCGATGCCCACGCGTTGCTTCATGCCGCCGGAGATCTCGCCGGGGCGCTTCTGCGCGGCGGCCGTGAGGCCGACCAGGGCCAGCGCGTCCTCGGTGCGTGTCTTCAGCTGCGCCTTGGTGTCGGTCGCACCAAACACGCGCTCGACCGCGAGGTAGATGTTCTCGAAGCAGGTCAGCCAGGGCAGCAGCGAGTGGTTCTGGAACACCACGGCGCGCTCGGGGCCGGGGCCATTGATCTCCTTGTCGGCGCACAGCAGCACGCCTTCGGTGGGCGTGGTCAGACCGGCGATCAGGTTGAGCAGCGTGGATTTGCCGCAGCCCGAGTGGCCGATCAGGGCCACGAACTCGCCCTTGGCCACAGTCAGGTTGATCTCGCGCAGCGCGGGGAAGTTGCCCTTCTTGGTCTTGAAGGTCTGCTCGACGTTCTGGATGTCGATGTACTTCGTGTTCATGGCGGCGGTGTTCATGCCTTCACCTCTTCGTAGGTAAACAGGGAAGCCAGCTTGATGAGCGCGAACTCCAGCAGCAGGCCGACGATGCCGATCACGAAGATGGCGATGATGATGGAGGAGACGTTGAGGTTGTTCCACTCGTCCCAGACCCAGAAGCCGATGCCCACGCCGCCGGTCAGCATCTCGGCCGCCACGATCACCAGCCAGGCCGTGCCCACCGCCAGGCGCACGCCGGTCAGCAGGTAGGGCAGCACGGCGGGGAACAGGATCTTGGTGAAGATCTTCCACTCGCTGAGGTTGAGCACGCGGGCCACGTTCATGTAGTCCTGCGGCACGCGCTGCACGCCCACCGCGGTGTTGATGACCATGGGCCAGATCGAGCAGATGAAGATGGTCCAGATGGCGGCCGGGTTGGCGCCCTTGAACACCAGCAGGCCGATCGGCAGCCAGGCCAGCGGCGAGACCGGACGCAGCAGGCTGATCAGCGGGTTGAACATGCGCGAGAGAAACACCGAGCGGCCGATGGCAAAGCCCGCCGGAATGCCCACCAGGGCGGCCAGGCCGAAGCCGACCGCGACCCGCTTGAGCGAGGACAGGATGTTCCAGCCGATGCCCTGGTCGTTCGGACCGTTGCTGTAGAACGGATCGGAGAACACCTTGACCGCCTGCGCCCAGGTTTCGGCGGGCTTGGGGATGCCGCTGTTGGACGTCGACGCGATGCCCTGCCAGATCAGCACCAGCAGCGCCAGGCCGAGGATGGGTGGCAGCACCGCCATCCAGAAGCCGCGCCAGTCGCGCGCCGGTTTTTTCGGCGCAGGGCTCTTGCCGGTGACGGCCGGAACGGTGGTGCTCATGGGCTTGGCAGCGGGTGTGGGGCTGGCGGCCGGCACGGCCGACGCCTCCAGCGGGGAATGGAATACAGCAGCAACCATGGTGTTCTCCTGGGTTGGGGGGGTCAGGCTTTGATGGCAAAGCCGTCGGCGTACTTGGCGGGGTCCTTGCCGTCCCACACCACGCCATCCATGAGCTTGCTGCTGCGCATCGGGTCCTTGGGGACGCTGATGCCCATGGCGCTGGCGACCGACTTGTAGAGGTCGACCTGGTTGACCTGCTTGGCGATGGCCAGGTAGTCGGGGTGGCTCTTGATCAGGCCCCAGCGCTTGTGCTGCGTGACGAACCACATGCCGTCGCTCAGGTACGGGAAGTTGACCTTGCCGTCGTTGAAGAACTTCATGTGGTTGGGGTCGTCCCAGGTCTTGCCCAGACCGTTCTGGTAGCGGCCCAGGATGCGCTGGTTGATGGCGTCCACGCCGGTGTTGATGTAGGCCTTCTGCGCCACCGTCTCGGCCATCTTCAGCTTGTTCTGCAGGCCGGCGTCGATCCAGCGGCTGGCTTCGAGCACGGCCATCATCACGGCGCGCGTGGTGTTGGGGTACTTCTTCATGAACTCGGCCGAGGTGCCCAGCACCTTTTCCGGATGGTCTTTCCAGAGATCCTGCGTGGTGTTGGCGGTGATGCCGATGCCGTCCATGATGGCGCGGTGGTTCCAGGGCTCGCCGACGCAGAAGCCGTCCATGTTGCCCACGCGCATGTTGGCCACCATCTGCGGCGGCGGCACGGTGATCAGCTTGGCGCCCGAGAGCGGGTTGATGCCGGCGGCGGCCAGCCAGTAGTGCATCCACATGGCGTGGGTGCCGGTGGGGAAGGTGCCGGCGAAGGTGTACTCGCGTGGGTTGGCGGCCATCACCTTGGCCAGCGAGGGGCCGTCGACCGCACCCTTGTCGGCCAGCGCCTTGGACAGACTGATCGCCTGCCCGTTGTTGTTGATGTTCATCAGCACGGCCATGTCCTTCTTGGGGCCGGCCGTGCCCATGTGCACGCCGTAGATCAGGCCGTACAGCACGTGGGCCATGTCCAGTTCGCCGCTGACCAGCTTGTCGCGCACACCGGCCCAGCTCGCTTCCTTGGTGGGCACGATGGTCACGCCGTACTTCTTGTCGAAGCCCAGCACATTGGCCATCACCACGCTGGCGCAGTCGGTCAGCGGGATGAAGCCAATCTTGACTTCGGTCTTCTCCGGCGCGTCGGAACCGGCCGCCCAGACGCCGCTGTGGCCCAGGGTCGAGAAGAAGGTCGCGGCACCGATGGCCGTGCCTTTCTTGAGGAAGTCGCGGCGCGAGGCATTGTCCGCGGCCGGCGTTGCGGCGGTCTCGGGGGCGATGGCGCTGTGGTCGTTCATGCTCAACTCCTGTGAAGAAAAAACGAAAGAAACGAAGCTGGAAAACAAAACGGCGCCCATTCCTTGCCCCTGTCTTGGGGGCTCGAAATGGACGCCGTTGTCCTGTGTGTCTCGGAAGACTGCCGGGATGCTGTGCCGCCTTTGGCACGTCCCGTTGTGTCAAACAATGCAGGGACCGTGCCAGGCCAAGGGTTTGTACCTGTGTCCTGGCCTGTGTGCGCGTAAGTGCTTGATTTGAAAGCGCTGTCCGCGCCGGGAGGACCCGTTGTGGCGCCCTGTTGCAGGGCGTCAATCTGGTGCGCGCCGCAGAGGAAGCACGTTATTTGTGCGCCGCACCAGGGCGGTCAGCGCGTCCAGGGCGGCAGGATCTCGGCCATCGCCAGCACCGCCTGCGCCACGTCCACCAGGCGCCGGTTCTGGTTCATCGCCATCTGGCGCAGCGTCGCGTGGGCCTCGTGTTCGCTGAGGTGGCGGTGCGCCATCAGCAGGCCCTTGGCGCGCTCGACCAGCTTGCGCTCGTTCAGGCTGGCGCGCACCGTGTCCAGCTCGTCGCCCATCTGCTGCAGCCGCTGACCCTGCTCGTGCACCAGCTCCAGGATCGAGCGGTCGACCTGCGGTCCGTAGGCCTGCACGGGCGGCGCGGGCGCGGCCTGGCTGTCGTCGAAGAAGTCGTTGCTGCCCGGCAGCGCTGGACCGGTTTCCTGCCATTGCCGCAGGCTCTGCAGTTCGCTGCCGGCGGCCTTGAGGCGTTCGCGGCACAGGGCCTCCAGCTCGGCGGCCAGCGCGTCCTCGACCGTCTTCATGGCGTCCATGTGCGCGGTGCAGGCGTCGAACCAGACCTGGCTCAAGGCGGTGTCCAGCGGGCCGCCCGGCGGCGCCGTCGCCAGGATGCGGCGCAGGCGCTCCAGCGAGGCCAGCGTGTCGTGCCGCTGCACCGCCTGCCAGGCCTCGCGCAGTGGCTCGCTGGCGAAGTCGGCGAACACCTGCAGGCAGCGCTCCTGTGAGTCGATCAGGTGCAGCAGGCGCTGTTGCCCGTCGGCCACGGCCATGCCGGCGGCGAACAGCGCCGAGCCGGTGGCGCGTTCCTGCCCGGCGAATTCCTTGCCCTGCATGAAGTTGAACAGGGCGACCAGGCGGCGCGAGATGCCGGGGTCGGAGGCGCTGTCGGCCGCCTCGAACACCACCGCCAGCAGGCCGTTGATCAGGCGGATGTAGCCATCGGTGGCGCGGGCGGCGTTCCCCTGGCGGGTCTGCACCCGCTGGCGCAGCAACGGCAGGGCGTCCAGGCCCTGCAGCACATAGGCGATGCGCCCGAACAGGCGGGTGCCGTGACCGGCTTGGGCGGATTCGGTGTCCAGCACATCGAAAGCGGCCCGCACCTCGGCCTGCAGCGCATCGCAGTGTGTGGTCTGCGCCTGGCGTTCTTCGGCCCAGCGCTGGCCCTGCGAGGCCAGGTAGAGGTTGGACAGGCCACGCTCGCGCTGCAGCGCGTGGATCAGGCGACCGGTGGCGTTGACCAGGGCGCTGGTCAGCGCGAGCTGTTCCAGCCCGGCGATTTCGCCACGTTTGGCGGCAATGAGGAAGCTGAGGGCCGATTTCATCGGAGCGGGGTGAAGAGCATGGAAACAGGATGGCAATATCCGTGCCATCGTGCGCAGCTCGTGCGGCCGGTCGGGTGCAGCCAGCCGCCTGTCAGGCCTGACACCATTGGTGAGTCACCCGCTCGCGCGGATCGGGTCCAATCGGTGTTTTGCAAACGATTTGGACTTGGCGTCCGGAGGCTTGAACATGGGTGGGTTGGCACGGCGTTGCGCCTGGGTGGTGGTGTTGGCGGTCTGGCTGGCCGGTTGTGGCGGTGGCGAGCAACAGACCGGCGACGCCCAGACGAAGTCGCTGCAGACGGTCACGGCCACGCCCAAGGTGGCCGACGCGGACCGGGTCGGGGTCTTCCGCTTCTACAACACCGGTGCGGGCGTGCACTTCTACACCGCCTCCGTGGAAGAGCGCGAGAACGTCTACGCCACGGCCGCTTTTTTGGAGCCCGAAGGCACGGCGTTCTACGCCGCCAGCCGTTCCTCCACCGGCATGAGCCCGGTGTACCGGTTCTTCAACACCCAGACCGGTGTGCACTTCTACACGATCAGCGACGTCGAAAAAGCCCGCATCGAGACAGACCTGCCGCAGTTCCACTACGAGGGCGTGGCCTATTACGCCAGCACCACGCCGGCGGCCGGCTTCACCCCGCTCTACCGCTTCTACCTCAAGGGCAAGGGCGTGCACTTCTACACCGCCAGCCTGGAGGAAAAGCAGTCCGTGGAGACCCATCTGTCGGCGATCTACACCTACGAGGGAATTGGCTACTACGTGATGACGGCCGCCTGCGGCACGCCGCCCTGCGTGGTGGCTGGCCCCAACCGTCCGCGGGTGTTCATTCCGCTGACCGGCAACAACGACCTGGCCACCAACGCCGGCTACGACGCGCAGTGGAGCTATGTGCGGCAGAACGCCCACGGCATCTGGGGCAACAACGCCGGGATCACCGATGCGGAGAGTGGCGCCCTGATCCGCAAGCTCACCACCCGCAACCTGATCACCGAGTTCCCAGTGCCCTCACCCGGCAGCGCCTGGTGGCCGCTGGAGGCGTTCACCAACGTCCAGCGCCTGTATTCGGACATCCTGCTGCAACCGGAGGGCATCGCTTTCTACACCGACAACCCCGGCAACTGGAACGGGCGCAACCTGGCCGATGCGACCGCCATCTACACCGACCCCACCGCGCCGGTGACCCAGCGCTACCGGGGTGTCTACACCGGCTGGCAGCCATACAACTTTGATGCTGGCAACAGCAAGTACCTCTACGCGAACCCCAGCGCGATCCTGGCATTCCGCAGCAGCAAGGGCACCTTTGTCGAGTGTCCGGTGAACCTGTGTGCCGGAGGCCCGTTCGGCGACATGTTCCGCCGCGCGATCCGCGAGACCCACGTGCGCGGCCGGCCCTTCATCTGGTTCACCAGCAACAACAGCATGTCCTCGGGCTGGCTCACCGCGTTCCAGGAAACCTACAACGCGATCGCGGCCGAGGGCCTCTGGAAGCCAGAAGACGCGGTGGTGATCGTCAACTACGGCGGCGCGTACCCCAAGGTGCCCGAGTCGGTGGGCAGCGCGGCGGCCGACACGGCCATGGGCCTGGCCTACTGGGCCATCAAGCAGCGGGTCGCCGCGACGCCCTGAGCGCAGCGGCGGGGCGTGGGGGCACAGAGAGCCGGCGCCGGGCCGCCCCAAGCCGGATCAGCCCCCTCGGGGGGGCAGCGACCCGCGCAGCGGCGGAGCGTGGGGGCTCAGACACCTTCCATGCCGTGGTGGCGCTTGAGGTCGGCGGTGTCGGGGCTGGCAAGGAACGCCAGGAAGTCCTGCACGGCCTCGGGCTGCGCACTGACTGCGGCGCGCGCGGCCGAGAAGGTGGTGACGATCTGCACCGCCTCGGGCAGGCCGCCGATCACCTCAATGCCCGCCACGCCCATCATCTCGCTCAGCTGCTGGAAACCCAGCGCAACCTCGCCCTTGGCGACCAGCGAACCGACCGACACGCCCGGCGGCGGGGTGACGATGCGCGGGGCGATCTGTTCGGCAATGCCCCAGCGCTCGAAGAGCTTCGCCAGTTGCACGCCGCTGGGTCCGGTCGAATAGCCCAGGGTCGGCGCGGCCAGCACGGCCGCCTGGAGGGCGGCTTCGGTCGAGATGTCGGGGCGCGGTGCGCCGGCCGGAATGGCGACGGCGACGGCAGAGCGCACCATGTCGACCCGGGTGGCTTCCTGCACATGGCCGCTGGCGGCCAGCTTCCCGATCGCGTCCGAGGCCAGCGCCACGATGTCGAAGGCTTCGCCGGCCTGCACGCGCTTGGCGGCGTCGACGCCGCCGACCGAGGTCACGGTCACCGCGACCTCCGGGTGCTGTCGCGTGTACCCGGCCACCAGGTCGGCCAGCAGGGCCTTGGTGGCCATCGAAGAGATCAGGGTCAGGGTGGTGGTCGGCATGGCGTGGACGGGCTTGGGGGGAGCCTGCCAGCGTAGCAAACCGGGCGCCGTCTGCCCCCGGGGTGGGGCATCTTTCTGATATCAGGCCGCGGCATGGAAGGCCGCGGGCGCTTCGGCCACGACCGCGGGGAGGGCCGGCACCAGCTGCGCGCGCACCGACACCACGCCGCCGATCATGATCAGCGCCGGGGGCCGCACCTGGTGGCGCAGCGCCAGCGCCGGCAGCTCGGCCACGGTGCCGGTGATGCAGCGTTCGCCGGGCAGGGTGGCTTTCTCGACCAGCGCGGCCGGCGTCTGCGGCGACAGGCCGTGGGCCAGCAGCTGGCGGCAGATCTCGGGCAGGTTGTTCACGCCCATGTAGAGCACCACGGTCTGGCGCGGGCGGGCGAGCATGGCCCAGTCCATGTCCAGGCCCTGGCCGTCGCGCAGGTGGCCGGTGGCCAGCACCAGCGAGCAGGCGTGGTCGCGGTGGGTCAGCGGAATGCCGACCGAGGCGGCCGCGCCCTGGGCGGCCGTCAGGCCTGGCACCACGGTGAACGGAATGCCCTGCGCGGCCAGCGCCTGTGCCTCTTCGCCGCCGCGGCCGAAGATGTAGCCGTCGCCGCCCTTGAGCCGCAGCAGCGGGCGGCCGCTGCGGGCCAGCTGCACCATGAGTTCGATGATCGATTCCTGCGGCAGGGTGTGGCGCGAGGATTCCTTGCCGACGTAGATGCGCTCGGCGTCCGGGCTCAGGTACTCCAGCACCGCCGGGCTGACCAGGTGGTCGTAGAGCACCAGCCGGGCCGCCTGCAGCGCCTTCACCGCCTTGACAGTCAGCAGCTCGGAATCGCCCGGGCCGGCGCCGACCAGGGTCACGGTGCCGGGGGAGACCGGGGCGCTGTCGCCGGTGGCCGGCCGAACGGGGGTGAGCAGGTTGACCAGGTTCATGAATCGCTCCGTCGTGGGGTGGCGGCCTGGCAGTGGTCCCTGGCCGCCTGTGGTGTTGGTGCCCATTGTTGGGAAGCCACGAACGGCCGTCCTTGAACCAGTTCAAGGACAAGCCGCGCGGGCGCGCCGACCATGGTTCCCGTGCGCACCGGCCATGGACAGCCGCCGGGCGGACGGGCCACCGGTCCTCCCAGGGACGGCCACTTCAAACGCTGATCCACGACGGAGAGAGAACACCATGAAATCCCGCACCACGATTCGCCTGACGATGCTGGCGATGGCGGCCCTGGTTGGCGCCGGCGCTTTTGCGCAGACGGCGGCCGACAAGAAGGTCAGCCCGGCCGAGGCCAACTACCAGGCCGGCGGATCGCCCCTGGCCACCGAGCCGATGTACCAGGCGACCAATCCCAAGGCGCCGCCGATGACCCAGGCCGAGTTCGACACCGCCCGCAAGATCTATTTCGAGCGCTGCGCCGGCTGCCACGGCGTGCTGCGCAAGGGCGCCACCGGCAAGCCGCTGACCCCGGACATCACCGTGGGCAAGGGCACGGACTACCTCAAGGTGTTCATCGCCTACGGCTCGCCGGCCGGCATGCCCAACTGGCAGACCAGCGGTGAGCTCAACGAGAAGGAAGTGGACCTGATGGCCCGCTACATCCAGCACGACGCGCCCACGCCGCCGGAGTACAGCCTGGACGACATGAAGAAGACGTGGAAGGTCATCGTTCCGCCGGAGAAGCGTCCGACGAAGAAGATGAACAACTACAACATCGCCAACATCTTCTCGACCACGCTGCGCGACACCGGCGAAGTGGCGCTGATCGACGGCGACACCAAGCAGATCATCAACATCGTCAAGACCGGCTACGCGGTGCACATCTCGCGCACCTCGGCCTCGGGCCGCTACCTGTTCGTGATCGGCCGCGACGCCAAGGTCAACATGATCGACCTGTGGATGGAAAAGCCCGACAACGTGGCCGAGATCCGCACCGGTCTGGAAGCCCGCTCGGTGGAAACCAGCAAGTTCAAGGGCTTTGAAGACAAGTACGCGATCGCCGGCACCTACTGGCCGCCCCAGTTCGTGATCATGAACGGCGACACGCTGGAGCCGCTGAAGATCGTCGCCACCCGCGGCGTGACCGTGGACAAGCAGGAATACCACCCCGAGCCGCGCGTGGCCTCGATCGTGGCCAACCACTTCAAGCCCGAGTTCGTGGTGAACGTGAAGGAAACCGGCAAGACCCTGCTGGTCGACTACTCGAACATCGACGCGCTGAAGATCACCGAGATCGGCACCGCGCGCTTCCTGCACGACGGCGGTCTGGATTCTTCGCACCGCTACTTCATGGTGGCCGCCAACAACAGCAACAAGATCGCTGCGGTGGACCTTAAGGAAGGCAAGCTGGCCAAGCTGATCGACGTGGGCAAGATCCCGCACCCGGGCCGTGGCGCCAACTTCGTGCACCCGCAGTTCGGTCCCGTGTGGTCCACCGGCCACTTGGGCGACGAGACGATTTCCCTGATCGGTACCGATCCCAAGGGCCATCCGAAGGAAGCCTGGAAGGTCGTGCAGACCCTCAAGGGCCAGGGCGGTGGCGCGCTCTTCATCAAGAGCCACCCGAAGTCCACGCACCTGTACTCGGACACGCCGCTGAACCCCGATCCCAAGCTCTCTCAATCAGTGGCTGTGTACGACATCAAGCACCTGGACAAGGGCTACACCGTGTTGCCGATCGCCGAGTGGGCCGACCTCAAGGACGACGGTGCCAAGCGCGTGGTGCAGCCCGAGTTCAACAAGGCCGGTGACGAGGTCTGGTTCTCGGTGTGGAGCGCCAAGAACAAGCAGAGCGCCATCGTCGTCGTGGACGACAAGACGCTCAAGCTCAAGGCCGTGATCAAGGACCCGCGCCTGATCACCCCGACGGGTCACTTCAACGTGAACAACACCCAGCACGACGTTTACTAACTCCCCCCTGCGCCGCTGAAGCGGCTTCCCCCCTCCGTGGCGCGCCTGCGGCGCTTCGAGGGGGGGGGACGGCCCCTGTGGCCCGGCGAAGCCGGTTCGACGGGGCCTCTGGGTTGGAGGCACTTCGTTGTTGTTGCATTCCCTTTTGGAGAATTTCATGAAAGCTGTTTTTTCCGCTGTGGCACTTGCTGCTTTTGCGCTGTCTTCCGGCGCGGCGTTCGCGGATGCGGATGCGGTGCTGAACAAGGCCGGCTGCATGGCCTGCCATGCCAAGGACAAGAAGGTGGTCGGTCCGGCGTTCAAGGACATCGCGGCCAAGTACAAGGGCCAGGATGCCTCGGCCCAGCTGTTCGACAAGGTGCGCAAGGGCGGCTCGGGAGTGTATGGCTCGGTGCCCATGTCGCCCAACGGTCCGGACAAGATCGGTGATGCCGAGCTCAAGGAAGTCATTGCGGCGATCTTGAAGTCCTGAGGTGAGGCATGAGCGCAGCGCAGGGCCGTCCCAAGCAAGCTCGCGCCCCCTCCGGGGGGCAGCGAAGCACACGCAGTGGCAAGCGTGGGGGCTCTTGTTGCTTGCGCACCGCCCTTGTCCTGCCTCTGCTGCTCGGGCCTTTGCTGGCCCTGGCGCAGACCCCTGCCGCACCCGACGCTGCCCGCGAGCGTGCGCTGGTGCGCATGGTGCGGCAGGACTGCGGCTCGTGCCACGGCATGCGCCTGACCGGCGGCCTCGGCCCCGCGCTCACCCGCGAGGCCCTGGCCGAATTCCCTCTCGACAGGCTGACCGCCGTGATCTTTCACGGCCGGCCGGGCACCCCCATGCCGCCCTGGAAGGCGATGCTCAGCGAGCCCGAAGCCCGCTGGATCGCGCAACGCCTGCAGCAGGGCTTTCCTGAAGAAATGGTGAAAGCACCATGAAGCGCCGTACCTGGCTCACCGCTGCGGCCACCCTCCCTTCGGTCGCCGCGCTTGGCGGTCTTACCGGCTGCGCCGTGCCCGTGCTGCGCGGCACCGGCGACCTGGGCGTGGTCATCGGCCGCGCCAATGGCACGCTGTATCTCATCGACACCTCGACCCGCGCCCTGATCGGCGAGGTACCGGGCCTGGGCGACCTCTCGCACGCTTCGGTCGTGTTCTCCCGCGACGGGCGCTATGCCTACGTGTTCGGGCGCGACGGTGGCCTGACCATGGTCGACCTGCTGACCCAGCGCATCACCCGCCGCGTGATGCAGGCCGGCAACTCGATCGGCGGCGCCATCAGCGCCGACGGCACGCTGGTCGCGGCACAGAACTACACGCCCGGCGGCGTCAAGGTGTTCGACGCGCGCACGCTCGAACTGGTGGCCGACATCCCGGCCGAGTACGCGCCGGGCAAGCTGTCCCGCGTGGTCGGCCTGGTCGATCTGCCGGGCCGCCGTTTCGCCTACAGCCTGTTCGACGCCGACGCGATCTGGGTCACCGACTGTTCGAATCTCTCAAAGCCTGTCACACACAAATTCGACGGTATCGGCCGCCAGCCCTACGACGCGCTGGTCACACCCGATGGCCGCCACTACATCGCCGGCCTGTTCGGCGAAGACGGCCTGGCCATGGTCGATCTCTGGGCCGACCAGCCGGCCGTGCGCCGCATCCTCGGCGGCTACGGCAAAGGCCAGGAGCCGCTGCCGGTCTACAAGATGCCGCACCTGCGCGGCTGGGCCGTGGCGGGGCGCCGCGCCTACCTGCCCGCCATCGGCCGCCACGAGGTGCTGGTGGTCGACACCGACACCTGGCAGGAAGTGGGCCGCATCCCGGTCGCCGGCCAGCCGGTGTTCGTGATGGCGCGGCCCGACGGCCGCCAGGTCTGGGTCAACTTCGCCGTGCCCGACTACCACCGCGTGCAGGTCATCGACACCCAGCGCCACCAGATCGTGCAGACCATCGAGCCGGGCAAGGCCGTGCTGCACATGGAATTCACCCCGCGCGGCGATGCCGTGTGGATCAGCAGCCGCGACGACGACCGCGTGAGCGTGGTCGACACCACCAGCTTCCGCAGCCTGGCCCGGCTCCAGGTGCCCGCGCCCAGCGGCATCTTCTTCACGTCGCGCGCGGCGCGTCTGGGGTTCTGACGATGGACCGCCCGATGGACGCCCCGATGGATGCCCCCATGGACGCTTGTTTGCGGCTGCTCAACGACTGGCAGCACGGCTTTCCGCTCTGCCCGTCGCCCTTTGCCGCGCTGGCCCGCGACACCGGTCTGACCGAGGAAGCCGTGTTGCGCGCCTTGCGCGAAGCCCGCGACGACGGCCGCCTCAGCCGCATCGGCGGCGTGTTCGCGCACGGTGCCGGTGGCGACGCCGTGCTGGTGGCGATGGCCGTGCCAGCGCACCGCATCGACACCGTGGCCGAGCAGGTCTCGGCCCACCCGGGCGTGAACCACAACTACCTGCGCGAGCACCACCACAACCTCTGGTTCGTGATGACCGGTGCCGACCGCGATGCGGTCGAGGCCGGCGTGAGCGCGCTGGAAACGGCCACCGGCCTGTCCGCGTTGCGCCTGCGGCTTGAAAAGGCCTACCGCATCGACCTGGGTTTTGACCTGGGCGGCGACACTGCGCGGCGCCCGATGCGCCGCAGCACACCCCTGACCAGCGAGCGGCCGCTGTTGGCCGACGAGCTGCCGCTGGCGCAGCGGGTCGAAGAAGGTCTTCCGCTGGTGGCGCAGCCCTACGGCGCTCTGGCCCGCGAACTGGGCCAGAGCGAAACCTCGGTCACCGGCCGCATTGCCGAGTGGCTCGCCGAAGGCCGCCTCAAGCGCTTCGGCGTCGTGGTGCGGCACCACGAACTGGGCTTCGACGCCAACGCCATGACGGTGTTCAACGTGCCCGACGACCGTGTCGACGCCTGCGGGCAATGGCTGGCCGAGCAGGCCGGCGTGACCCTGGCCTACCGCCGCTCGCGCGCCGAGGGTTGGCCTTTCAACCTCTACGCCATGGTGCACGGCACGCACCGCGACGCTGTGCTCGCCGTGATCGAACGGGTGACGCAGGCAGCCGGTCTGTCGGCGGTGCCGCGCGAGGTGCTGTTTTCCACCCGCCGCTTCAAGCAGACCGGCGCCCGCCGGTTCCGCGGCTGGGCCACGGCGACCGGGCACAGCCCCGCCGTGACCCCCATGCAGGAGTCCGAACATGCCATCGCCCGATGACCTGCGCCTGATCGACCGTCTGCACGGCGGCTTTCCGCTGAGCGACCGACCCTTTGCCGAGGTGGCGGCCAGCCTGGGCTGCAGCGAAGACATGCTGATCGACCGGCTGCAGCGCCTGCTCGCGCACGGCGACCTCACGCGCTTCGGCCCGCTGTTCCAGATCGAGCGCGCCGGTGGCCGCTTCGTGCTGGCCGCGATGGCCGTGCCCGAGCACCGCTTCGACACGGTGGCGGCCCAGGTGGGCGCGCTCAACGAGATCGCGCACAACTACCGCCGCGAGTCCGCCCATCCCGACCAGCCCGGCGCGACCACGCTGAACATGTGGTTCGTGATCGCGGTCGAAGACGCCGGGCAGATCGAGCGCGTGATCGACGACATCGAAGAAATGACCGGCCTGCCCGTGTTTGCCTTTCCCAAGGAGCGCGAGTTCTTCGTCGAGCTGCGCCTGCCCCTCTTGCCTGGAGCCCACCATGCCGCTGGATGACATGGACCGCCGCATCATCCACGCCACCCAGTCGGGCCTGCCGCTGGTGCAGCGGCCCTACGAAGCCGTCGGCGCCGCGCTGGGCATCAGCGGCGAACAGGTGCGCGAACGCCTGCAGGCCATGCTCGAAGAGGGCCTGGTGCGCCGCATCGGTGCCGTGCCCAACCACTACCGCCTGGGCTTCACCGCCAACGGCATGAGCGTCTGGGACGTGGCCGACGACCGGGTCGATCAACTTGGCGAACAGATCGGGAAGCTGCCCTTCGTGAGCCATTGCTACCGCCGCCCGCGCCGCCTGCCGGTCTGGCCCTACAACCTGTTTGCCATGCTGCATGGCCGCTCGCGCGAGGAGGTCGAGGCCCAGGCGCAGCAGGTGGCGGCCCTGCTCGGCGACGCCTGCCGCGCCCACGACATCCTTTATTCGACCGCGATCCTCAAGAAGACCGGTCTGCGCATCTCCGAAAGCTGACACACCATGTTCCGCATCAGCCAATACCTGCGCGAACTCGCGCAAGCCGAACAGACCGGGCAATGGCCCGTCGCCAGCCGCCGTGGCACCGGCACCCCGCCGGGACCGGTCGTGATCTGGAATCTGATCCGCCGTTGCAACCTCACCTGCAAACACTGCTACGCCCTTTCGGCCGACCACGACTACGCGGGCGAGCTGAACTGGAACGAGGTGGTCACGGTGATGGACGACCTCAAGGCCTTCCGCGTGCCGGTGCTCATCCTCTCGGGCGGCGAGCCGCTGATGCGGCCCGACATCTTCGACATCGCCCAGCGCGCCAAGCTCATGGGCTTCTACACCGGCCTCTCGACCAACGGCACGCTGATCGACGCGCCCATGGCCGACCGCATCGCCGCGCAGGGCTTCGACTACGTGGGCATCAGCCTCGACGGGCTGCGCGAGACGCACGACAAGTTCCGCCGGCTGGAAGGCGCCTTCGACCGCAGTCTCGCGGCCGTGCGCCTGCTGCGCGAGCGCGGCGTCAAGGTCGGCCTGCGCTACACCATGACCGCGCTGAACGCGCACGACTTCGCGCCGCTGCTGGACCTCACGCGCCGCGAGCGGGTCAACAAGTTCTATTTCTCGCACCTCAACTACGCCGGCCGCGGCAACATCCACCGCGGCAAGGACGCGCAGTTCCAGTCCACCCGCGACGCGCTGGACCGGTTGTACGACCGCGCCTGGCAGGCCGCCCGCGAAGGGCTGGACGAGGAGTACGTGACCGGCAACAACGACGCCGACGGTCCCTACCTGCTGCAATGGGTGGCGCGCCGCTTTCCGCAGTGGGAAGCCACCCTGCGCGAACGCCTGGTCGCCTGGGGCGGCAACGCCAGTGGCGTGAACGTGGCCAACATCGACAACCTCGGCGAGGTGCACCCCGACACCATGTGGTGGCACCACAAGCTGGGCAATGTGCGCGAACGGCCGTTCTCGCAGATCTGGATGGACACGACCGATTCGCTGATGGCCGGCCTGAAGGCCAGCCCGCGCCCGGTCGAGGGCCGCTGCGCCCAGTGCCAGCATTTCTCGATCTGCGGCGGCAACACCCGCACCCGCGCCCAGCAGCTGACCGGCAATGCCTGGGCCGAAGACCCGGGCTGTTACCTGACCGATGAGGAGATCGGGTTGCCCGCTGGTGGGGCCGCGGCCCCGTCGGCCCGGCGCACGACCATCCTGCTCAGGGAGGAGGCTGTCGATGCGTGACGCACACCGCCACCGCTGGAGCGAGGCACTGGCCGACCTGGCGCGCGCCGCGCTGGTCGCCGGCCTGTGCTGGATGGGCGTGGACATGGCCAGCGCGCAGACGGCACCTGCCGCCCCGGCCCCGGTCAACGCCGCCGCGCTTTACCAGCAACACTGCGCCAGCTGCCACGGCGAGCAGCGCACCGGCCTCATGGGTCCGGCCCTGCTGCCCGAAAGCCTGGAGCGCCTGCGCGCGGCCGAGACGCTGCAGGTCATCACCCAGGGCCGCCCCGCCACGCAGATGCCCGCCTTCGCCGGCCAGCTCAGCGCCACCGACATTGCCGCGCTGGCCGCGCACATCCGCACGCCGGTGACGCCCGCGCCGCGCTGGAACGACGACGACATCCGCGCCTCGCGCAGCTTCAACCCGGCGCCCGCCGGTGAGCCGGCCAAGCCCGTGTGGACCGCCGATCCGATGAACCTGTTCGTGGTCGTCGAAGGCGGCGACCACCACGTCAGCCTGCTCGACGGCGACAAGTTCGAGGTCATCACCCGCTTCGCCAGCCGCTTCGCGCTGCACGGCGGGCCGAAGTTCTCGCCCGACGGCCGCTACGTCTACTTCGGCTCGCGCGACGGCTGGATCACCAAGTACGACCTCTGGCGCCTGCGCGTGGTGGCCGAGGTGCGCGCCGGCCTGAACATGCGCAACGTCGCGGTCAGCGGCGACGGCCAGTGGATCATGGCCGCCAACTACCTGCCGCACACCCTGGCCCTGTTCGACGCCGACCTGAACCTCAGGAAGAGCTACAGCGCCGCCACGCTCGACGGCAAGCAGACCTCGCGCGTCTCGGCCGTCTACGACGCCACGCCGCGCAACAGCTTCGTGATCGCGCTCAAGGACATCCCCGAGCTCTGGGAGATTTCCTACGACCCCAAGGCCGCCCCGATCTACGACGGTCTGGTGCACGACTACAAGATGGGCGAATCCATCGCCAAGCCCGGCTTCCTCGGGGTGCGCCGCACGCCGCTGGACGAACCGCTGGACGACTTCTTCTTCGACCAGTCGTATCGCCATGCACTCGGCGCCACACGTCCCAAGACCGGCGACGGCGCGGCCACCGCGCAGGTCGTCAACCTCGACGTGCGCCGCAAGATCGCCGACCTGCCGATCGCCGGCATGCCGCACCTGGGCTCGGGCATCACCTTCGCATGGAACGGCAGCACCGTGCTGGCCTCGCCGAACCTCAAGGGCGGTGCGATTGACGTGATCGACATGAAGACCTGGAAGCCGGTGGCGACCATTCCGACGCCCGGCCCCGGTTTCTTCATGCGCAGCCACGAGAACACGCCCTACGCCTGGACCGACTCGATGATGAGCCCGACCGCCAAGGACACCATGACCATCATCGACAAGGCCACGCTCAAGCCAGTGGCGACGGTGAAGGAACCCGGCAAGACCCTGGCCCACATCGAGTTCACCAAGGACGGCAAGTACGCCCTCGCCAGCGTCTGGGAAATGGACGGCGCGCTGATCGTCTACGACGCCGCGACCTTCAAGGAAATCAAGCGCCTGCCCATGAGCAAGCCGGTCGGCAAGTACAACGTGTGGAACAAGATCAGCCGCAGCGAGGGAACTTCTCATTGAACCCCCTGCGACGCTGCGCGTCTTCCCCCTCTCCTGCGGGAGGGGGACGCAGCCAGTGGCCTGGCGAAGCCAGTTCCACGGCTGCCCTGGGTGAGGCACGCGCTCCGGAGAAGCTTTTGCCGCGCCTGGCCGGCGACGGTGTGGTCTGGCTGCTGGTGCTGGCCGAGTTGCTGACCTTCGGCCTGCTGTTCGCTTCGTTCGCGGTCGCGCGATGGAAAGAGCCTGCCGTGTTCGCGCAAGGCCAGGCGGCGCTGAGCCTGCACACCGGCGCGCTCAACACCCTGCTGCTGGTCGCGGCGAGCTGGGCGGCGGTGCGGGCGGTGAAGGCGTTTGAATCGGACCGGGGCGACATCGGCGCGCACTGGCTGCTGGCCGCGCTGGCCGGGGCGCTCGGTTTCCTGGCCGTGAAGTCGCACGAGTTCGCCGGCAAGATCGCCGCCGGCTTCGACTGGGCGACGAATTCGTTCACGCTGCTCTACACCCTGCTCACCGGCTTTCACTTCCTGCACGTGGTGGTGGGCGCCATCGTATTCACCGTGCTCTGGCGCAAGGCGCGGGCCGGCGCTTACGGCCGGGCCAACCACATGGCGCCGGCCTCGGGCGCGGTGTTCTGGCACATGGTCGACCTGCTGTGGATGGTGCTGTTCCCGCTGGTCTATGTGATCCGTTGAGGAAAGAAACAAGCCATGCGCTTCACCCGCACCGACGCCGTCTTCGCGCTGCTCGCGCTCGCCACCCTGGCGAGCTGGTGGCTGGGGGAGGGTGCCGCCGTCAGTGGCCGACACCTGGGCACCATCGCGAGCCTGGCGGTGCTCGCGCTCGCGGCCTTCAAGGGCGCGTGGATCGCGCTGGACTACATGGAGCTGCGCAGCGCGCCCGCGCTGTGGCGGCGCGCGGTGCTGGGCTGGCTGGTGGTGGTGTTGGGGCTGATCACGCTGTTCAGCGTGGCGCTCTGAGGCCTTGTCAGGTGCTCGCAGAGCGCGGAAGCGCCGCCGCCACATCGCGAAACGCCGCCAGCGCCGCTTCCAGGTGGTCGATGATCTCCTGTTGCAGCACATCCGGTGGCGGCAGATCGGCCAGGTTGTCCAGGCTGTCGTCCTTGAGCCAGAAGATGTCCAGGCTCGCCTTGTCACGCGCCATCAGGTCTTCGTAGCTGTAGAACTGGAAGCGCTCGGTCGCCTTGCGGATGTGCCGGTTCTCCGGGTGGTAACACTCGATGAAGTCGCGCAGGTCGTCCAGCTTCAGCGGCCGGGTCTTGAGCGTGAAGTGTTTGTTGGTGCGCAGGTCGTAGAACCACACACCCTTGGTGTGCACCCGCCCGTCTTTGGGCGCGTTGTCGAAGAACACCACGTTCGCCTTCACCCCTTGCGCATAGAAGATGCCCGTGGGCAGCCGCAGGATGGTGTGCACATCGCAGTTCTCCAGCAGCTTCTTGCGGATCTTCTCGCCCGCGCCGCCCTCAAACAGCACGTTGTCGGGCAACACCACCGCCGCCTTGCCGTCCACCTTGAGCATGCTCACGATGTGCTGCAGAAAGTTCAGCTGCTTGTTCGACGTGGTTTCCCAGAAGTCCTGGCGCTGGTAGGTCAGCGCCTCCTTGTCTTCCTCACCCTCTTCGTTGGTGATGGTCATGCTGCTCTTCTTGCCAAACGGCGGGTTGGCCAGCACGTAGTCCACCTTGCGCCGGGGTTCGGTAATCAGCGCGTCCGCCCGCTCCACCGACGGCTCTCCGTCCAGCTCGCCGATGTTGTGCAGGAACAGGTTCATCAGGCACATGCGCCGCGTGTTCGCCACGATCTCGTTGCCGTGGAAGGTCTCGTCACGCAGAAACGCCTTCTGGCTCTTGTTCAGCGTGGTGCCGGGCCGGGTCAGCCAGTTGTAGGCCCCCAGGAAGAAACCGCCCGTGCCACAGGCCGGGTCGGCAATGCTCTTCATCGGCTCGGGCCGCGCACAGGCCACCATCGCGTCGATCAGCACGCGCGGCGTGAAGTACTGCCCCGCGCCACTCTTGGTGTCTTCCGCGTTCTTCTGCAGCAGCCCTTCGTACAGGTCACCCTTGGTGTCCACACCCAGGCTGATCCAGCTCTCCGCGTCGATCATCTGCACCAGCCGCGCCAGCTTGGCCGGGTCCTGGATCTTGTTCTGCGCCTTGAAAAAGATCGCCCCCAGCATGCCCGGCTTCTCGCCCAGCTGGTGCAGCACCGCCAGGTAGTGCGCCTCCAGCGGCTCGCCGGTCCTGGCCGTCAGGCTGGGCCAGTCGTGGCCCTTGGGAATTTGCGTCTGGCGGTTGTAGGGCGGCTGCGCGTACTCGTGCGCCAGCTTCAGGAACAGCAGGTAGGTCAGCTGCTCCAGGTAGTCGCCATAGCCCACCCCGTCGTCGCGCAGGGTGTGGCAGAAGTTCCAGACCTTCTGGACCAGGGTGGAGGTGTTCATCGTCGCAAATCGGTGAGGTTGGGGTACGTCAATCAAGTACCCATCAAGTAAAAAAGTTTGCTAAGTGGTTGATTTTTAAAGGCTGACATCGCCCAATCCGCCCGTCCATCAAGTACCCGTCAAGTACCAACACCTCGCTGTTCGGTCACAACCGTCGCGCAGGCAAGCGTGAGCGCAACAGAGGTCGCCAATCTGGCGGCAACCCCCATCGGGTGGGATCCTCGAGCTCAGGGCCTGCTTTTTTTCGTCAAATACCCATCAAGTACCGCCTGAGCAGATAAGTTGTTGTTTTAGAAGGGAAACACGGCTTGCGTACAGCCTCAGACGGTCCTTCCATCAAATACCCATCAAGTAGCGCGCTTGAGTTCAAGCCCAGTGCGGCACATACCGCCTCAACTTGGGCGCCGCATCCGGGTCGGCCAGCCGGACCAGCCCCGCTGCCATTGCCTCCTTCAGCAGACGCGAAGCTGTGGCACTGTTTTTGGGGTCTATGCCAAAACGGTCTCGCAGTGTGGTGTTGGTCATGAACTCCCGCTGAACGTACCGAAGACAGGCGTGCAGATACACCGCACGGTTGCGGTCTTCCTTGTCCATCTTGACCAAAGGCATGGGCGTGAACAGCGTGCTGCGGGTCGATTCGCCCACCGTATCAAAAGCCGGCGCAGGCAACTGGTACAGCTCGGTCTGGAACACCACCTTGTCCACGCCACTGCCGCGCTCCTCGCAAATGCCAACGCGCCGCATCAGTGATGCCAACATCTCGTTGCGCGAACGGGGCGGGTGGTCCAGCAGACGTTGCGTGTCCACCAACGGGATGCCCGGGTTCGACACCTCCATGCGGTCGGAAAAGATCTCGACCATGGGGCCACTGCCGCCCACGGTCAGGTCCTGGTGAATCAGCGCATTGGCCACCAGCTCACGAATGGCCAGTTCGGGATACATCGGCACCGACTTGCGCAAGGCCTGCCCGATCACCTCGTTGCTGGGCAACAAACCATTGATGAACGCGATCAAACCCTCGAATCCGGCCGCGTAGCCGCGGTTGCCTTCTTTCTCGCGTGGCGGATCCATCCGACTGGTGCCCTGGTAGGCAATCACCCGAACCGCCTTGCGCTGCAAGCGGCCAAAGTCGCTCAGCCGTTTGGCAAAAAGAATGGCACCCAGGTTTCGAACGGTCCAGCTGCCCGCATCGTCGCGCTCGATCAAGTGGTCTGCAGCCAGCGCCTGCAGGATGGCATCGCGTCCATCCGGCAGTGGGCGGGACATCATGTCGAAATACGAGGGATAGTCCAGCAAGCCCAACACATCGTCTGCAGCCAGGCGCTCGGCCGCTGCCAGCATCTCGAACGGCACCGCATCCAGAATCCGCCAGAGCGCGCGCTCCTTCTCCTGAAAGTCCTTGAGCACCTTCTTGTAGGACCCCACGCGGATGTACTCCACGTTCGTGAACTGCACCGGGTGGCGGAAGGCCCGCGAGATGACCAGCACGACCACCCGTTGGCTGTCCACCTCCACGTGCTTGAACTGAAAGTCGATCTTTGGCGCCAGACGTCGCAGCAACCAGCTCTCCAACTCCTCATTGCCCACCCGCCGGGCAGCCGGATCGAAGGTGGTGCCCACCACTTCATGGGTGTTGTCATCCACCCCCCAGACCAGGTAAGCCTGGGCCTTGCCATCAAGAGCCGCTGTGTTGGCCATCGCCGAGATGTACTCGCCGATTTCCTGCGGATCGTCCTTGTTCTGCTTGAACTCCAGCCAACCCGTTTCCCGTGGCAGTGCGGTCAGTTCGCGGACCAGGCTGCGCCAGTAGTCTTCGTCGCGGATCATGTGTGTTCCTTTGCCTGACGACCCCGTGCCTTGCGCTGCACCGTCCCAGCAGTCGCCCGTTCGGCGCGGATGCGTTCCAGCAGCACGCTGGCCGGTTCGTCGGCCGGGTCTTGCGGCACCAGCTGGCCGGCGAAGGCGGCGCGGAGGATGTTTTGGCGTTGGGCGGTGGATTGTTTGAGAGACAACCCAACAGCCGCGTCCTGTGCTGCGATCTCCCTCGTTGCAGTTCCCACCAAGGCGATCAATTCATCTTGTTCTTGGATCGGGGGCACGGGAACCGCGAGGCTCGTGAACCGTCCGAGGCTGACTTTTTTCTGCGCGACGCCCTGCGTCATCGGCTCAATCTGCTGGCGCCCGATATGCGAGTTGATCGTCGCCTTCAGGAGGTCGGGACGCACAAGCCCTGCCCAGCAGCGGACCTTTATGCAGTCCGCTGTGATGATCGCGGGCGGTTGACCATCTGGATACACATCCGCGTCACCCGGTGGTTCGCCCATCTTGGTGATCAACACATCACCTGCATCCACGCGGTGAGCGCTGAGTTCTTCGGCCTTTTCAGGCGTCACGTACTTGGTGTGTGTGCCGCCGTAGTTTCCTGACCGGATGTTCCGGACGAAGACCAGCGGAACCCCAGATTCTCGGTAGTCGGGCACTTTCAGGTTGCTCCCAAATGGGCCAATCGCGAGGCTGTACGGTTCGTCAGATGCGATCTGCTCAACGCTCGCCCACACCCACCCCTGCGGCAGTTCAGGCAGACCGCTGGTGTCGGGCTGCACCGGCTCGGGGTATTTCTTCTGCCAGTCCTTGGGCGGGGTCTTGCCTTGCTCCTGATACTTGGCGAGTTGTTTGGCTTCCCAGTGCGCGCGGCGTTCGGCGAGGATGCGTTGCAGCAGTTGTTCGCCCGTCTCGGCGGGCGGGTGCTGGGTGCGCCACTCGGCGGTGAGCGCGCCTTCCACGGCGGCCTTGAGCAGCGACTGGCGGTATTGCGCCAGCTTCTTCTGCGCGGCCTTCAGCTCGGCCACGCCGGCATCGAGGTCGGAGAGCAGTTCTTCGAGTTTTTCGACGATGCGGGTTTGCTCGGCCGGTGGCGGGAGCCAGATGGGCAATGCACCGAGCTTCTTCAGGCTGATGGATGCGAGGTTGGTGGTTTGCGAGCCTTGCTCGGAAAAGTAGGCCTGAGCCATTGAGTTGGTGAAGTGCGCGACGTACACCGGATCGATGTCTCGGCTGGCCAGTCGTGCGCGAAAGACATGGTTCTGGTGGATGCACAGCGGCAGCTGCCCTTGCCAGATCCAGCCGCGACCGAGCTTGTCCCTGTCGCCGCCTTCGTTCAGAAGAATGTCACCGGGCAACAGCTGGAGCGCCTGAATGTCCGACTCAGAGGCCGAAATGACCTTCACATCCGTCAGGTCGAGTCGCCCCCGCTGCACGTTGGCAACTCTCAGGTAGGGCACCTCGCGAAGCCCTTGCGCCAGGGCCTTCTTGGCGTCCTTCGTGACCCCGCCAACAATCTCCGCAATCTCACGCAAGGTGGTCTGTTGCCAGCCATCGGGCAATCCGTGTTCGGCACCACTCACGCCACCAACTCCCGATTCATCTCATCCATCAGTCCATCCAGTTCGGGGCCAAACACCTGCCACACGCGCTGCAGCCCGCCCTTGTCGGCCAGTTCGGCGTAATCAAAATCGTCGCGCGCAATGCTGCAGCTGCTGGCGATGTGGTCTTTCATCAGGCGCAGCCACTCGGTCTGCTCTGGGGTGAACGCGGTGCCGCGCTGCGCGTTGTGCCGCCAGATCCAGGCCTGGAAGCGTTTGTCCACCTCGTCGGCAAAGGGGCGCAATTCTGCACCGTCGCCGTCCAGCCCCAGCGCGAAGCGCACCAGGCTGACGAGGTCGGTCAGCTGGCGTTTGGTGTCGGCGCCTTTCACGCGGCTGGCCTGCACCCGCGCATACGCGCTCCACAGGCGCTCGGTGGTCAGCATCAGCGGTGGGCGGGCCAGGCGTTCGTGCAGGTCTTCGATCATGTCGAAGGTGAGCGCGCGGCGCTGGTAGGGCTGCTGGTAGAAAAAACCGAGCGCGGCGATTTCGTCTTTGTGCTGCTGCAGGTAGCTGGCAAAGGTCTGAATGACCGCGTTGGCCTGCGCTTCGGCCTGGGCCGAGAAGCCGCTGAAGGTGACTTCATCGAGGTTGATGTGGTCGATGATCTGCTCGCGTTCGCGGCGGGCGTTCTCGATCTCGTCGCGCAGGGCGGGCTGGTCGAATGGGGCACAGGCAGCGGCCACGCGGGTGGCGCGGGCGGCGTCCAGCTCGGCGGGCAGCAGTTGCTCTTCGTTGACGGTTTTGCCCATGGCCTGGGCGGTGGCCAGCGCGGTCTGCACCACCGCGTCGGGGTTGAGCGCGGCGATCAGGGCCTTGCCCAGCTCAGCCACCGGCACGCCGCCGCTGGCTTTCTCGATGCGGGCCTGGGCCTTGTCGTCCAGCTGCTTGGCCAGCCGAACCAGGCGGTTGGCCAGCGAGAGCACGGTGTCGTCGTCGCGGTGGCCCATGGCCACGCCTTGCAGCAGGTCTTTCAACGGCACGCCGGGCTTTTTCTCCAGCGGGCGGCTTTCGGTCTTCAGGCTTTTTTCTACGCCCACGGCGTCGATGAGCACGAAGCGGGTCTTGGCGCCGTCGGCGCTGTTGCTCACGCGCTTGAGGCCGTCGGCGTCCAGGCTGCGCACGCCGCGGCCCTTCATCTGCTCGTAGTAGCCCTTGCTGCGCACATCGCGCATGAAAAGCAGCACCTCCAGCGGCTTCACGTCGGTGCCGGTGGCGATCATGTCGACGGTGACGGCGATGCGCGGGTGGTGGTCGTTGCGGAAGCTGCTCAAGACGCTGTCGGCGTCTTTCTCGCTGTAGGTGACCTTGCGGCAGAAGGCGTTGCCCTGGCCGTAGACCTCGCGCACGATCTGGATGATGTCGTCGGCGTGGCTGTCGGTCTTGGCAAAGATCAGGGTCTTGGGGGTTTCCTGCCGGGTGGGGAAGATCTGCGTTTCCACCGCCGTCTTCATGGCCTGGATCACCTTGCGGATCTGGCTGGGGTTGACCACGGAGCGGTCCAGCTCCTTGGCCGAATAGGCGGTGTCTTCCTCGGTTTCGCTCCAGCGCTTTTTGCGGGTCTGCCGGTCGCGGTGGTCCACCCATTCCTTGGCCTTGAGTTCGGCGCCTTTCTGGGTGATCTCGGTTTCGATGGTGTAGACGTCGTAGCCCACGTTGACGCCATCGGCCACCGACTGCTCGTAGGTGTATTCGGCGACGATGTTTTCGTTGAAGAAGCCGAAGGTGCGCTTGTCGGGCGTGGCGGTCAGGCCGATGAGGCTGGCGTCAAAGTAGTCGAGCACCTGCTTCCAGGTGTTGTAGATGCTGCGGTGGCATTCGTCGATGACGATGAAGTCGAAGCTCTCGACCGGCACGGCCGGGTTGTAGCGCACGACCTTGGCCTGTTTGGCGGTTTGCTGCACCTCGGCCAGCGACACGTCTTCGGCCGACTCGTCGATGGGCTCGCCGCTCAAGATGGAGTACATGCGCTGGATGGTGCTGATGCACACCTTCGCGCCCTGGTCGATGGTGGGACTGCTCAAACGCTGCACGTTGTACAGCTCGGTGAAGGTGCGGCCGTCGTCGGGCGGCGTGTAGGCCATGAACTCCTGGTGCGCCTGCTTGCCCAGGTTGCGCGTGTCCACCAGGAACAGGATGCGCTTGGCCCCGCCGAACTTGAGCAGCCGGTAGACCGCCGTGATGGCGGTGAAGGTTTTGCCCGCGCCGGTGGCCATGTGCACCAGGGCGCGTGGTTTGTTCAAGGCGAGCGACGCCTCCAGCCCGGTGACGGCGCTGACCTGGCAGTCGCGCAGGTTGCGCTCGGGCAGTGGCGGCATCTGCTCCGCGAGGCGCCGGCGCAGGGTATCCGGCTGGGCCAGCCAGTCGGCCAGGGTGTCGGGTTTGAAGAAGTGGAAGATTTCGCGCGAACGGGGTACCGGGTCGCGCCCGTCGGTGAAACGGATGATTTCACCCGTGGCCTCGAACAGAAAGGGCAGCGGCGCTTTGTCTTTTTGCCATTTGAGCGTGGCGTTGGCGTAGCGCTCGGTCTGGGTTTCGGTGGCGGTGAGGTTCTCGCCGGCTTCGTTGCGCTTGGCTTCGATGACGCCAACGGCCTGGCGATCCACAAACAGCACGTAGTCGGCAGGGCCGGTGTCGGTGGGGTACTCGCGGACGGCCACGCCATGGGCAGCGCCCAAGTTGAACGCCTTCATGTCCTGCACCACCCAGCCGGCAGCGGCAAGCTTGTCGTCGATGGTCTGGCGCGCTTTGGCTTCGGGTATCATGGCGAGGGCAGCCCTTCCCTGGGTGCTGGCCCACTCTTGCTGGCAGGCCGTTCTGGTGTGCCGGCAGTATGCCTCTATTTAGAGGCTGATCTGAGCGTCAGCGTCCCCGACGCACCGCCCGCACCATCACCGCGCCGAACAGCACGAAGGCCAGCGCGTGGCCGGCGCCCGCCAGCATCAGACCGACCGGCCAGCCATTGACCGACGACACGACCCGCAGCGCCAGACTCAGCCCCAGCACGCCCAGCGGCAGCAGCGCCCAGCGCGTGGGCTCGGGCCGCCAGCCGGCCAGGGCGGGCAGCATGATGGGGGCGTGGCCGAACACCATGGCCATGACGAAGCCCAGCCAGAGTGCGTGCCAGGCGACGGTCTGGCCCAGCAGACCGAGCACGGCGGCCAGCGCCAGCCAGACGTAACCCACCAGCAGGCAGATGGCCGTGTGGCCGGCCCAGCCTCTGGCGCGCCATTGCCGCGTGGCCACGTCCCAGCGCAGCAGCCAGGCGGCCAGCAGGGCCATGGTGATCCACCAGAGCATGCCTGCGATATCGGGCCGCAGCAGGGCCAGCAACACGGCCGCCACCGAACCCGCCCACACGGCCAGGAAAGCTTGCGAGGCCCAGGCCGGCAGCTTCACCAGCCGCGTGAGCTCGCGCCGTTCGCCGGCGATGGTCAGCACCAGAAAGCCGCTCCAGCCGATGCGCGCGGCCTCGGGCTGGCCCAGGGTGAACGCTGCGTTGGCGGCCAGCAGCGCCAGCGCGCCCGAGGCCTCGACCGCCAGCGGCAGCGACATGGCGCGGTTCGACCCCGCCCAGGCGTAGAGCCAGACCAGGCCCGCAGCCGAGGCGATCCACAGCACGCCAGAAACGGTCCACAGCCCTGCACCCCAGCCCAGCCAGCCGCCGAGTGCGGCCAGCGCCGGCACCCACAGGCCGCGCCGCAGGGCGACCACGCGTTCGAGCGCGATCAGCGCGCCGAAGAAGCCGGCCATCATCACCGCGCCGTGGCCGCCGATGGCTTGCGCACCCGTCGGGCCGAGGTCCGCGGCGGGCAGGGCGCCCAGCCGCACCAGGCCGCCGCCGACGGCGCCCAGCAGGTTGAGGATGGCCATGAGCGCGGCCGCACCCACGGCCCAGCGGGGCAGGGCAGGCGGTTCGACCGTGCGGGGCCGGGCGGGTGTCACCATCCGAAGCGGGCCCGCAGTTCGGGCGCCAGCCGCTCGGGCGACCACTCGGTGTCCCAGTCCATGTGAACGTCCACGTCGATGCCGGGCGGGCAGGCGCGCTGCACGGCGGTCAGGGCATCGTCAATCATCACGTCGGCCATGGGGCAGGTGGCGCTGGTCGGGATCAGGCTGACGCGCACGCTGTCGCCTTCGATCAGCACCTCGCCGACGACACCCAGGTCCACCAGGTTTTCGCCCATCTCTGGGTCGTCCACGCTGGCCAGGGCGGCCATCACGGCCGCATGCAGATCGGTGTCGGTGTTCTTGGATTCCATGGGATCTCACTGTGAACGGGCCTTCTGACCCCATCCTTGAACCAGTTCAAGGACGGTACCCGAGCAAAAAAGGAGGATACGCCCCATCAACCAGTGATGGAGGGCTTCATGAGCCAAACGCAAAGCGGGTTCACCAAACAGACCGCCCGCAACATGTTCTACGGTGGCAGCGTGTTTTTCGCGCTGCTGTTCGCGGCCATCGTGTTCGACAGCGAACGACGAATACCCGAGCGCTCCAACGCGCAGGCCATCACGCCCGCCGTGGTCGCCGGCAAGAAGATCTGGGAGACGCGCAACTGCATCGGCTGCCACACGCTGCTGGGCGAGGGTGCGTACTTCGCCCCCGAGCTGGGCAACGTGTACCAGCGCCGCGGCGGCGACTTCATCAAGGCCTGGATCAAGGCGCAGCCCACCGGCGCGCCGCACCGCCGCCAGATGCCGCAGTTCAACCTGACCGACCAGCAGCTCGATGACCTGGTCGAGTTCCTCAAGTGGACCAACGGCGTGAACACCGAAAAGTGGCCACCCAACATCGAAGGTTGAGAGGAGAAACAACATGACCATCGCCACCCTCAAGTACCAGAGCCAGTCGGTCTCCAAGCTGTACTTCATCGCCGCCATGGCGCTGTTTGCCGGACAGATCCTGTTCGGCATCGGCCTGGGCCTGCAATACGTGATCGGGGACCTGTTCTTCCCCTACATCCCCTTCAACGTGGCCCGCATGGTCCACACCAATCTGCTGATCGTCTGGCTGCTGTTCGGCTTCATGGGCGCGGCCTACTACATGGTCCCCGAAGAGGCCGAAACCGAGCTGCATTCGCCGCTGCTGGCCAAGATCCTGTTCTGGATCTTCCTGGTCGCCGGCGCACTGACCATCGTGGGCTACCTCACGGTGCCCTACGCCAAGCTCGCCGAGCTCACCGGCAACGACCTGCTGCAGACCATGGGGCGCGAGTTCCTGGAGCAGCCGCTGCCGACCAAGGTGGGCATCGTGATCGTGGCGCTGGGCTTCCTGTTCAACATCAGCATGACGGTGCTCAAGGGCCGCAAGACCGCGATCTCCATGGTGCTGCTGATGGGCCTGTGGGGTCTGGCGCTGATGTTCCTGTTCAGCTTCGTCAACCCGCACAACCTGGTGCGCGACAAGATGTACTGGTGGTTCGTCGTCCACCTCTGGGTGGAGGGCACCTGGGAGCTGATCCTGGGCGCGTTGCTGGCCTATGTGCTGGTCAAGACCACCGGCGTGGACCGTGAAGTGATCGACAAGTGGCTGTACGTGATCATCGCCTTCGCGCTGATGACCGGCATCCTGGGCACGGGCCACCACTTCTACTTCATCGGCCTGCCCGGCTACTGGCACTGGATCGGCTCGATCTTCTCGGCCATGGAACCGATTCCCTTCTTCATGATGACGGTGTTCGCCTTCAACATGGTGCAGCGCCGCCGCCGCGAACACCCGAACCAGGCCGCCGTGCTGTGGGCCGTGGGCACCTCGGTGCTGGGCTTCCTGGGCGCCGGCCTCTGGGGCTTCATCCACACGCTCAGCGCCGTCAACTACTACACCCACGGCTCGCAGATCACCGCGGCCCACGGCCACCTGGCCTTCTACGGTGCCTATGTGCTGGTGGTCATCACGCTGATCAGCTACGCCATGCCCACGTTGCGCGGCCGCATCGCCAACAGCGCCAAGGCGCAGAACGTGGAAATGTGGAGCTTCTGGATCATGACCGTCGGCATGGCCGTCATGGTGCTGGCCCTGACCGGCGCCGGCATCCTGCAGGTCTGGCTGCAACGCATGCCCACCACGGGTGCGCTGAGTTTCATGGCCACGCAGGACCAGCTGACGTTCTTCTACTGGACCCGCATCGCCGGTGGCGTGATCTTCCTGATCGGCCAGTTCACCTACTTCGCCAGCTTCTTCGTCGGTGGCGAGCCGATCCGGGTGGACAACGCCAGCAGCGCCGGCGGCGGCATGCTTGGTGCCCGTCCCGCGCAACGTGCCTGATCAACCGGGAACACGGCCATGGACCACAGTGAACAGCAGCACCTGATGAATGCCCCGTTCTACGCCGAGCAGGCCGGCGAGGTCGCGCTCTTCGAGCACGCCCACCGCCAGCGCCTGCCGGTGCTGATCAAGGGCCCGACCGGCTGCGGCAAGACGCGCTTCGTGGAACACATGGCCGCGCGCCTGGGCCGGCCGCTCATCACGGTGAGCTGCCACGACGACCTGAGCGCGGCCGACCTGGTCGGCCGCCACCTGATCGGCGCCGACGGCACGGTCTGGCACGACGGCCCGCTGGCACGCGCGGTGCGCAGCGGCGCCATCTGCTACCTGGACGAGGTGGTCGAGGCCCGCAAGGACACGACGGTCGTGCTGCACCCGCTGGCCGACGACCGCCGCGTGCTGCCGATCGAACGCACCGGCGAACAGCTGGTCGCGCCGCCCGGTTTCATGCTGGTCATCAGCTACAACCCGGGTTACCAGAACCTGCTCAAGAGCCTCAAGCCGAGCACCCGTCAGCGCTTCGTGGCGCTGACCTTCGGTTACCCGGCGCCCGAGGTCGAGCGCCGCATCGTGACCACCGAGGCCGGCGTCGACCCGTCGCTGGCCGGACGGCTGGTGAAGCTGGCCGAGGCGCTGCGGCGCCTGACCGACCACGATCTCGAAGAAACCGTGAGCACGCGCCTGCTGGTGATGGCGGCGCGGCTCGTGGCCAGCGGCCTGCCGCTGGCTGTCGCCTGCCGCTCGGCCATTGTCGATGCGCTGACCGACGACCAGGACACCGCCGCCGCCCTCGACGAGGTGGTGCAGGCGATGCTGGGCACCGTCACCTGAAACTGTTTGCAGCGGCGGCGCTGCGCCTCTCCTCCTCTGTTTGCCACACACCATGCAGCGCCGCCGCCTCTTCTTCCAGCTGGGCTTCTTCGCCCTGTTTCTGCTGGCCCCCGCGTTGAACCTGCTGCGCTTCGATCTGAACGAGACGCAGCTGTGGTTCCTGGGCCAGCGCTGGTCGCTGGGCATCGATGCCTTCCGCGCCGGCGACATCACGGCCAACCAGGCCGCAATCCAGATCTTCACGCGCGCATTCCTGCCCGCCATCGCGCTGATCGCGGCCTTCCTCGCGGTGGCCTGGCGTTACGGGCGCCTGTACTGCGGCTGGCTGTGTCCGCACTTCACCCTGGTCGAGACACTCAACACCGCGCTGCACCGCGCCTGCGGCAAGCTCAGCATCTGGGACCGGCACCGCACGCCGCGCGCGGGGGTGAAGCCCTCGGCACGCTGGTGGCCGGTGTTCTTCACGCTGTGCGTGGTGTTCGGCTTCCTGTGGGCCATCACGCTGCTGTCCTACCTGCTGCCGCCGGCCGAGGTCTGGGGCAACCTGCTGACCGGCCGGTCCACGCCCAACCAGGCGCGATTCCTCATTGCCGGCAGCACCGTCTTCACGCTGGAGTTCGCGTTCGCCCGCCACCTGTTCTGCCGCTTCGGCTGCGCGGTGGGCTTCTTCCAGAGCCTGGTCTGGATGGCCAACCCCAAGGGCATGGTGGTCGCCTTCGACCGCGACCACGCACGCGATTGCCGCAGCTGCACCACCGCCACCTACCCGCAGGGCTCGGCCTGCGACAACGGCTGCCCGATGCGGCTGCACCCGCGCAACATCAAACGCATGATGTTTTCCTGCGTGCAGTGCGGGCAGTGCCTGGATTCGTGCGAAGAGACGCAGGTCGCGCAGTCGCGCGAGCCCTTGCTGGAGTGGAAGGTCGGTGCCGATGCGGTGCGCGAAACCCTGCGGCAACGCAAGGAAGAACGCGAAGCCACCGCCATGCTCGAAAGGAAAATCTGATGGAAGAGTGGGTTGGCAAACAGTGGGACCGCTTCATCCGCCGGGCGGCGCACCGGCAGCACGACGGCGCGGCCGTGGCGCTGTCGCAGATGCAGCGCAGCATCGGCCTGATGTTCCGTGCGGCCGGTGGCGCGGCGGCGGTGCGCGTGGGCGCGGCCGGCGAGAGCCGGGTCGGTGGCGCGCGCGACTGGCTGCAACGGGTGGCCGGCACCGGCACCCACGCGGCCACTGCGCGGCTCGAACCCGAGGTGCTGTCGCTGCCGCCGAGCATCGCGGTGCATGCCGAGGCGGCCCTCAACCGCGCGCTCTACCTGTGGCTGGCGGCGCTGGCCGCGCACATCGAACCGACCGGCGACTGGATCGCCGACAACCGGCGCGCCAGTGCGCGCGCGCTCGAACAGTTTCCCGGCCTGCGCGATCGCCACGACCAGCTGCTGGCGGCCGAACGTGCGCTGCGGCCCGACCCGGCGCGCCTGCGAGGTGCCGCGGCCGAGGCCGAACGGCTGGTGCAGCAGGCACTGGCGGGGCAGGGCGCCGACGGAACGGGCGGCGTGCGGCCCGAGGCGGTGGCGCCGGTCTGGATGTGGCTGGACACCGGCGCCGCGCCGGCGACCGCGGTGGCCCGCGACCAGGACCCGGCCGCGGCCGACGCGCAGCGGCCACCGACCACACAGGACGCCCGCCGCCGCAAGGCCCAGGCCGTGGTCGACGAGCGCGACAAGGCACCGCTGATGATGTTCTTCCGCGCCGAGTCCATCCTGTCCTGGGGCGAGTTCGTCAAGGTCAACCGCGCCAGCGACGACGACGACGACGGCAACGCCCTGGCCGCGGCCAACGACATGGATGTGCTGGCCATCGCGCCCGACGGCCAGACCACCGCCTCGCGCGTGAAGTTCGACCTCGACCTGCCCAGCGCCGCCGCCGACGACCGGCCGCTGGGCCCCGGCATCCGCCTGCCCGAATGGGACTGGCGGCGCGGCGCGCTGATCGAAGACCACTGCGCGCTGCAGACGATGGTGACCGCGGCGCCGCCGGCGTTTGCGCCGTCGCCGTCGCTGCGTGTGACCGCCCGCCGCGTGCGCCGGCGCATGGAGGTGCTGCGCGGTGGCCTGGGCCGCCTGCATGCCCAGACCGAGGGTGAAGAGATCGATCTCGACGCCTGGATCCGCCACCACGTCGAAGCGGCCGCCGCACCCCGCAGCGACGCGCCCGCGGTGTTCACGCGCCGGGTGCGCAGCGAACGCAGCCTGGCCACGCTGCTGCTGGCCGACCTGTCGCTCTCGACCGACGCCTATGCGACGCAGACCGCGCGGGTGATCGACGTGATCCGCGATGCGCTCTACGTGTTCGGCGAAGCGCTGTCCGCCAGCGGCGACCCGTTCGAGATGCTGGGCTTCTCGTCGGTGCGGCGGCAGAACGTGCGCATCCACCAGCTCAAGGGCTTCGACGAAGCCTGGGGTCCGCGCACCCGCGACCGGGTGGGGGCGATCAAGCCCGGCTACTACACCCGCATGGGTGCGGCGATCCGCCACGCCACGGCACGGCTGGAGAAGCGGCCCGAGCGCCAGCGCCTGCTGCTGCTGCTGACCGACGGCAAGCCCAACGACCTGGATGTGTACGAGGGCCGCTACGGCCTGGAAGACACGCGCCACGCGGTGCAGGCCGCGCGCGCCGCCGGCCTGCTGCCGTTCTGCATCACCATCGACGAGACCGCGCACGACTACCTGCCCATGCTGTTCGGCCAGCAGGGCTATGCCCTGGTGCACCGGCCGCAGGATCTGGTCAACAAGCTGTCGGCGGTGCACCAGCGTTTCATGGCACGCGCGGCCTGAGGGCTGCACCTAGGACGGTGGCCGGTTCGCGGCTACAGTTGGCAGCCCTGCCGAACTGCCTGCTCATTCCCATGGACCTGTCCCGCTTCGACCTGCCACGCTACCTCTCGATGCTGCCGCTGTTCCAGGAGATGCGGGCGGAAGAACTGCAACGCCTGGCGGAAGGCAGCCGCCTGCGCCAGTTCGCGCGGGGCGAAGACCTGTTCCGCATCGGTGAACCCTGCGAGGAGTTCCACGTGACGGTGTCCGGGCAGGTCAAGCTGTTTGCGATCTCGCCGGCCGGGCAGGAAAAGATCATCGAACTGGTCGGGCCAGGCAACACCTTTGCCGAAGCGCTGATGTTCATGCAGCGGCCCTACATCATCAACGCGCAGGCACTGACCGACACGCTGATGCTCAGCGTCTCGCGCGAGGCCGTGACGCGGGAAATCCTGAACGACCCGCAGTTCAGCATGCGCATGCTCGCCGGCCTCTCGCGCCGGTTGCACGGTCTGGTGAACGACGTGCAGGCCTATTCGCTGCACAGCGGCGTCGAACGCGTGATCGGTTACCTGATGCGCGACCTGCCCGACGACGGCGGCGAGGCGGCGGCCAGTGTGCTGCTGCCCGTCAGCAAGGCCTCGATCGCTTCGCGCCTGTCGATGACGCCCGAGTACTTCTCCAAGGTGCTGCGCGAGCTCGAAGACAAGGGCCTGATCGAGGTCGACAAGCGCGAGATCCGGATACCGGAACCTCAGCGGCTCACCCGTTACCCCCTGCGCTGAGCCTCCCCGTACACTCGCCGCCCATGTTGATTCTCGGATTCGAATCCTCTTGCGACGAAACCGGTGTGGCGCTGGTGGATGCCAGCGGCACGGCCACGCCGCGCCTGCTCGGCCACGCGCTGCACAGCCAGATCGAGATGCACCAGGCCTACGGCGGCGTGGTGCCCGAGCTGGCCAGCCGCGACCACATCCGCCGCGTGCTGCCGCTGACCGATGAGGTCATGGCGCAGGCCGGCGTGGCGCTGTCGGCGGTGGACGCGATCGCGCACACGCGCGGGCCAGGCCTGGCGGGTGCGCTGCTGGTGGGTTCGGGCGTGGCCTGTGCGCTGGGCATGGCGTTGGGCAAGCCGGTGATCGGCGTGCACCACCTCGAAGGACACCTGCTCTCGCCGTTCCTGAGCGCCGATCCGCCGGAGTTTCCGTTCGTGGCCCTGCTGGTCTCGGGTGGCCACACGCAGCTGATGCGGGTCGACGGGGTGGGGCGCTACGCACTGCTGGGCGAAACCATCGACGATGCCGCGGGCGAGGCCTTCGACAAGTCGGCCAAGCTGCTGGGCCTGGGCTATCCGGGCGGGCCGGCGCTGTCGAAGCTGGCGCAGCAGGGCGATCCGGCCGCGTACAAGTTCCCGCGCCCGCTGCTGCACAGCGGTGATCTGGATTTTTCCTTCGCCGGCCTCAAGACGGCGGTGCTGACCCAGGTCAAGCGTCTGGCGAAGGCACACCCGGACGGTCCGGCCACCATGCTCCTGGCCGATCCGCTGACCCTGCAACAGAAAGCCGATGTGGCCGCCAGCGTGCAGGCGGCGATCGTCGACGTGCTGGTGAAGAAGTCGCTGGCCGCGATTGCCGACACGGGGTTGAAGCGCCTGGTGGTGGCTGGTGGTGTGGGCGCCAATGCGCGCCTGCGCGAACAGCTCAACGCCGCCTGCGCCCAGCGGCAACTGCGCGTGCACTACCCCGAGCTGCACCTGTGCACCGACAACGGCGCCATGATCGCACTGGCCGCCGGGCTGCGGGTGCAGGCCGGACTGGTCGACCTCGCGGCGGCCGGCGGCGACTACCACTTCGACGTGAAGCCGCGCTGGCCCCTGGCCGAACTCGCCTGAACCTCGGCGGCGCCGGTGACGGGTGCTTGCAGAGCTTGCCGGGTGTTGCACCGGCGATGCGCTGCCTGCTGAACAGAATGGTTGCCCTGGAGGGAGCGGCGACCATGAAACATCTGCGCAGCATCGACGACCTGGCCCCGGCCGACATCGCAGCGGTCTTCGACACCATCTGGCGCTACCGCGCAGGGCAGGCTTTTCCGAAGGCGCTGGACGGCAAGCAGGTGTGCCTGGCCTTCTTCCAGCCGAGCACGCGCACGCGGGTCGGGTTCCAGCGCGCCGTGGGTCTGCTCGGCGGCACGGTGACCGGCTTTTCCGGGCTGGGCGAGACGCGGGCGGTGCCGCCGTATGGCGAGAGCATGTCCGACAGCCTGCAGGTGCTGGCGCAGATGGCCGACGCCCTGGTGTTGCGCAGCCCGGTCGACCTGCGCGACATCGAAGAGGTGGCCTGGCTGGACGTGCCCCTGGTCAACGCCGGCGACGGTCACCACGAACATCCCGTGCAGGCACTGACCGATGCCTGGTGCATCGCTTCGCGCCGCCCCGAGTGGGCCGATCTGACGCTGGGCCTGGTCGGCGATCTCGGCGCGCGGGTGGTGCGCAGCCTGCTCAAGCTGTGTGTGCGGCTCGGGCTGCGCCGCTGCCTGGCGTATGCGCCCGATGTGGAGGCCTTGCCGCCGGACCTGGCCGAACTGCTGCGGACGTGCGGGGTGCGGTTCGAGTTCGTCGACCGGCTGGAAGACCTGCTGGCGCACAGCGACGCGATCGAGGTGATGCCTTACCGCATGCCCGATCGCGAACGTGGGCCGGCGCCGCCCGATCCGTCGCGCACGGTGACCAAGGCGCTGGTGCGGCGCTGCAATCCGCAGCTGCTGGTGCTGCATCCGGGGCCGCGTTCCTGGGAGCTGCATCCCGACACCGACGAGCTGCCGCACAGCCTGTTCTACGAGCAGGTGCGGGCGGGTTGCGGCGCCAAGATGGCAGCATTGATGTGGTTGTTGGCACCCGCCGCACTGGCGGTACGGGAAAAATCGGGTCCTGGGCCGCGCAAGAGCCGGCAAGTACACTCCGCAACCCTGTCGCGTGCGTGACACATCATGCACTTTCTCCACCCGGTGGCCTGGGGTCACCGCCATTGTGAAGATCCGATGAACCGACGTTCTCTTGTTTCCCGCGCCGCTGGTCTGCTGGTGGCTGCGGCCGTGTCTTTCCCCTTGTGTGTGTCCGCGCAGACCGCCGCGCCGATCCGCATCGGCATGATCGAAGGCCTCTCCGGCCCGTTCGCCAACACCGGCGAAGCGGTCTGGCGCAACCTGGTCTGGGCCACCGAACGCGTCAACGCGCGTGGCGGCGTCAAGCTGCCCGGCGGCAACCGCCCGCTGGAAATCGTGCGCTTCGACAGCAAGGGCCAGACCGAAGAGGCGCTGTCGGCGCTGCGCGCCGCGGTCGACAAGGACATCGCCATCGTGACCCAGGGCAATTCGTCGGCCGCCGCCGCCGGACTGATCGACGCGATCGGCAAGCACAACGAGCGCGAGCCACAGCGTCAGGTGCTGTTTCTCAACTACTCGGCGGTCGACCCGGTGCTGACCAACGAGAAGTGCAGCTACTGGCACTTCCGTTTCGACGCCCATGCCGACATGCGCATGAGCGCGCTGATGAGCGTCGTCAAGGAAGACAAGGCGCTCAAGAGCATCTACCTGATCGGTCAGGACTACTCGTTCGGGCAGACCGTGCTGGCCGAGGCCCGCCAGCAGCTCGCTGCCCAGCGGCCCTACGTGAAGATCGTCGGTGACGAACTGCACCCGATGGCGCGCGTCAAGGACTTCGCGCCCTACGCCGCCAAGATCAAGGCCAGTGGCGCGCAGGCCGTGCTGACCGGCAACTGGGGCAACGACCTGACGCTGCTGGTCAAGGCCGCGCGCGAGGCCGGCTTCGAGGGCAGCTTCTACACCTTCTACGGCAACGCGCTGGGCGCACCGGCGGCCATCGGCGACGCCGGCATCGGCAAGGTGATCGCCGTGGCGGACTGGTTCCCCAACGTGCCCGGCAAGGCCTCCGAAGCGTTCTACCAGTCGTTCCGCCAGCGTTTCCCCAACCCGGCCGACGACTATGTGCACATGCGCATGCAGCTGATGGTCGAGTCGCTGGCGCAGGCGATCGAGAAGGCCGGCTCCACCAGGGCTGCCGACATCGCGGCCCAGCTGGAGAAGGTGCAGGTCACGCTGGCGGGCCAGACGGCCCAGATGCGCGCCGGTGACCACCAGTTCCAGCAGCCGCTGGCGGTGGCGGTGATGGACCGGCAGGGCGCGCCCGGCACGAAGTTCGACGTTGAAGGCTCCGGCTACGGCTTCCGCGTGATCCGTCAGCTGACCCCGAAGCAGGCCGAGCAGCCGCACACCTGTACGATGCAGCGTCCCTGATTCATAGGAGCGTTCATGCGGCCGGTGGTGGAAAGTCTGGAAGAGTCGCGCATCCGCGAAGTGGCGAATGCGGGCATGGGCCGCAAGGACGTGCTGCGGTTCTGGTTCGGCGAGAGCGATGAGGTCACGCCCGAGTTCATCCGCGAGGCGGCGATCGCTTCGCTGAATGCGGGCGAAACCTTCTACGCCCACAACCTGGGCCTGCCCGAGCTGCGCCACGCCATCGCCGGTTACACCCATGGCCTGCATCCGCAGCAGCCGACCGACCACTGGTTCGACCGCATCGCCGTCACCTCGGGCGGTGTGAACGGCCTGATGCTGGCCTCGCAGACGTTGGTCGAGGCCGGCGACGACGTGGTGGTGGTCACCCCGGCCTGGCCCAACCTGGTCGCGCAGCCGCAGATCCTGGGTGCCCGGGTGCGGACGGTGCAACTGCAGGTGGCGGCCACGGGCGCCTGGGTGCTGGACCTGCCGGCGCTGCTGGCGGCGGTGACGCCGGCCACCAAGCTGCTGATCGTCAACGCCCCCAACAACCCCACGGGCTGGACGCTCCGCCGGGATGAGCAGCAGGCCATCCTCGACCACTGCCGCCGCACCGGCACCTGGATCCTGGCCGACGAGGTCTACGAGCGCCTGTATTACGCGGGCGATTCGACCAACGGCGCGGCGCCGAGCTTCCTGGACGTGGCGGCGCCGGACGACCGGCTGATCGTCGCCCACAGCTTCTCCAAGAGCTTTCTGATGACGGGCTGGCGCCTGGGCTGGCTGGTGCTGCCGCCCGCACTGACCCACGCGGTGGGCAAGCTGATCGAGTTCAACACCTCCTGCGCCCCGGTGTTCGTGCAGCGGGCCGCCACCGTGGCGCTGCAGCGCGGGGAAGAGGTCACGCCGGCGCTGGTCAGGCACCTGCAGGCCTGCCGCGACACCCTCGTTCCGCTGTTGCAGGCGGTGCCGGGGGTGACGCTGGCCAATCCGAACGGCGGCATGTACGCCTTTTTTCGGCTGGTGGGACAGGACGATTGCCTGGACACCGCCAAACGGCTGGTGCGTGAAGCCGGGCTGGGCCTGGCGCCCGGCAGCGCCTTCGGCCCGGAGGCCGCGGGCTGGCTGCGCTGGTGTTTCGCCAGCCGCGATCTGCACCGGCTGGAGCTGGGCGTGGAGCGGCTGCGCGGTTGGCTCGGCAACCAGCCTGGGCTATAATTTGCGGTTGCCGTCCGTTCTGGATGGCAATTCACGCCCGCTGCGGCGGCCCCCACACTCGGTGGAATGGTCAGGCTGCGACGGGACGCACGTCACCGACTGGAATCATCATGATCGAAAAAACCGTCAAGGCCGCTGTGGTGGCCGACAACGCCCGCGCTGTCAACGACACCGGTAGCCCCGAAGTGCAGGTCGCCATCCTGACCGCACGCATCAACGAACTGACCCCCCACTTCAAGCTGCACGCCAAGGACCACCATGGCCGCCGCGGCCTGCTGCGCATGGTCAGCCGCCGTCGCAAGCTGCTGGACTACCTCAAGTCCAGGGACGCCGACCGTTACGTCGCACTGATCGCCAAGCTGGGTCTGCGCAAGTAATCTTGAGCTTGCTGTGACACGCAAAACGCCTGAGTTGGTTTGCCGGCTCGGGCGTTTTTCACTTTGATTTTTCGGTAGACAGGGACGAGCCGAGCGAAGCTGTGTCATTCCAAGGGGTTTGCGCCACCGCAGACCCGCTGGAATGGCATCGTGTTCTGCAGGTTTCTGACTCCGGGCTGCGGGCGGCGCCAAAGACGCCCAATCAACAGGAGAGACACATGACCATGTTCAACAAAGTCACCAAGACCTTCCAGTGGGGCCAGCACACGGTCCGCATGGAAACCGGCGAAATCGCCCGCCAGGCCAGCGGCGCCGTGCTGCTCGACATGGAAGGCACCGTGGTGCTCGCCACCGTCGTCGCCAAGAAGGACGCCAAGGCCGGTCAGGACTTCTTTCCCCTGACCGTCGACTACCTCGAGAAGTCCTACGCCGCCGGCAAGATCCCCGGCAGCTTCTTCAAGCGCGAAGGCCGCCCCAGCGAATTCGAAACCCTGACCAGCCGCCTGATCGACCGTCCGATCCGCCCGCTGTTCCCGGACGGCTTCTTCAACGAAGTCCAGGTGGTCATCCACACCGTGTCGCTGAACCCCGAAGTCGACGCCGACATCGCCGCCATGATCGCGACCTCGGCCGCTCTGTCGATTTCCGGCATCCCGTTCAACGGCCCGATCGGTGCCGCCCGCGTGGGCTACGTCAATGGCCAATACGTGCTGAACCCCGGCCAGACCGAGCGCAAGAACTCCTCGATGGACCTGGTGGTGGCAGGCACCCAGGCCGCCGTGCTGATGGTCGAGTCCGAAGCCGAGCAGCTGTCCGAAGAAATCATGCTGGGCGCCGTGGTGTTCGGCCATGACCAGGGCAACATCGCCATCGCCGCCATCAACGAGCTGGTGCGCGACGCCGGTAAGCCCGAGTGGACCTGGCAGGCTCCTGCCAAGGACGAGCCGCTGATCGCCAAGGTCGAAGCCCTGGGCAAAGCCAAGCTCGAAGCCGCCTACCAGATCCGCAACAAGCAGGCCCGCACCCAGGCCTGCCGCGAAGCCTATGCCGCCGTGATGGATGGCCTGAAGGCCGACGGCGTGGAATTCGACGGCGTGGCCGTCGAAGGCCTGCTGTTCAACATCGAAGCCGGCATCGTGCGCGGCCAGATCCTGGCCGGCGAGCCCCGCATCGACGGTCGCGACACCCGCACCGTGCGCGCCATCGAAATCCGCAACAGCGTGCTGCCCCGTACCCACGGCTCGGCCCTGTTCACCCGCGGTGAAACCCAGGCCCTGGTGATCGCCACGCTGGGCACCGACCGCGACGCGCAGCGCATCGACGCCCTGTCCGGCGACTTCGAAGACCGTTTCATGCTGCACTACAACATGCCTCCGTTCGCCACCGGCGAGACGGGTCGCGTGGGCAGCCCCAAGCGCCGCGAAATCGGCCACGGCCGCCTGGCCAAGCGCGCACTGATCGCCGCGCTGCCGAGCAAGGAAGACTTCCCCTACACCATCCGCGTGGTGTCGGAAATCACCGAATCCAACGGCTCCTCGTCCATGGCTTCCGTCTGCGGCGGCTGCCTGGCGCTGATGGACGCCGGCGTGCCGATGAAGGCGCACGTGGCCGGCATTGCCATGGGCCTGATCAAGGATGGCAACCGTTTCGCCGTGCTGACCGACATCCTGGGCGACGAAGATCACCTGGGCGACATGGACTTCAAGGTGGCCGGTACCACCAACGGCGTGACCGCCCTGCAGATGGACATCAAGATCCAGGGCATCACCAAGGAAATCATGCAGGTCGCCCTGGCCCAGGCCAAGGAAGCGCGCATGCACATCCTGGGCAAGATGCAGGACGCCATGGGCGAGGCCAAGACGGAAATCAGCAGCTTCGCGCCCAAGCTGTACACAATGAAGATCAACCCCGAGAAGATCCGTGACGTGATCGGCAAGGGCGGCGCCGTGATCCGCGCGCTGACCGAAGAGACCGGTTGCCAGATCAACATCGAGGAAGACGGCACCATCACCATCGCCGCCACCGACGGCGCCAAGGCCGACGAGGCCAAGCGCCGCATCGCCGAGATCACGGCCGAAGTGGAAGTGGGCAAGGTCTACGAAGGCCCGATCACCAAGATCCTGGACTTCGGTGCCCTGGTCAACCTGCTGCCCGGCAAGGACGGTCTGCTGCACATCAGCCAGATCGCCCATGAGCGCGTCGAGAAGGTCACGGACTACCTCAAGGAAGGCCAGATCGTGAAGGTCAAGGTCCTGGAGACCGATGAAAAGGGTCGCGTCAAGCTGTCCATGAAGGCCCTGCTGGACCGCAACGGCGGTGGCGAGCAGGCCCAGCAACAGCAGCAGTAAGCCGCAGGGGCCCAAGGCATGCAAGCGGTCGAAATCAGCAGCTTCGGTGCGCCCGAGGTCCTGCGCCTGACGCAACGTCCGGCGCCGGTCGCGGGCGCTGGCGAGGTGCTGATCCGCGTGCGTGCCTCTGGTGTGAACCGGCCGGACGTGCTTCAGCGCAGCGGTGCCTATCCGCCGCCGCCAGGCGCATCGGATCTGCCGGGCCTCGAAGTCGCGGGTGTCATCGAGTCGGGCGATGTGGCTGCGATCGCTGCCGAGGGCCTGAAGGTCGGAGACCGTGTCTGTGCGCTGGTGGCTGGTGGCGGTTATGCCGAGCTCTGCGTGGCGCCTGTGGGGCAGTGCCTGCCGGTGCCGGCTGGGTTGGACGATGTGCAGGCTGCGGCCTTGCCCGAGACCTTTTTCACCGTCTGGAGCAACGTGTTCGACCGCGGGCACCTGCAGCCAGGCGAAACCCTGCTGGTGCAGGGCGGCACGAGCGGCATTGGCGTCACGGCCATCCAGCTGGCCAAGGCCTTCGGTGCGACCGTGATCGCCACGGCGGGCAGCGACGACAAGTGCGCCGCCTGTCTGAGCCTCGGGGCCGACCACGCCATCAACTACCGCACGCAGGACTTTGCTGCCGTGGCGAAGGCGCTGACGGACGGGCAGGGCGTGAATGTGGTTCTGGACATGGTCGCGGGCGACTACGTGGCGCGCGAGGTCGAGTGCCTGGCCGAAGATGGCCGTCTGGTCATCATCGCGGTGCAGGGCGGTGTCAAGGCCGGCTTCAACGCTGGCCTGGTGCTGCGCCGCCGCCTGGTGATCACCGGATCCACGCTGCGTCCGCGTCCGGTGGCCTTCAAGGCCGCCATCGCGCAGGCGTTGCGCGACAAGGTCTGGCCGCTGCTGGAGCAGGGCCGTGTCAGGCCCGTGATCCACAGCACCTTCGAGGCATCGCGCGCGGCCGAGGCCCATGCGCTGATGGAAACCAACCAGCACATCGGCAAGATCGTGCTGACCTGGGCCTGAACCAGGAACTCCCGGAGACTTTGATGAGCAGAAAACTGATCGCAGGCAACTGGAAGATGAACGGCGGACTGGCCGCCAACGAGTCGCTGGTCAAAGCCATGCTGGCCGGCATCGGCCAGCCGGCGGCGGACGTGGCGCTGTGCGCACCCGCGCCATACCTCACCCAGCTGCAGGGTTTGCTGCAAGGCACTCCGATCGCCTGGGGTGCGCAGGATGTGTCGGCGCACGAGCAGGGCGCTTACACCGGCGAGGTGAGCGTCGCGATGCTCAAGGATTTCGGTTGCCGTTACGCCATCGTCGGCCACAGCGAACGCCGCCAGTACCACGGTGAAACCGACGAGTTGGTGGCCGCCAAGACCCAGCGCGCGCTGTCCGCCGGCGTGACCCCGATCGTGTGTGTCGGCGAGACGCTGGCGCAGCGCGAGGCAGGTGAAACCGAGGCGGTGGTCAAGCGCCAGCTCGCCGCCGTGATCCACGCCGTGGGGCACTGCATCACCGAACTGGTGGTGGCCTACGAACCCGTGTGGGCCATCGGCACCGGCAAGACCGCCACGCCCGAAATGGCGCAGGCCGTGCACGCCGTGCTGCGCGCGCAACTGGCTGCTGCCACCACGAACTCCAAGCGGGTGCACATCCTTTACGGCGGCAGCATGAACGCCGCCAATGCCGCCAGCCTGCTGGCGCAGCCCGACATTGATGGTGGCCTGATCGGGGGGGCGTCCCTCAAGGCCGCCGACTTCCTGCAGATCGTTGCCGCCGCTGGCTGATCTCGCGCTTTCTCGAATTTTCGGAGCAGACATGAACGTTTTGATGACCATCCTCCAGGCTGTCCAGATCCTTGCCGCCATTGGCATGATCGGCCTGATCCTGATGCAGCACGGCAAGGGAGCCGATGCGGGTGCGGCCTTCGGTGGTGGTGCCGGTTCCGCCAGCCTGTTCGGCGCCACCGGTGGTGCCAACTTCCTGTCGCGGATGACGTCGATCCTGGCGGGCGTGTTCCTCGCCTGCACCCTGGGGCTGGCGTACTTCGGTCACAGCGTGCCGACGGCCGCCAAGTCGGGCAGCGTGCTGGAGTCTGCGGTGCCCGCAGCTCCGGCCGGCACGGCTCCTGCGGCAGCCGGTACCGTTCCCGCTGCGCCGGCCGGGACCCCTGCGGCCCCTGCCACGGGCGCCGCGCAGATCCCTGGTAAGTAAGTCGGCTGACAGCCGGCTTTCGCGGCGTGATGGCTGTGGTGCCATCACCGCTGCGCCTCTGAAAAAGCCTCCGGTGACTCCAAAACCCGAGGGGTTTCAGGGTAAACTCTATGGGTTGTCGAGAACGCTCACACCAGCCCTCGTGAGCCAGACAACGCAGACCCAGCCGACGTGGTGAAATTGGTAGACACGCTATCTTGAGGGGGTAGTGGCGAAAGCTGTGCGAGTTCGAGTCTCGCCGTCGGCACCAAATACAGGCAGGCACGGCGCCAAAGCCGTGCGCATGGAACCGACCCACGATGAGTCTCGAACAATATCTCCCCGTGCTCTTGTTCATTCTGGTCGGTCTGGCCGTTGGCGTGATCCCCCAGGCCCTCGGCTACATCCTTGGCCCCAACCGCCCGGATGCCGCGAAGAACTCCCCCTACGAATGCGGCTTCGAAGCTTTCGAAGACGCGCGCATGAAGTTCGATGTCCGCTACTACCTGGTGGCCATCCTCTTCATTCTTTTCGACCTTGAAATCGCGTTTCTGGTTCCTTGGGCCGTTGCGCTGACCGACATTGGTTCGTCCGGTTTTTGGACGGGCGTCGTGTTCCTGATCGATCTGCTGGTCGGGTTCATCTACGCATGGAAGATTGGCGCCCTGGACTGGGAATGATGCGCCGACAGGCGCTCTGGAGCACACATGATTGAAGGCGTCCTCAAGGAAGGTTTCATCACCACGAGCTACGACTCGGTGGTGAACTGGGCCAAGACCGGTTCGCTCTGGCCCATGACCTTCGGTCTGGCCTGTTGCGCCGTGGAAATGATGCATGCCGCCACGGCGCGCTACGACATCTCCCGTTTCGGTGCCGAGGTGTTTCGCGCCAGTCCGCGCCAGTCCGATCTGATGATCGTGGCCGGCACGCTGTGCAACAAGATGGCGCCGGCCCTGCGCAAGGTGTACGACCAGATGGCCGAGCCGCGCTGGGTGCTGTCGATGGGCTCATGCGCCAATGGCGGTGGCTACTACCACTACAGCTATTCCGTGGTGCGCGGTTGCGATCGCATCGTGCCAGTGGACGTGTATGTGCCGGGCTGCCCGCCGACGGCCGAGGCGTTGCTGTACGGGATCATCCAGCTGCAGCAGAAGATCCGCCGCACCAACACGATCGCACGCGCCTGACGCCAGGCCACAGTCCGAGAAAGCCGATCCCATGAGCGATACCGCCCAAGCTTTTGCCCTGCGCCCCGAGGAGATCAAGGAGGCGCTGTCTGCGCTTCTTGGTGATCGCGTGAAGTCGATCCAGGTGGTGCGCGACGAAGTCACGGTCACGGTCGATGCCGCGCAGTATGCCGGCGTGATGCAGACGTTGCGCGACGCCCCCGAGGCGCGTTTCGAGCAGTTGATCGACCTCTGCGGTCTCGACTATTCCACCTACGGCGATGGTCGCTGGGAAGGTGCCCGCTTCGGCGTGGTGGTCCACCTGCTGTCGGTCAGCCTGAACCAGCGGGTGCGCGTGCGCGTGTTCGCGCCGCAGGACGACTTCCCTGTGGTCGCTTCGGTTTCGGAGCTGTGGTCGTCGGCCAACTGGTATGAGCGCGAGGCCTTCGACCTGTACGGCATCGTGTTCGAAGGTCACAACGACCTGCGCCGCATCCTGACCGACTACGGCTTCATCGGTCACCCTTTCCGCAAGGACTTCCCGCTGTCCGGGCACGTCGAGATGCGCTACGACGCCGAGCGTCAGCGCGTGGTTTACGAGCCGGTGACGATCGAGCCGCGCGAAATCACGCCGCGCGTGATCCGTGAAGACAACTACGGCGGACTGCACTGATCATGGCTGAAATCAAGAACTACACCCTGAACTTCGGTCCGCAGCACCCGGCCGCGCACGGTGTGCTGCGCTTGGTGCTGGAGCTCGACGGCGAAGTCGTGCAACGCGCCGACCCGCACATCGGCCTGCTGCACCGTGCCACCGAAAAGCTGGCCGAGCACAAGACCTTCATCCAGTCGCTGCCCTACATGGACCGACTGGACTACGTCTCGATGATGTGCAACGAGCACGCCTATTGCCTGGCCATTGAAAAGCTGCTTGGCATTGATGTGCCGATCCGCGCCCAGTACATCCGCGTGATGTTCAGCGAGATCACCCGCATGCTCAACCACCTGATGTGGCTGGGCTCGCACGGCAACGACTGCGGCAGTTCCACCATCCTGATCTACGCGTTCCGCGAGCGCGAAGACCTGTTCGACATGTACGAGGCGGTGTCGGGCGCGCGCATGCACGCGGCCTACTTCCGTCCGGGTGGCGTCTACCGCGACCTGCCGGACACCATGCCGCAGTACAAGCACAGCAAGATCCGCAACGCCAAGGCGATGGCGGAGATGAACACGAACCGCCAGGGTTCGCTGCTGGACTTCATTGACGACTTCACCCAGCGCTTCCCGACCTATCTGGCCGAGTACCACACACTGCTGACCGACAACCGCATCTGGAAGCAGCGCACCGTTGGCATTGGCGTGGTCACGCCCGAGCGTGCGCTCAACCTGGGCATGACCGGCCCGATGCTGCGTGGCTCCGGCATTGCCTGGGACCTGCGCAAGAAGCAGCCCTATGACGTGTATGACCGCGTCGATTTCGATGTCCCGGTCGGCAAGACGGGCGACACCTACGACCGTTATCTCGTCCGCATGGAAGAGCTCAAGCAGTCCAACCGCATCATCAAGCAGTGCGTGGACTGGCTGCGCGCCAACCCCGGCCCGGTCATCACCGACAACCACAAGGTGGCGCCGCCGTCGCGCGAAGCGATGAAGTCGAGCATGGAAGAGCTGATTCACCATTTCAAGCTCTTCACCGAAGGTTTCCACGTGCCCGAAGGCGAGGCCTATGCCGCCGTCGAGCACCCCAAGGGTGAGTTCGGCATCTACCTGGTGAGCGATGGCGCCAACAAGCCGTACCGCCTGAAGATCCGCGCACCCGGTTTCACGCACCTGTCCACGCTGGATGAAATGGCCAAGGGTCACATGCTGGCCGACGCGGTCGCCATCATCGGCACGATGGACATCGTTTTTGGAGAGATTGACCGATGATCTCGACCCCCGCACACAGCGGTCCCGTGACCGCCATGGAGCTGTCCGAGTCCACCAAGGCCCGCTTCGCCCGTGAAGTCGCCAAGTACCCCGCCGAGCAGGCGCAGTCGGCCGTGATGGCCTGCCTGTCGATCGTGCAGCAGGAAAACGGGTACGTCAGCGTCGAAGCCGAACAGGCGATCGCCAACTACCTGGGCATGCCGGTGATGGCTGTTCACGAAGTGACGACCTTCTACAACATGTACAACCAGCGGCCGGTGGGCAAGTTCAAGCTCAACGTCTGCACCAACCTGCCGTGCCAGCTGCGCGACGGCTACACGGCGCTGCACCACCTGGAGAAGAAGCTGGGCATCGCCATGGGCGAGACCACGGCCGACGGCCTGTTCACGCTGCAGCAGAGCGAGTGCCTGGGCGCCTGCGCCGACTCGCCGGTGATGCTGGTCAACGACCGCCACATGTGCAGCTTCATGAGCAACGAGAAGCTGGACCAGCTGATCGACGGCCTGAAGGCCTCGGAGGGCAAACAATGAACGCCCAGCAAGTGTTGTCGCAGTTTGCCGCCACCGGCGTGCAGACCTGCTTCCACGGTCGCCACATCGAACCCCAGATCTACAAGGATCTGAACGGCAGCAACTGGTCGCTCAAGGACTACGAAGCCCGTGGTGGTTACCAGGCCCTGCGCAAGGTGCTGGGCATGGACGGCTCGGCTCCCAATCCCGAGACGGGGTTCGTGGGCATGACCCAGGACCAGGTGATTGCCACCGTCAAGGACTCCGCGCTGCGCGGCCGCGGCGGTGCCGGCTTCCCGTCCGGTCTGAAGTGGAGCTTCATGCCCCGTCAGTTCCCGGGCCAGAAGTACCTCGTCTGCAACTCCGACGAAGGCGAGCCGGGTACCTGCAAGGACCGCGACATCCTGATGTTCAACCCGCACATCGTCATCGAAGGCATGGCGATCGCGGCGTACGCCATGGGCATCAACGTCGGCTACAACTACATCCACGGCGAGATCTTCGAGGTGTACGAACGCTTCGAAGCGGCCCTGGAAGAAGCCCGCGCCGCTGGGTACCTCGGCAACAACATCATGGGCTCGAACTATTCGTTCCAGCTCCATGGTCACCACGGTTTCGGCGCCTACATCTGTGGCGAAGAAACCGCGCTGCTCGAGTCGCTGGAAGGCAAGAAGGGCCAGCCGCGCTTCAAGCCGCCGTTCCCGGCCAGCTTCGGTCTGTATGGCAAGCCGACCACGATCAACAACACCGAGACCTTCGCGGCGGTCCCCTGGATCATCCGCAACGGCGGAGCGGCCTATCTTGAGTGCGGCAAGCCCAACAACGGTGGCACCAAGATCTTCTCGGTCAGCGGTGACGTCAACCTGCCGGGCAACTACGAAGTGCCGATGGGCACGCCGTTTGCCAAGCTGCTGGAGCTCGCTGGCGGTGTCCGCACGGGACGCACGCTCAAGGCCGTGATTCCTGGCGGATCGTCTTCGCCCGTGCTGCCGGCGTCGGTCATCATGGACTGCACCATGGACTACGACTCGATCAGCAAGGCCGGCTCCATGCTCGGTTCTGGTGCCGTGATCGTGATGGACGATTCCCGCTGCATGGTCGAGTCGCTCAAGCGCCTGTCCTACTTCTACATGCACGAATCCTGCGGTCAGTGCACACCCTGCCGCGAAGGCACGGGCTGGCTCTGGCGTCTGGTCGACAAGATCGAGCGCGGCGAAGCCAAGCCGGCCGACATGGACCTGCTGGACAACGTGGCCGAGAACATCATGGGCCGCACCATCTGCGCCCTGGGCGATGCCGCCGCGATGCCGGTGCGCGCCATGCTCAAGCATTTCCGGCCCGAGTTCGCGGCCATGATCAAGGCCGACGCCGCCGCCTGAACACGAGACGAGAAACCATGGTTGAAATCGAACTCGACGGCCAGAAGGTCGAAGTGCCACCGGGCAGCATGGTCATGCATGCGGCCGAGAAGGCGGGCACCTACATCCCGCACTTCTGCTATCACAAGAAGCTCTCCATTGCCGCCAGCTGCCGCATGTGCCTGGTGGAAGTGGAGAAGGCCCCCAAACCCATGCCCGCCTGCGCGACGCCGGTGACCATGGGCATGATCGTGCGCACCAAGTCCGACAAGGCCATCAAGGCCCAGAAGTCGGTGATGGAATTCCTGCTGATCAACCACCCGCTGGACTGCCCGATCTGCGACCAGGGTGGCGAGTGCCAGCTGCAGGATCTGGCCGTGGGTTACGGCGGTGGTGCCTCGCGCTACCAGGAAGAAAAGCGCGTGGTGTTCCACAAGAATGTGGGCCCGCTGATCTCCATGGAGGAGATGAGCCGCTGTATCCACTGCACCCGCTGCGTGCGCTTCGGCCAGGAAATTGCCGGTGTGATGGAGCTGGGCATGTCGCACCGCGGTGAACATGCCGAGATCGAAACCTTTGTCGGCCAGTCGGTGGACTCCGAACTGTCGGGCAACATGATCGACGTCTGCCCGGTGGGCGCGCTGACCAGCAAGCCGTTCCGTTACCACGCCCGCACCTGGGAACTCTCGCGCCGCAAGAGCGTGAGCCCGCACGATTCGACCGGCGCCAACCTGATTGTTCAGGTCAAGAACCACCAGGTCATGCGCGTCGTGCCGCTGGAGAACGATGCCGTCAACGAATGCTGGATCGCCGACCGCGACCGTTTCTCGTACGAAGCGCTCAACGGCGAAGACCGCCTGACCCAGCCCATGCTCAAGCAGGGCGGCGAATGGAAGACGGTCGACTGGCAGACCGCGCTGGAATACGTGGCCAACGGCCTGCAACAGGTCAAGGCTGCCCATGGCGCCGGCGCGATCGGCCTGCTGGCCAGCCCGCACAGCACGGTCGAGGAACTGGCACTGGCCGGGGCTTTGGTCCGTGGCCTGGGCAGCGAGAACATCGACAGCCGCCTGCGTTACGCCGATTTCGGCAACGCGACCTGGGCCAACCAGGCGCGCTGGCTGGGCCGTCCCATCGCCGAACTGTCGCAACTTCAGCGCGTGCTGGTGGTGGGGTCGAACCTGCGCAAGGACCACCCGCTGCTGGCGCAACGCATCCGCCAGGCCGCCCGCAAGGGTGCCCAGGTCAATGTCCTGAACGCGCAGGAGCAGGACTGGGCCATGTCCCTGAAGAATGTCGTGCTGGCCGACAGCAGTGTCTGGGTCAGCGCGCTGGCAGGCATCGCTGCCGCTGTGGCTGCCGAAACCGGTGTCCAGTCGCCCGTTGCCGGCAATGCGACCGACGAGGCCCGCGCCGTGGCCAAGTCTCTGCTGGGTGGCGAACAGAAGGCCATCCTGCTGGGCAATGCTGCCGCACATCATTCCAAGGCGTCCAGCCTGCTGGCCCTGGCCAACTGGATTGGCCAGCAGACCGGTGCCACGGTCGGTTACCTGACCGAAGCCGCCAACACCGTGGGTGCCCAGCTGGTGCGGGCCCTGCCGGGCCAGGGTGGCCTTGATGCCGGACAGATGCTGGGCGGCCAGATCAAGGCGGCCGTGCTGCTCAATACCGAGCCGGCGTTCGACAGCGCCTTTGGCGCCGACGGTCTGAAGAACGCCGACATGGTGGTCACGCTCAGTCCGTTCAAGGCCAACCTGGACATCAGCGACGTGCTGCTGCCCATCGCTCCGTTCACCGAGACCTCCGGTTCGTTCGTCAACGCCGAAGGCCGCCTGCAGAGCTTCCACGCCGTGGTCCGTCCGCTGGGCGATACCCGCCCGGCCTGGAAGGTGCTGCGTGTATTGGGCAACCTGCTGGGTCTGCCAGGCTTTGATGCCGACACCTCGCAGGCCGTGCTGGCTGCAGCCCTGCCGGGCGTGGCATCGGGTGCGGTTGTGGATGCGGCTCGCCTGAACAATGCCGATGCCAGTGTCGGACCGGCCGCCGCCGACCAGTCGCCGGCACAGTCTTCCCCCTGTGTGGCAGCGATTTACCAGCTGGACGGCCTGGTGCGCCGTGCCACCTCGCTGCAACTCACGAGCGATGCCCGAGGAGCCCGCGCATGATCGACGCGATGTACAACGGGGGCCTTGGCCTCATCAACGCGGCCTGGTGGACCACCGCCGCGTGGCCTGTCATCTGGGGCCTGATCAAGATCGTGGCCGTGCTGGCACCGCTGATGGGCGCCGTGGCCTACATGACGCTGTGGGAGCGCAAGCTGCTGGGCTTCATGCAGGTGCGCGTGGGTCCCAACCGCGTGGGTCCCAAGGGGCTGCTGCAGCCGATCGCCGACGCGGTCAAGCTGCTGACCAAGGAGCTGATCAGCCCGACCGCGGCCAGCAACGGCCTGTTTCGCCTGGGGCCGGTGATGGCCATCATGCCGGCGCTTGCGGCCTGGGTGGTCGTGCCGTTTGGCCCTGAAGCCGTGATCGCCAACATCAATGCCGGCCTGCTGGTGATCCTGGCGATCACCTCGATCGAGGTCTATGGCGTGATCATCGCCGGCTGGGCATCGAACTCGAAGTACGCCTTCCTGGGCGCGCTGCGCGCTTCGGCACAGATGGTGAGCTACGAAATTGCCATCGGCTTCTGTTTCCTGATCGTGGTGATGGCTGCCGGCAGCCTGAACCTCGGTGACATCGTGATCGCGCAGTCGACCGGTCGCTGGGCCGAGTTCTGGAAGGGCATCGGCCTGGACTTCATGGGCTGGAACTGGATCCTGATGGCGCCGGTGTTCCTGGTCTACCTGATCTCCGGGGTCGCTGAAACCAACCGCCACCCCTTCGACGTGGTCGAAGGTGAAGCCGAAATCGTGGCCGGTCACATGGTCGAGTACTCGGGAATGGGCTTCGCCATCTTCTTCCTGGCCGAGTACGCCAGCATGTGGCTCGTGTCGATCCTGGCCGTGCTGCTGTTCATGGGTGGCTGGAGTTCGCCGATCGGGTTCCTGTCGTTCATCCCTGGCTGGATCTGGCTGGGCGCGAAGACCTTCTTCGTGATCTCCTGCTTCATCTGGATCCGCGCCACCTTCCCGCGCTACCGCTACGACCAGATCATGCGTCTGGGCTGGAAGATTTTCATTCCCGTGACTCTGGTCTGGCTGCTCGTGGTGGCCGCCCTGATTCAGTCACCCTGGAATCCCTGGAAATAACAGCGGGCGAAAGAAAGATATGTCCACTACCGCCGTCGCTCCCTTCTCGCTGCGCGACTTCTTCAAGAGTTTCATGCTGGTGGAACTCTTCAAGGGTATGGCCCTGACCGGCCGCTACGCCCTGCGTCGCAAGGTCACGGTCCAGTTCCCGGAAGAAAAGACCCCGCTGTCGCCGCGTTTCCGTGGTCTGCACGCGCAGCGCCGTTATGAAAATGGCGAAGAGCGCTGCATTGCTTGCAAGCTGTGTGAGGCCGTGTGTCCCGCGATGGCGATCACCATCGAGGCCGGCGAGCGCGAAGACGGCACACGCCGCACCACGCGCTATGACATCGACCTGACCAAGTGCATCTTCTGCGGTTTCTGCGAAGAGGCCTGCCCGGTGGATGCCATCGTCGAAACGCACATCCTGGAGTACCACGGCGAAAAACGCGGTGACCTGTACTTCACCAAGGAAATGCTGCTGGCCGTCGGTGACCGCTACGAGCCCGAGATCGCCGCCGCCAAGGCCGCGGACGCGAAGTACCGCTGAACAAGCCCGGCGAAAGACAAGACCATGGACTACCAGACCGGCTTCTTCTACCTGTTTTCGGCGGTGATGCTGTTTGCCGCCTACCGCGTCATCACGTCGCGCAATCCCGTGCACGCCGTGCTTTACCTGATGCTGGCGTTTTCCCAGGCTTCCGGCCTGTGGCTGCTGCTCAAGGCCGAATTCCTCGGCCTGACCCTGGTGCTGGTGTACTTGGGCGCCGTGATGGTGCTGTTCCTGTTCGTCGTGATGATGCTGGACATCAAGCTTGACGGTGACCGCTGGGGCTTCTGGCAGAACTTCCCGCTGGCCGCCTCGCTGGGCGCGCTGGTGGCTGCCGAGCTGATCGCCGTGCTGTGGATCGGTTTTCCGAAGCTGGTGGCGCCGGTGGCCGAGCAGGCCCAGGCCGCGAACGTGTCGAACACCAAGCTGCTGGGCCAGCTGATGTACACCAAGTATCTGTACCCGGTCGAAATCGCTGCCGTGATCCTGCTGGTGGCCATGTTTGCCGCGATCGCGCTGACGCTGCGCCAGCGCAAGGACAGCAAGGCCATTGATCCGGGCCTGCAGGTGCGCGTGCGTGCCGCCGACCGCCTGGTGGTCGTGAAGATGGCCGCCACCAAACCATCCGCGCCTGCACAGGCAGTCGCTGCCGAGGAGGGCAAGGCATGAGCCTCACACTGGGACATTTCCTGTCGGTTGGCGCGATCATGTTCGCGTTGTCCGTGATCGGCATCTTCCTGAACCGCAAGAACATCATCGTGCTGCTGATGGCCATCGAACTGATGCTGCTGGCGGTCAACATGAACTTCGTGGCCTTCTCGCACTACCTGAACGACCTCAACGGTCAGGTGTTCGTGTTCTTCATCCTCACCGTGGCCGCCGCCGAGTCGGCCATTGGCCTGGCCATCCTGGTGCTGCTGTTCCGCAGCAAGTCCACCATCAGCGCCGAAGAACTCAACACCCTCAAGGGTTGACGCCCGGGACACGACAGGCAAGCACACCATGAGCACCTCCCTTTCCGCAACGACCTTGCTGGCCGTGCCCCTGGCACCGCTGGTGGGTTCGGCCCTCGCCGGCATTCTGGGCACCACGTTCGGCGGCAACCTGATCGGTCGCCGGGCCTCGCATTCCCTGACGATCCTGGGTGTGCTGGTGGCCTTCGTCATTTCCGCCCTGACGCTCAAGAGCGTCGCGGTCGACGGCGCCCGCTTCAACCAGACCATCTACGAATGGATGACGGTTGGTGGTCTGAAGATGGAAATCGGCTTCCTGATCGACGGCCTGACCGCCATGATGATGTGCGTGGTCACCTTCGTCTCGCTGATGGTCCACCTCTACACCATTGGCTACATGGAAGAGGACGCCGGCTACAACCGCTTCTTCGCCTACATCTCGCTGTTCACCTTCTCCATGCTGATGCTGGTGATGAGCAACAACCTGCTGCAACTGTTCTTCGGCTGGGAAGCCGTGGGCCTGGTCTCCTACCTGCTGATCGGTTTCTGGTTCAACAAGCCAACGGCCATCTTCGCCAACATGAAGGCTTTCCTGGTGAACCGGGTTGGTGACTTCGGTTTCATCCTGGGCATCGGCCTGATCGTGGCCTACGGCGGTTCGCTGAACTATGCCGAGGTCTTCGCTAAGGCCCCCGAGCTGGCCAAGATGGGCTTCCCCGGCACCGACTGGCTGCTGGTGACCGTGATCTGCATCTGCCTGTTCATCGGCGCGATGGGCAAGTCGGCCCAGTTCCCGCTGCACGTCTGGCTGCCGGACTCGATGGAAGGCCCCACCCCGATCTCCGCGCTGATCCACGCCGCCACCATGGTGACGGCCGGCATCTTCATGGTCACGCGCATGAGCCCGCTGTTCGAACTGTCGACCACTGCGCTGAACTTCGTGATGGTGATCGGTGCGATCACGGCGCTGTTCATGGGCTTCCTGGGCATCATCCAGAACGACATCAAGCGTGTGGTGGCCTATTCGACGCTGTCGCAGCTGGGTTACATGACCGTGGCGCTCGGGGCTTCGGCCTATTCGGTCGCGGTGTTCCACCTGATGACGCACGCCTTCTTCAAGGCGCTGCTGTTCCTCGCGGCCGGCTCCGTGATCATGGGCATGCACCACAACCAGGACATCCGCTGGATGGGCGGCGTGCGCAAGTACATGCCGATCACCTGGATCACCTCGCTGCTGGGCACGCTGGCCCTGATCGGCACGCCGCTGTTCTCGGGCTTCTACTCGAAGGATTCGATCATCGAGGCGGCCCACTTCTCGAACCTGCCTGGCGCCCACTTCGCGTACTTCGCGGTGCTGGCCGGCGTGTTCGTGACCTCGTTCTATTCGTTCCGTCTGTACTTCCTCGTGTTCCACGGCAAGGAGCGCTACGACCAGAACCCGGACGCCCACCACGGTCACGACGATCACCACGACGACCATGGTCATCACGGCGACGGCAAGCCCCACGAGTCCCCCTGGGTGGTGACCGTGCCGCTGCTGCTGCTGGCGATCCCCTCCGTGGTGATCGGCTTCATGACCATCCAGCCGATGCTGCTGGGTGACTTCCTGCGCGACGCCATCACCATCAACACCGAACTGCATCCGGCAATGGAGAAGTTCGCCGAGGAATTCCACGGCCCGCTGGCCATGGCGATGCACGCATTCACGACCGCGCCGTTCTGGCTGGCCCTGTCGGGTGCGGTGGTGGCCTGGTACATGTACCTGATCAATCCGGCCGTGCCGGCCGCCATCGGCCGTGCTCTCAAGCCGATCGTCACGGTCCTGGAGAACAAGTACTACCTTGACTGGTTCAACGAGAACGTGTTGGCCCGTGGCGCGCGCGCGCTGGGGACCGGTCTGTGGAAGGGTGGCGACCAGGGCGTGATCGAGACCGGTGTGGTCAACGCCAGCTGGCGTTTCGTGGGCGGCTTCTCGTCGGTGGTGCGTGGTTTCCAGAGTGGTTATCTCTACCACTACGCACTGCTCATGATCGTGGGCGTGTTCCTGTTCATGACGTATTTCGTGTGGCTCGCCAAATAAGGAGAACAAGAAGATGGGTTTGCTGAGCCTTGCGATCTGGACGCCGGTACTCTTCGGTGTCGTGTTGCTGGCCCTGGGTCGCGATGACCAGGCCAGTGTGGTGCGATGGATTGCCCTGGTGGGATCGCTGATCTCGCTGGCGGTGACGGTTCCTCTGTACACCGGCTTCAAGCTGGGAACGGCTGCGATGCAGTTCGTGGAAAAGTCGGTCTGGATCGACCGCTTCCATGTGAATTACCACCTGGGTGTGGATGGCATCTCCCTGTGGCTGATCCTGCTGACCGCCTTCATCACGGTGATCGTGGTGCTGGCCGGCTGGGAAGTGATCACCGAGCGCGTGAACCAGTACATGGGCGCCTTCCTGATCCTGTCGGGTCTGATGATCGGCGTGTTCTCCGCGCAGGACGGTATGCTGTTCTACGTCTTCTTCGAAGCCACCCTGATCCCGATGTACCTGATCATCGGCATCTGGGGCGGTCCGAACAAGATCTATGCGGCGTTCAAGTTCTTCCTCTACACGCTGATGGGCTCGCTGCTGATGCTGGTGGCCCTGATCTATCTGTACAACCAGTCCGGTGGCAGTTTCGATCTGGCGACCTGGTACAAGCTGCCGCTGGGCGGCCAGGCCCAGACCCTGCTGTTCTTCGCCTTCTTCGCTGCGTTTGCGGTGAAGGTGCCGATGTGGCCGGTGCACACCTGGCTGCCCGATGTGCACGTGGAAGCCCCCACCGGCGGTTCCGCCGTGCTGGCGGCCATCATGCTCAAGCTCGGTGCCTACGGTTTCCTGCGCTTCTCGCTGCCCATCCTGCCCGACGCTTCGCACCAGTGGGCCTGGCTGATCATCGGCCTGTCCCTGGTCGCGGTGGTCTACGTCGGCCTGGTGGCGATGGTGCAGAAGGACATGAAGAAGCTGGTGGCCTACTCGTCGGTGGCGCACATGGGCTTCGTGACCCTCGGTTTCTTCGTGTTCAGCGACCTCGGCGTCTCCGGTGCCATCGTGCAGATGATTGCCCACGGTTTCGTGTCGGCGGCGATGTTCCTCTCGATCGGCGTGCTGTACGACCGCGTGCATTCGCGTGAGATCGCCAGCTATGGCGGCGTGGTCAACACCATGCCCAATTTCGCCGCGTTCGCGCTGCTGTTCACCATGGCCAACTGCGGCCTGCCGGGAACGGCCGGTTTCGTCGGCGAATGGATGGTCATCCTGGCAGCGGTGAAGGCCAACTTCTGGGTCGGCATGGCAGCGGCCTCGGCCCTGATCTTTGGCGCCGCCTACTCGCTGTGGATGTACAAGCGTGTGTACCTGGGCGCGGTCGCCAACGACCACGTCAAGGAACTCACCGACATCGGCAGCCGTGAATTCCTCGTGATGGCGCTGCTGGCGATCGCCGTGCTGGTCATGGGCGTCTATCCCAAGCCGTTCACCGACGTGATGGACGCGTCGGTGGCCGAGCTGCTGCGCCACGTCGCCGTGTCCAAGCTGCACTGATCCCTAGCCGAGCCAACGAATAAGCGAGTCTTCTCATGATTGACCAACTCAGCTGGGTGGCGGCCTACCCGGAACTTCTTTTGCTGACCATGGCCTGCGTGATTGCGCTGGTCGACCTCACGGTCAAGTCCCCCAAGCGCAACGCGACCTACGTGCTGACCCTGCTGACCCTGGCCGTGGTGGCCTACCTGCAAGGCAGTGCGGCCGCCACCGGACAGACGATCCTGGGTTTTGGCGGCCTGATCGTGAGCGACCCGATGGGTCAGTGGCTCAAGTGCTTCGCCGCGCTGGCGATGATGGTCACGCTGGTCTACGGTCGTGACTACGCCAGCTCGCGGGACATGCTGCGTGCCGGCGACCTGTTCACACTGTCACTGTTTGCTTTGCTGGGCATGTTCGTGATGATCGCCGGGCACAACTTCCTGGTGATCTACCTGGGCCTGGAGCTGCTCACCCTGTCGAGCTACGCCCTGGTGGCGCTGCGCCGCGACGACGGCAAGGCGATCGAGGCCGCCATGAAGTACTTCGTGCTGGGCGCGCTGGCCAGCGGCTTCCTGCTGTACGGCCTGTCGCTGGTCTATGGTGCCACCGGTTCGCTGGACGTGGCCGGTGTGATGAAGGCCATTGCGGGTGGACCTGCCACGCTCAAGGGTTCCTCGCAGGTGCTGATGCTGGGTCTGGTGTTCGTGGTGTCCGGTCTGGCATTCAAGCTCGGTGTGGTTCCTTTCCACATGTGGGTGCCCGACGTGTACCACGGTGCCCCGACGGCCATCACGCTGATGGTCGGTGGCGCGCCCAAGCTGGCAGCCTTTGCCATCGTGATCCGTCTGCTGGTCGAAGGCATGGCGCCGCTGGCGGTGGACTGGCAGCAGATGCTGACGGTGCTGTCGGTGGCTTCGCTGCTGATCGGTAACCTGGCCGCCATTGCGCAGACCAACCTCAAGCGCATGCTGGCGTTCTCCACCATCTCCCAGATGGGCTTCATGCTGCTGGGCCTGCTGGCCGGCGTCGTGACGACGGCCAAGGGTCTGGACACCGGCAACATGGCCAACGCCTACGGCGCCGCGATGTTCTATGTCGTGACCTATGTGCTGACCACCCTGGCCACGTTCGGCGTGATCCTGCTGCTGTCGCGCGATGGCTTCGAGTCCGAAGAAATCAGCGACCTGGCCGGCCTGAACCAGCGCAGCCCGTTCTACGCCGGTGTGATGGCGGTGTGCATGTTCTCCCTGGCCGGTGTGCCTCCTCTGGTGGGCTTCTACGCCAAACTGTCGGTGCTGCAGGCCCTGCTGGCTTCCTCGCAGCCGCTGTACATCGGTCTGGCGGTGTTTGCCGTCGTGATGTCCCTGATCGGCGCCTTCTACTACCTGCGCCTGGTCAAGGTCATGTATTTCGATGCGCCGACGCAGACGGCCAGCATTTCTGCCGGCATGGACGTCCGCTCCGTGCTGTCGGTCAACGGTGCGCTGGTGCTGATCCTGGGCATCGTGCCTGGTGGCCTGATGGCACTGTGCGCGAAGGCGGTTGCTTCGCTGTTCGCGTGAACGCCTCCGTTTCGGTCTGGCTGGTGCTGGTGGCGGCCATCGTTGGCGCCAACCTGCCATTCCTGAACCAGCGCTGGCTGGGGGTGATCCCCCGGTCGGCGCCCAAATCCCTCGGGCTGCACGTGCTGGAGCTGGTGGTCTGTTATTTCCTGGTGGGTGCTCTCGGGCTGGCACTGGAAAAGGCCGACGGCCAGATCTACCCGCAAGGCTGGGAGTTCTACGCCACCACCGCCGCGCTGTTCCTCACGCTGGCGTTTCCCGGCTTCGTCTACCGCTACCTCTTCAAGCGGCACGCCTGATTCCGTTGCCGCATGAGCCCAGACGCCCATCTGCGTGAAGAGCCGGTGTCCCGTGCCGAGTTGCTGCGTGGACATTTCCTGCATGTGGTCCGTGACACCGTGCGCCTGCCGTCCGGTCGTGAGGCGACGCGCGAATACGTGCTGCACCCCGGCGCCGTGATGGTGATCGGGTTGCTCGACGACGGCAGGCTCATCATGGAGCGCCAGTACCGCCATCCGATGCGCAGCGTCATCGTCGAATTTCCGGCGGGCAAGCTCGATGCGGGCGAGGGCAGTCTGGCCTGCGCCCAGCGCGAGCTTCGGGAAGAGACCGGGTACCGCGCCCGTGAGTGGGCGTTCGCCGGTCGCCTCGCGCCGACGATCGCCTATTCCGACGAAATCATCGACATCTGGTTCGCACGTGGTCTGGTGCAGGGCGAACGCCATCTGGACGAAGGCGAGTTCCTCGACGTCTTCGCCGCCACACCCGATGAAGTGCAGGCCTGGTGCCGCGACGGCAGCATCATCGACTGCAAGACCCTGGTGGGCGCCCTTTGGTTGCAGAACGTGATGTCGGGCGCATGGTCACTGGACTGGTCGGGTGCCATGCCACCCGGGGTCGCACGATAATTTCGTCCATGAAGGTCCTGAACCTGCAGTGTGCGCACCAGCACGACTTCGAGGGCTGGTTTGCCTCCGAAGAAGACTTCCACCAGCAGCTCGAACGGGGGTTGCTGAGTTGCCCCCTGTGCGGCGATGCGCAGGTGCGCAAGATGCTGTCGGCACCCCGCCTGAACCTCGGGCGGACGCGCGAAGAGGCGGCTGCACGTCCTGCCTCGGCCGACGGTCAGGTTGAACTCGGGCGCACGGCCCCGGGGTCGGAGCTGCAGGGCCGGCTGCTGCGTGCCATGCGCGAAGTGATGCAGCACACCGAAGATGTGGGCGAGCGATTCGCCGACGAGGCGCGCGCCATGCACCACGGCGAGATGGAGCAGCGCAACATCCGTGGCCGCACCACGCCCGAGGTCGCGATGGAGCTGATCGAGGAGGGCATCGAGGTGATGCCCTTGCCGGGCTTGCCAGCGCTCAAGGAGACACTTCAATAAAAAGCCCCGCGTCGCGGGGCTTTTTATCTGAGGCTCTCAGGGATACAGACCGCGCAGGTCGCGCGCATGCAGGATGCGCTTGCAGGCCACGATGAAGGTCGCGGTGCGCAGGCTGACCTTGTTGTCCTGCGCCACTTGCCAGACGGCAGCGAAGGCGCCCTTCATGATGCGCACCAGGCGCTCGTTGATCTCGTCCTCGCTCCAGAAGAAGCTGGAGAAATCCTGCACCCACTCGAAGTAGCTCACGGTCACGCCGCCGGCGTTGGCGATCACGTCGGGAAGGACCAGGATGCCGCGGTCGTGCAGGATGTCGTCGGCCTGCGGCGTGGTCGGGCCGTTGGCGCCTTCGATGACCATCTTGGCCTGGATGCGGCCGGCGTTGGTTTCGGTGATCTGCTGTTCCAGCGCGGCGGGAATCAGGATGTCGCAGGGCACGCCCCAGAAGGCGTCGTTATCCATCACCTCGGCGCCGGTGAACCCGGCGACGGAGCCGACACGGGCCACGTGGGCCAGCAGGGCCGGCACGTCCAGGCCCGACTCGCGGTAGATGGTGCCGCCGTGATCCTGCACCGCCACGACCTTGGCACCCGCTTCGGCGAACAGCTTGCCGGCGACGCCGCCGACGTTGCCGAAGCCCTGCACCGCGACGCGGGCCTTGCTGATGTCCATGCCGATGTGCTTGGCGGCTTCGGTGCCGACGGTGAACACGCCGCGGCCGGTGGCTTCGCGGCGGCCGAGCGAGCCGCCCAGGTCCACCGGTTTGCCGGTGACGACGCCGGTGGCGGTCGAGCCCTCGTTCATGGAGTACGTGTCCATCATCCAGGCCATCACCTGTTCGTTGGTGTTCACGTCGGGCGCGGGGATGTCCTTGGTCGGGCCGATGATGATGCCGATCTCGCTGGTGTAGCGGCGCGTGATGCGCTCGAGTTCACCCACCGAGAGCTGGCGCGGGTCGACGCGGATGCCGCCCTTGGCGCCGCCGTAGGGCACGTTGACGGCCGCGTTCTTGATCGACATCCAGGCCGACAGCGCCATCACTTCGGACAGTGTCACGTTCTGGTGGAAACGCACGCCACCCTTGCCAGGGCCGCGGCTGGTGTTGTGCTGCACGCGGTAGCCTTCGAAGTGGGCCACGGTGCCGTCGTCCAGGTGGATCGGCACGTCGACGATCAGGGTGCGCTTGGGGCGCTTGAGGGTGTCGACCCAGCGCGCCAGGTTGCCCAGGTAGGGCGTGACGCGGTCGACCTGCTGCAGGTAGATGCCCCAGGGGCCGAGGTTGGCGGGATCAAGGTAGGAGGGGAGGGCGTTGGTGAAGGCGGCGGGGCTGTTGGCCGCGGCGCCTGCCGGATGCGGTGCTTGTGACATGTGCGAGGGTTCCTTGTGGGTTGTCTCATCGCTTCCAGGTGGAACCGATGGGCGCGACTGTACGGACCTCGCTCATGACCTGTCCAAGGCCGAGTTGCCATCTGGTTATGCGATCAATGCATAACCACGGTCCCGGCCGCTGGCTCAGTCTCCCCAGACCGCGCGCGCGACCCGGGCCATGTTCCCGCCCAGCGCCCCCGCGATCTCCGCACTGTTCATGCCCACGGCACGCAGCGCCTCGGGCATCTGCGTCCAGGCCTCCACCGGGGCGTAGCGCATCTGCCGGATGCCGTTGCCATAACCCTCCGACGCGGGCCACCAGTAGCCCGGGTCGAATGGCGGTGGCGGATCGTCGTCGAGCCCCGGCTGGCCGAAGCCGATGTCAAGCCCGAGGCCGACATGCTCAGCGCCCACCAGCTGCGCCACGTAGGCCATGTGCCGCGCCATGTCGGCCGCGCAGGGCTCCTCCACGCCGAGAAAGCGCGACACCCCGGAGATGCAGACCACCCCCCCGGTCGCGGCGCAGGCACGGATCTGCTCGTCGGTGATGTTGCGGCCGTGTTCGACCAGGGCCAGCGGGTTGGCATGGCTGAACACCACCGGCTGCGCCGAGTGCGCCAGCATGTCCAGCGTGGTCCGGCGCTCGGTGTGCGAGCAGTCGAGGATCACGCCGGCGGCGTTGGCGGCTTCCACCATGCGCCGGCCTAGCGCGGTCAGGCCTTGCGGCACGTCGTGGCAGCCACCCGCGACGCTGTTGTTGCGGTTATAGGCGAAGTGCACCTGTCGCACGCCGAGGTCGCGGTACAGCGCCACCATCTCGGGGCGTTCCAGCAAGGGCAGTGCGCCTTCGAGGTCGAACCCGACCGCGAGTTTTCCCTCGTGACGCGCGCGTTCGATGTCCGCTACCGTGTCGGGCAGCAGATAGCGCCCGGGTTGCGCGGCGATCTGCGCACGAAAGGAGGCGATCACCGGCAGGATCTGCGAGAGCGGGTTCATGTCCATGCCCACATTGATGCTCACGTAGTGCACGCCAGCGGTGCGGTAGCGCTCCAGTGGTGCAAGCAAGGCATCGGGGTGCAGGGGCAGGCAGGTGTGGGCTTCCCAGAGGATCATGTGTGTGCTCGTCGGCGCGTGCTGCGCAGTGGCACCGATTTTGCAACCCTTGACGAGGGTCAAGTGGACCCTTTGTTCTGCGCCAGTGGCACCACCGCTCGTGACAGGGCTGTGTCTGTTTGTATCGATAATGTTTTTCGCACGACGGCCCGGGAATCCGCCCGGGTCGACCAACCTGAGGATGACCTATGTTTGAACTGAAGAAACTGGCCGTGGCACTGGGCCTGACGGCGGTCGCGATGGCCTCGCATGCAGCCGGCACGCTGATCTACTGCTCCGAGGCCAGCCCCGAAGGCTTCGACAATGCGCAGTACAGCGGCGGCAACACCTTCGACGCCTCCGGTCACGCGCTGTTCAACCGCCTGGTCGAGTTCAAGAAGGGCACGACCGAAGTCGAGCCCGGCCTGGCCGAGTCCTGGACCACGTCGGCCGACGGCACCGTCTACACCTTCAAGCTGCGCAAGGGCGTGAAGTTCCACACCACCGACTACTTCAAGCCCACGCGCGAGTTCAACGCCGACGATGTGATCTTCACCTTCGGCCGCATGACCGAGAAGGAGCATCCCTTCAACAAGGCCTACCCGGCCCAGTACCCGTTTGCCTCCGACACCGGTCTGGACGGCAACGTCGAGTCGATCACCAAGACCGACCCGCTGACGGTGATCTTCAAGCTCAAGAAGCCCGACGCCGACATGCTGGCCAAGATCGCTCTGCCGTACGCTTCCGTGCTGTCGGCCGAGTTCGCCAACAAGCTGGTGGCCGAAGGCAAGGCCTCGCAGATCAACCAGCAACCCGTGGGCACCGGCCCGTTCGTGCTGCGCCGCTACGAGAAGGACGCCCAGATCCGCTACGTGAAGAACAAGGAATACTGGAACGCCTCCAACGTGATGGTGGACAACCTGATTTTCGCGATCACCACCGACGCCTCGGTGCGCTTCCAGAAGCTCAAGGCCGGCGAGTGCCACATCATGTCGCAGCCCAAGCCGCAGGACATCGCCGCGATGAAGGCCGACCCCAACCTCAAGGTCGACACGGCGCCGGGCTTCAACATCGGCTACCTGTCCTACAACACCTCCAAGCCGCTGCTGGCCAAGCTGGAAGTGCGTGAGGCGCTGGACATGGCGATCAACCGCAAGGCCATCCTCGACGCCGTCTACCAGGGACAGGGCCAGGAAGCCTCGAACCCGTTCCCGTCGTCGCTGTGGTCCTACAACCCCAAGCTCAAGAATGCGGCCTACAACCCCGAGAAGGCCAAGGAACTGCTGAAGAAGGCCGGCGTGGCCGAAGGCACCGAGATCACCCTCTGGGCCATGCCGGTGCAGCGCCCCTACAACCCCAACGCCAAGCTGATGGCCGAGATGATCCAGGCCGACTGGGCCAAGGTCGGCATCAAGGCCAAGATCACGCAGTACGAATGGGGCGACTACCTCAAGCGCCTGAAGCAGGGTGAACACGACACCGGCCTGATCGGCTGGACCGGCGACTACGCCTCGCCCGACAACTTCCTGGGCGTGCTGCTGACCTGCGAAGCCATCGGGGGTTCCAACTATGCGCGCTACTGCAGCAAGGAGTTCGATGCCCTGGTGCTCAAGGCCCGCAACAGCGTGAACCAGAAGGAGCGCACCGAGCTGTACATGAAGGCGCAGGAGGTCTTCAAGAAGGACCTGCCGTGGTCGACGATTGCCCACTCGATGGTCAACCAGCCGATGCGCAAGGAACTCAGCGGCTTCAAGATCAGCCCGTTCGGTGACTACAACTTCGAAGGCGTCAGTGTGAAGTGACCCCCCGCGCCGCCTGCGGCGTCACCCCCCAGGGGGCAACGCGAGCGGCCCGGCTCAGCCGGTTCCGCCGCGTTCTGGGTGGGACATTTCGCTTCGGAAAGATGGCGGGCGTCATTTTTGACGCCCGTTGTCGTATTCCTTCAAGAACAAGAGGCATCTGCGCATGCTGAGCTACATCTTCCGGCGTCTGCTGGTGCTGATACCCACGTTCCTGGGCGTCACGCTGCTGACCTTTTCCCTCATCCGCCTGATTCCCGGTGACCCGGTGGAGGTCATGGTGGGCGAGCGCACGCTCGACCCCGAGTTGCACGCCGCGGCCCTGAAGCGGCTGGGTCTGGACCAGCCGCTGCATGTGCAGTACGGCCGCTATCTGGGGCAGCTTCTGCAGGGTGACCTGGGCCATTCGCTCAAGACGCAGGCGAGCGTGTGGAGCGAGTTCAAGACCCTGTTCCCGGCCACGCTGGAGCTGGCGCTGTGCGCGCTGATGATCGCGCTGGTGTTCGGCCTGATCGCGGGCGTGATGGCGGCGGTCAAGCGTGGCAGCTGGATGGACCACACGGTGATGACGGCGGCGCTGACCGGCTACTCGATGCCGATCTTCTGGTGGGGCCTGCTGCTGATCCTGATCTTCTCGGTCGGGCTGGGCTGGACGCCGGTGTCCGGCCGGCTGGACCTGATGTTCGACGTGCAGCCGCAGACCGGTTTCATGCTGGTCGATGCCTGGCTGGCCGAACGGGCCGACCCCGAACTGAACCATGGCGCGCTGTGGGATGCAGCACGCCACCTGATCCTCCCGGCCATCGTGCTGGGCACGATCCCGCTGGCGGTGATCGCGCGCATGACACGTTCGTCGATGCTCGAAGTGCTGCGGGAAGACTATGTGCGCACCGCGCGCGCCAAGGGCCTGTCGCCGAGCCGGGTGATCTTCGTGCACACGCTGCGCAATGCGCTGATTCCGGTGCTGACCGTGGTCGGCCTGCAGGTCGGCACGCTGATGGGCGGCGCGGTGCTGACCGAAACGATCTTTTCCTGGCCAGGCATCGGCAAGTGGCTGATCGATGCGATCGGACGGCGCGACTACCCGGTGGTGCAGAACGGCATCCTGCTGGTCGCCACCCTGGTGATCCTGACCAATTTCACCGTGGACCTGCTCTACGGTGTGGCCAATCCTCGCATCCGGGTGCAGTCATGAACTTCGGCGAATTCTGGCGGGCGTTTTCGCTCAACAAGGGGGCGGTCGCGGGGCTGCTGTTCATGGGGGTCGTGGTGCTGCTGGCGCTGCTGGCGCCCTGGGTGGCGCCGTACAGCCCGGTCGAGCAGTACCGCGAACATTTCCTGCAGGCACCGTCGTGGGCCGGTGGCAGCAGCCAGTTCCTGCTGGGCACCGACGAACTCGGCCGTGACCTGCTCTCGCGCCTGATCCACGGGGCCCGGCTGTCGCTGCTGGTCGGTCTGGTGTCGGTGGTGATGGCGCTGATTCCGGGCGTGATCCTGGGCCTGGTGGCGGCGTTCGCCGGCAAGTGGGTCGACGCGGCCATCATGCGGATCATGGACATCGTGATGGCACTGCCTTCGCTGCTGATGGCGATCGCGATCATGGCCATCCTGGGGCCCGGTCTGGTCAACGCGATGATCTCGATCGCGCTGGTGTCGCTGCCGGCCTATGTGCGGCTGGTGCGCGCCTCGGCCCTGAGCGAGCTGCAGCGCGACTACGTGACCGCCGCGCGGCTGTCGGGTGCGCGCACGCTGCGCCTGATGTTCGTGACCGTGCTGCCCAACTGCACGGCGCCGCTGATCGTGCATGCGACCATGAGCTTCTCCGCCGCCATCCTCGAAATCGCGGCGCTGGGTTTCCTCGGTCTGGGCGTGCAACCGCCGCTGCCCGAGTGGGGCACGATGCTGGCCTCGGCGCGCGACTACATCGAACGCGCCTGGTGGGTGGTGACGCTACCCGGCCTGACCATCCTGCTGTCGGTGCTGGCGATCAACCTGGTCGGCGACGGTCTGCGCGATGCGCTGGACCCCAAACTCAAGTCGGCTTCATGAGCACGCAGGACACACACACCATGAGCCTGCTGGACATCCAACAACTGAGCGTCGAATTCGGCGCGAAATCCAAGACATCGGGTCACGCCTTTCGCGCCGTCGACGGGCTGGACCTGCAGCTCGACCAGGGCGAGGTGCTGGGCATCGTCGGCGAGTCCGGTTCGGGCAAGTCGGTCGCGATGATGGCGATGATGGGCCTGCTCGCGGGGCAGGGGCGGGTGGGCGCCACGCGGCTGAACTTCGACGGGCAGGACCTGCTGAAGATCTCGGACCGTCAGCGCCGCAAGATCCTGGGCAAGGACATGGCGATGATCTTCCAGGACCCCATGACCTCGCTCAACCCCTGCTTCACCGTGGGCTACCAGCTCGAAGAGGTGCTGCGTGAACACATGGGCCTGCGTGGCGCGGCGGCGCGCGCGCGCGCGCTGGAGCTGTTGCAGATGGTCGAGATTCCCGGCGCGGCGAGCCGGCTCGACAGCTATCCGCACCAGTTCTCGGGCGGCATGGCGCAGCGCGTGATGATCGCGATGGCGATCGCCTGCAACCCCAAGCTGCTGATCGCCGACGAACCGACGACGGCACTGGACGTGACCATCCAGGCGCAGATCATGGAGCTGCTGGTGCAGCTGCAGCAGGCGCACCACATGGCGCTGATCCTGATCACGCACGACCTGGCGGTGGTGGCCGAGGTGGCGCAGCGCGTGGCCGTGATGTACGCCGGGCAGGTGGTCGAGCAGGGGGCGGTCTCGCGCCTGTTTGCCGCGCCCTCGCACCCCTACACCGCGGCGCTGCTGCAGAGCGTGCCAGAGCACAGCCGTGGCGCACGCCGCCTGCACACGCTGCCGGGCATCGTGCCCGGCCAGCACGATCGGCCGGCCGGCTGCCTGCTGGCGCCGCGTTGCCCGTATGTGCAGGAACGCTGCCAGAACGAACGCCCCACCTTGCGTGCGCACGAAGGCGAACAGGTGCGCTGCTTCTTCCCGTTGATGGCCCAGGAGGCGTCATGAGTTCCGCCCCCGAAACCCTCACCGCCGGCGCGCCCGTGATGGTCGCCGAGTCGCTGACCCGTCACTACGGCGTCTCGCAAGGCGCGTTCAAGCCCAGGCTGACCGTCAAGGCGCTGGTCGACGTGTCGTTCCAACTGGCCGCGGGCCAGACCCTGGCCGTGGTGGGCGAATCCGGCTGTGGCAAGAGCACGCTGGCGCGCCAGCTCACCCTGATCGAACCGCCGACCGAGGGCCGGCTGCAGATCGGTGGCGAGTGGGTCGTGCCGGGCGACCGTGCGCAGTACAAGCGCCTGCGCAGCCAGGTGCAGATGGTGTTCCAGAACCCCTACGCCTCGCTCAATCCGCGCCAGAAGATCGGCACCCAGATCGCCGAGCCGCTGTTGCTCAACACCGCGCTGTCGTCCGACGAACGCCGGCAGAAGGTGCAGGAGATCCTGCAGCGCGTGGGTCTGCGGCCGGAACACGCCGACCGTTATGCCCACATGTTCTCGGGCGGCCAGCGCCAGCGCATCGCGATCGCGCGGGCGATGGTGCTGCAGCCCAAGATCCTGGTGGCCGACGAACCGACCTCGGCGCTGGACGTGTCGATCCAGGCGCAGGTGCTCAACCTGTTCATGGACTTGCAGGAGCAGCTGAACACGGCCTACGTCTTCATCTCGCACAACCTGGCCGTGGTCGAGCACATCGCGGACCATGTGATGGTGATGTACCTGGGACGGGTGGTGGAGTCGGCGCCGAAGAAGACGCTGTTCGCGAACGCGCTGCACCCGTACACGCAGGCGCTGCTGTCCGCCACGCCCTCGATCGATCCGGCGCAGCGGCAGAAGAAGATTCCGATCACGGGGGAATTGCCCAGTCCGCTGAACCCGCCTTCAGGCTGCGCGTTCCACAAGCGGTGTCCTCGGGCGGATGCGCGTTGTTCCGCCGAGTTGCCGCTGTTGCGGCAGGTCGAAGGGCGGCTGGTGGCCTGTCACCACGTGTGATTTCTCTGGTCGTTGGTTCTGCCTTCGGCGCTCGTCGCTTGTGGGTAGGGGCAGGTGGTGCGGGTGTGCGGTCTGCGTCCCACCTCTCGGGTGTCTGCCCGGGTGCTCCGTCATTGCTTCGTCAACGCCCCTGTGGCGCTCAAACGTGTGGGCAACCGCGAATGGGGACTCCGTCCGCACACCCGCACCACCTGCCCCCGAAGTGATGGTCGAGTGCGCCTGCAGGAGTGCTCAGGCGTGTTTCAGTGCGATGGGTGGCAGCCCCGGGGCGCAGGCGCCATTCAGCTCAAGCAAAAAAGTCAGACGTTGAACTGCAACGCCGCCAGCCGCGCATACACCCCGCCCAGCGCCACCAGTTCGGCATGCGTGCCTTGTTCGACCAGACGCCCGTGGTCCAGCACCACGATGCGGTCGGCCTGCTGAACCGTGGCCAACCGGTGCGCGATCACCAGCGTCGTGCGGTCCTTCATTGCCGACTCCAGCGCCGCCTGCACCATGCGTTCGCTCTGCGCGTCCAGCGCACTGGTCGCTTCGTCGAGCAGCAGCAGCGGCGGGTTCTTGAGCATCGCGCGCGCGATCGCGATGCGCTGGCGCTGACCGCCCGAGAGACGCACGCCGCGTTCGCCCAGGAAGGTGTCGTAGCCCTCGGGCAGCCGGGTGATGAATTCTTCGGCGAAGGCAGCCCGCGCGGCGGCCCGCGCCTCGTCGTCGCTCGCGCCGGGCTTGCCGTAGCGGATGTTCTCCAGTGCGCTGCCCGAGAAGATCACCGGGTCCTGCGGCACGATGCCGATGCGCTGGCGCAGGTCGTGCAGTCCCATCTGCTGGACCGGCACACCGTCGAGCGAGATCGTTCCCGACGAGGGGTCGTACCAGCGCAGCAGCAGGCCGAACACCGTGGTCTTGCCGGCGCCGCTGGGGCCCACCAACGCGACGGTCTGGCCGGGCAGCACATCCAGCGACAGGTCGGTCAGCGCGGGCTGCGTGGGGCGCGACGGATAGTGGAAGCCCAGGCGCTCGAAGCGCAGCGCGCTGCCACCCTGAGGCCAGGCCACGGCGACGGGCTGTTCGGGCGACTGCACCGGCGAGGTCATCGCCAGCAGTTCCATCAGGCGTTCGCTCGCACCGGCCGCGCGCAGCAGGTCGCCGTAGACCTCGCCAAGCACCGCGACCGCGCCCGCGAAGATGATGATGTAGACCACGGTCTGGCCGAGGTGGCCGGCGGTGATCTCGCCGGCGATCACCGCCTGCGTGCCCTGGTACAGGCCCCAGAGCAGCAGGGCGGCCGTGCTGATGATGATGAAGGCCACCAGAGCGGAGCGGGCGCGGCTGCGGCGCACGGCGGTGCCGAAGGCGTTTTCGGTGGCGGCCGAGAAGCGGTCGGCTTCACGGTCTTCGCCGTTGTAGCTCTGCACGACCGGGATGGCGTTGAGCACTTCGGCCGCGATGGCGCTGGAGTCGGCCACGCGGTCCTGGCTGGCGCGCGAAAGACGGCGCACGCGGCGGCCGAACCACATGCTCGGCAGCACCACCAGCAGGATGATCAGCGCCACCTGCAGCATCACGTAGGGATTGGTCCAGACCAGCATCACCAGCGCGCCGATGCCGGTGACGGCGTTGCGCAGACCCATCGACATCGACGAGCCGACCACGGTCTGCACCAGGGTCGTGTCGGTGGTCAGGCGCGAGAGCACCTCGCCGGTCTGCGTGGTCTCGAAGAACTGCGGGCTCTGGCGCAGCACGTGGCTGTAGACCGCGTTGCGCAGGTCGGCGGTGACGCGCTCGCCCAGCCAGCTGACAAAGTAGAAGCGCGCCGCCGACGCCAGCCCCAGCACCACCGCCACGCCGAACAGCAGCACGAACTGGCCGCGCAGCGCCATTGCCTGCTCGCCGCGCAGACCGGGCACCAGCCCGCCGTCGATCAGACCGCGCAGGGCCATCGGGAACATCAGGGTCGCGCCCGCGGCCAGCAGCAGGAAGAGCACGGCCGTGGCGACCTGCCAGCGGTAGGGCCGCAGGAACGGCCAGAGGCCACCGAGGGAGGTGGGGCGGGTGCTGCGGGGGCGGTCGCTGCCGGTGGGGACGCTCATGGGGTGGGGGCGGGATAATCGCGGGTTTCTTGCCGTCGTGACAGAGCCGATGAACCTTTTACCACTTCGATCCCGTCTTCTGGGCCAGGCGTTCGCGCTTGCCTGCGTTTTCCTGACGGCCTGCGGCGGCTCGGCGGGCAACGACCACAGCGGTCCGGCACAGGCGCTCAGCCGCCAGGGCGGCCAGGCGCCGGCCGGCTCCAGCGACGGGCAGGCGACCATGGACGCCTGGGCGCGCTTCAACGCATCGGGTGCACCGCTGCCCGAAGCGTCGGAAGAGGAGGTGCTGGAAACCCGGACGGGCCACGCGGCCCGCCTGAACCGCAGCGAGCTCGACACCAAGCGGGCACAGGCGGTGCGGACCGGTGGTAGCCAGTTTTCTGGCCTGACGCGCAAGGCCTACACGGACCAGATACCGGTCTACCGCTTCTACAACGGCAGCACCGGGGCGCATTTCTTCACCGCCTCCGGGGCCGAGCGCGACCAGGTGATCGCCACCCTCCCGCAGTTCCAGTACGAAGGACAGGCCTTCGTGGTCAGCCGCAGCGCCCAGCCGGGGCTGTCGCCGGTGCACCGCTTCTACAACACCGCCCGCGGCGTGCACTTCTTCACCATCAGCGAGAGCGAGAAGGCCTACATCCAGGCCAATCTGCCGGCGTACCAGTACGAGGGCATTGCCTACCACGCCAGCGCCACGCCGGGCGCCGGGCTCAAGCCCCTGTTCCGCTTCTACCGGCTGGGCGCGAAGTCCCACTTCTACAGCGGCGACCTGGGCGAGCGCAACACGGTCGTCGAGAACCACTGCGACTACCGCTACGAGGGCACGGCCTACTACGTGATCGACCCGTCTGCCAGTGGCGTCGAGCCGCCCGCGCCGCACACCAACCGCACCGTGCTGCTGATCGGCGATTCGCTGACCCAGGGTTACGGCTACGGCGTGACCAACGAGTGGTTCTCTTTTGTGTCGCCGGGGCAGGTCTGGTCGCAGACGCTGGCGGCGGCGATCCCGGCGCGCACCGGCCACGGCTGCGACCGGCTGGTCGACGTGAGCCTGGGCGGCATGCAGACGCACCATGGCGTCGAGCGCCTCGGGGGCTGGCTGGACCGCTACTGGCCATCGCACATCATCCTGGCGCAGGGCACGAACGACGCCTGGCAGTCGGTGGACATGGACGAGATCCGCGGCAACCTGAACTGGATGGCGCAGGCCGGGCGCAACGCCGGCGCGCGGCTCTATGTCATGGACTTCCTGTTCTATCCGCGGGGCGACGACTACCAGCGCGAGCTGACGTCGACCTACCAGTGGGTGGCGGCGGCGAACGGGGCGGTGTACTTCAGCGCGACCGGACACCTGCCGCGCAGCGACACCTATTACTTCCCCGACGACGTGCACCTGCGCGACGCGGCGCAGCCGTCGATCATGGAAACGGTGTGGAGTGTGCTGCAGCCGTCGTTCTGAACCGGCGGTTCAGAGCGGGGCCTGGGGGCTGACCACCCGCGAGTGGACTGCCTCCAGATCGTGGATCAGACCGTCGATCTGTTCCATGAACTGGTCGCGGCTGGCGTGGGGATTGCGGGTGATCAGGGCGGTCGAGCGGTCGGCCAGATCGGATTCACCCGCCTGGCGGGCCCAGCGGCGCACTTCGCAATAGGCGAGCAGGGCCAGACGCCCCATGTCGCCGGTGCGGCGGGCGTGGACCATCTCCCCGAGGATGTCCTCAAGGCCGAGCTGCAGTGGAGCGATCAATGTTCCCATGTTGCAATGCAGCATTATCCGGAAAAAGCAACCGATTGCAACGCCGGAAGCGGCGACTTTAGGGTGGTCTCTCTTTTGCAGCGTGACGCAGACCGCATCCGGTGCTCAAAGCACCAGCCGCCGCGCGTAGCCGGTCATCTCCAGATAACCGCGGCCGACCCGCTTGCCGTTGCTGTCGATCAGGTCCGACAGGCCTTCCCAGTAGACCGTTCCGGTGCTGGACTGGCCGTCGAGTTCCTGCGCGTCGATCACCGCCTTGACGGTGTAGAAGTCGCCGGGCGTGCGCACCATCCATTCGACCGGGTAGCGCGCCCGCGTGCGCGGGCTGGTCCAGAAGCGCTGCGGCCGCCAGTCGAGTTCGCCGGGGTGGAAGCGGTAGAGGTCGTTCGGATCCTGCGCCCCGGACGCGGCGCGGAATGAGCCGCCGGCCCAGAGCGCGCTGCCATCTTTGCGGCGCAGCTGGAAGGCGGTGAGGCTGTGGCCGCTGTCCAGGTTCATACCGATCCAGTCCCAGCCCACCGCGTCGGGGTGCATCAGCGATTCGCTCCATTCGTGGTCCAGCCAGGCCGTGCCCTGCACCTCGAAACGCTGCCCCTGCAGGCCCAGCGTGCCGCGCACCGCCAGCTGCGGATGGCTCACGTAGAAGCTGGCCTGCGAGGTTTCGGGTCCCTTGCGCGAGAAGCCCCTGTCGCCCTGCAGCAGCCAGGTCTGCGTGGGTGTCGCGCTCAGGTCGATGTTCAGCGTGTCGCTGTGCGCGGTCGCGCTGTAGGCGCCACCGGTCTCGCGGCGCAGGCGCCAGTCGCGGATCGCGACGTGGGTGTCTTCGGTGCTGGCGAACACGGCGTTGTCGGTCTTGGGTGGCGGCGCGCCGTTCCAGCGGCCGATGCGCTGCTCGTGCCAGAGCCGCTGGCCTTGCACGTCGGTGATGGCGGCGTGCGCGAACACCAGTTGCCGCGCGGCGAGCCGGCTCTGCAATGCCTCGGTGCCGTCGACGCGGCTGCGGAAGAAGGTCAGCTGGAACCCGAATTCGCGGCCTTTCGCATCTTTGGCGTGACCGGTGAGGTACCACCACTCGGTGCGGGTGTCGTTGTGCGAACCATGGTCGCGCGGGAACACGAGGGTGCGCGGCGAAAGGGCTGGCGCATCGGCGGCCAGCGATGGCGCCAGCGGCGCGGCCAGGCCGGCGGCGATCAGCGCGCGGCGGGTCAGTCCATCCATCACCAGTCCTCCTTGACCGCCTGCACCGCGTCGCGGCCGGCGGCGGCGCGCCCGGCCAGCCAGGCCGTCACCGTGCCGGCCGCCACCACGGCGGCGCACAGCGCGAGCAGGCGCCCCCAGGGCAGGGCCAGCTCCATCGTCCAGTGAAAGCTCTGCGGGTTCACCACATGCACCAGCACCACGCTCACCGCCAACCCCAGCGCCAGGCCGGCGATCGCGCCGAGCACCGTCCAGGCCAGGCCTTCGAGCGCGACCACGCCGAGGATCTGCTGCCGCGTCAGCCCCAGGTGCGCCAGCAGGCCGAACTCCTTGCGCCGCGCCAGCACCTGCGCGCTGAAGCTGGCCGCGACGCCGAACAGACCGATGCCGATCGCCACCGCCTGCAGCCAGTAGGTGACCGCGAAGCTGCGGTCGAAGATGCGCAGCGAGATCGCGCGGATCTCGCCGGCCGAGGCGAACTCGATCAGGTCCTGCGCGCCGGCCGCCTGCGCCAGCGCGCGGATCGACGCGCGCACCGGGTCTTCCTCCGCACCCGCCGCCAGATGCAGCGCCAGGTCGTTGACCCGCGTGTCGCCCGAGAGCCGCACATAGTCGGCCAGGTCGATCACCACGCTGCCGTGCTGGCGCGCGTAGTCGCGCCACACGCCGGCGACGAAAAACCGCGTGCCGTCCGGCAGGCGCGCGAAGGCACCGGCCAGCGGGTCGAGCCAAGTGCCGGGACGGGCGCCATACAGATCCACCATGGCTTCGCTCACGTACACCGGCACCGCCTTCGTGCCAGCGGGCGGCAGGACGGCCGGCTCGACCAGCGGCAGATGCTGCCCCGGCACGCCAGCGTCGTCGTGCGCCAGCGGCCGCGCCAGCAGGGTCACCGCAGGCCGGGCCGGGTCGATCAGCACCGTGGTCGCGCGCAGCGGGTCGGCGCGTGCGATGCCCGGCAGGCGGCGCACGGCCGCCACGAAATCGGGCGGCAGGGTCTGGCCATCGCCCAGGCCGTTGCCGCCGCTGCGCACATAGAGCTGCGCAGGCAGCACGCCGTTGAGCCACTGGGTGACCGAGTCGCGGAAGCTCGCGACCATCACCGTCAGCGCGACCGACAGCGCCAGGCTGGCAACCACGCCGCTGGTGGCGACCGCCGCGGTGTCGCGCAGCCGCCGAGAGCGCTCGACCGCCAGCAGGGGCAGGGCATGGCGAGCCACGCGCGGCGCGATGCGGTCCAGCAGCACGCCCACGCCCAGCGGCAGCGCTGCGATGCCACCGACCAGCAGCAGACCCACCGAGACATAGGCCGCCAGCGGAATGCCGGCCACCGGGGGCGCCCAGGCGAGCGCGACCGCCAGCAGCATCAGCCCCAGGGCGATGCGGTGGTTGCGCTGACCATGGGCGCCCACGGGCCCGAGGCCCTTGAGCGCCAGCGCCGGCGCCATCGCCGCCGCCGCGCGTGCCGGCCACCAGCCACCGGCCAGCGCCGCCACCACACCGAGCGCGCCGTACATCAGGGCCGCGGGTGTGCTCCAGTGCAGCGTCGGCGCCACGCCGGAGAAATAGCCGCCGCCCAGATCACCCCCCAGCATCCGCAACGCCAGCGCCGCCAGCCCCGTGCCCAGCGCGATGCCGAGCACGCTGCCCAGCAGGCCCAGCAGCGCCGATTCGGCCAGCACTAGGCGCATGCGCTCGGGAGCGGAGAGGCCGAGCACACCCAGCAGCGCGATCTGCTGCTGGCGCCGCGCGACCGACAGCGAGAGCACCGAGAACACCAGGAAACCGCCGGTGAACAGGGCCACCAGCGCGAGCACGGTGAGGTTGACGCGGTAGGCGCGCGAGAGGTTGTCCGCGCGCTCGCCGTCCTGTCCGGGGCGCTGCGCGACCACCTGGGACGGCAGCGCGAGCGAGGCCAGCAGCGTGGCGGGATCGGTGCCGGGCCGCAGCCGCAGGTCGATGCGGCTGACCGTGCCCACCCGCTCCATCAGCTGCTGCGCCGCGGCCACGTCCATCACCAGCATCGGCGCGCCGGGCGCATTCACCGATCCGGCCACCCGCAGGTCCGTGAAACCCAGGCCCCGCTGCACCCGCAAGGTGTCGGGCGCCGCGGCGCCGCCCGACAGCGCCTCCCGCGCGGTGGCGTTCAGGTACACGGCGTCGGGCGCGAACAGGTCGAAGCGGTTGCGGTCGGCTTCACCGGCCGGCGCGGGCACCGGCATCAGCGCCGGTGAGACGGGCGCGACCGAGAGCGCATCGACCCCGACCAGGCGCACCGCGATCCGTTTTGCGCTTGCCGCTCCGGTGCTGGCCGAGGTGTTCAGCTCCAGCACCGGACTGGCCGCCGCGACGCCCGGCGCCTGCGCCACGCGCTCGACCAGCGCATCGTCCAGCCCGCCCTGGCGCGCGCGCAGCGACAGGTCCGGCTGCCCGTTGACCGCGCTGACCGCACCGGAAAACTCGGCCAGCGCCGAGGCATTGATCAGCTGCACCGACAGCGCCAGCGCCACGCCGAGCATCACCGCCGCCACCGCCGCGGCCGTCCGCCAGGGGTGGTGCCGCAGTTCCTGCCAGGAGAAGGTGCGTAGCAGCGCAAACATGGCGCGAGCTTAGCCCTTCCGTCCGAAGCCCATGTCTTTGCCATGGTAATAAGTGCCAGGGCTTTATTTGCCTAGGCATGTATAATTCACCGACCTCACCGGAATCCAGCATGTCTCCACCCGTCGAACCCGCCCGTTTCTACAGCGCCAAGACCTTCACCGCGGAAGAGAGCGTCGGCTTTCTCATCAAGCGCGTGATGCTCTCGATGAGCCAGCAGATCGACCGTCGCCTGGCCTCGCACGACCTGACCACGGCCCAGTGGAGCCCGCTGATGCGCCTGAAGAAGGATGGGCCGTCGACCGTGGCCGAGCTGGCGCGCTGCCAGGCGATGGACGCCGGCGCCATGACCCGGCTGCTGGACCGGCTGGAGAAGAAGGGCCTGTGCAAACGCACCCGCTCGGTCGAAGACCGCCGCGTGGTGCAGGTCGACCTCACCCCCGAAGGCCACGCCGCGCTGCGCAACGTGCCCGCGATGTTGTCCGAGGTGCTCAACCTGCACCTGGCCGGCTTCAGCGAAGACGAATGGAACACGCTGCGCCACCTGCTGCGCCGCATGGCCGAGAACGGCGAGAAGCTGCGCGAACCCAACTGAATGACCGAACCCACCATGAAGCTCCCTGTCCTGTTCCAACGACCCGCCACCGTGCTGTTGCCGGTGGCCGCTGCGGCGCTGATGGCCGCCTGTGCCAGCAGCAGCGGCATCGACGCCAAGGCGACCCGCCTCGACCCAGCCACCCTCGGCCTGGCGCCCGGCGCCGCCGATGCCGCCCCGGCGGTGCGTGCCCAGTGGTGGACCGGCCTTGGCGACGCAGCACTCGATGCGCTGGTTGACCGCGCCCTGACCGGCAACCCGAACCTGGGCGTGGCGCAGGCGCGGCTGGACCGCGCGGGCGCCGCGATCGCGGGGCAGGAAGCCGACGGCGGCGTGAAGCTTGGCTTCTCGGCCGACACCACCCGCCAGCACTTCAGCGCCAACAGCATCTACCCCGCGCCGCTGGGCGGCTCGACCCGCACGCTGGCCAATGCGCAGTTCGCGGGATCGTGGGAGTTCGATTTCTTCGGCCGCCACCGAGCGTCCATCGACGCCGCCGTCGGCGGCGCCCGTGCCGCCGAGGCCGAGCTGGCCGCGGCACGGCAACTGCTGGCCACGCAGGTGGTGCAGGCCTATGTGCAGCTCGCGCTGCTGCGCGACCAGCGCGTGGTCGCCGAGCGCGCGCTGCAGCAGCGCCAGGAGCTGCTGGGTCTGGTGCGCCAGCGCGTTTCGGCCGGGCTGGACACCAGGATCGAGCTGCGCCAGGGCGAAGGTGCCTTGCCCGACACGCGCCAGCAGATCGAACAGATCGACGAGAAGATCATCGCCACGCGCCTGGCGCTGGCCGCGCTGACCGCGCAGCCGCCCGCCGCGGTGTCCGGCCTCGCGCCCTCGCTGGCCGCACTCAAGCCGATCGCCCTGCCGCAGGCCGTGCCGGCCGATCTGCTGGGTCGCCGCGCCGACATCGCCGCCGCCCGCTGGCGCATCGAGTCGGCCACCCAGGGCGTGCGGGCCGCGAAGGCGCAGTTCTATCCCAACGTCAACCTCAACATCTTTGCCGGCCTGGCCAGCATCGGGCTGGACGAGCTGGTGAAGTCCGGCAGCCGGCAGTACGGCATCGGCCCGGCGATCCACCTGCCGATCTTCGACTCGGGCGCGCTGCGCGCCAACCTGGGCGTGCGCACGGCCGATCTCGACACCGCGGTGCAGACCTACAACGTCGCCGTGGTCGACGCGGTGCGCGAAACCGCCGACCAGCTCAACACGCTGCAGTCGGTCGCGCGCCAGCAGGCCGAACAGGTGCAGGCGCAGTCCGCCGCGGAGTCGGCCTACGACATCGCCCGCCAGCGTTACCGCGCCGGTCTCACCAGCCAGCTGGTGCTGATCCAGGCCGAGACGGCCGTGCTGGCCCAGCGCCGCCAGGCCCTCGAGCTGCAGGCCCGCGCACTGGCCGCGCAGGCCGCGCTGGCCCGCGCCCTCGGCGGCGGCTACGCGCCGCAGGCCTGAGACGCTCCGACTTTTCACGCACACACCGATCACCGATTTCCCTGGAGTCCGACATGACATCCCCCGCACAGAACAACAACCCCGCACCCTCCAGCGCCAACCCGGCGCGCAAGAAGGCCCTGGCCGCCGTGGCCGGCATCGTCGTCCTGGGCGGTGCCGCCTACGGCGCCTACTGGGCCCTGGTGCTCAACCACTTCGAGACCACCGACAACGCCTACGTGCAGGCCAACGTGGTGCAGGTGACGCCGCAGATCGGCGGCACCGTGCTGGCGATCCAGGCCGACGACACCGACCACGTCAAGGCCGGTCAGCCGCTGGTGCGCCTGGACCCCGCCGACACCAAGGTCGCGCTGGAGCAGGCCGAGGCGCAGCTGGCGCAGACCGTGCGTGAAGTGCGCACGCTGTACGCCAACAACCGCGTCTCGCAGGCACAGGTCGCGCTGCGCAGCGCCGACCTGACGCGCGCCAAGGCCGATCTGTCGCGCCTGCAGGAAGACGTCGACCGCCGCCAGCCGCTGGTGGCCACCGGCGCCGTGGGCCGCGAAGAATTCCAGCACGTCGCGTCGCAGCTGGTCGCCGCGCGCAGCACCGTGGCCGCGGCCGAATCGGCGCTGCAGGCGGCGCGCGAGCAGCAGCTCTCGGGCCAGTCGCTGACCGAAGGCACGACGCCCGAAGAACACCCCAACGTGCTGCGCGCCGCCGCCCGCGTGCGCGAGACCGCGCTCGCGATGCAGCGCACCGACCTGGTCTCGCCGGTGGACGGCTATGTGGCCCGCCGCAACGTGCAGCTGGGTCAGCGCGTGCAGGCCGGCGCACCGCTGATGTCGGTGATCTCGCTGGACCAGGTCTGGGTCGAGGCGAACTTCAAGGAAAGCCAGCTCGCCCGCCTGCGCCTGGAGCAGCCGGTCGAGCTGACCGCCGACGTCTATGGCAAGAAGGTGGTCTACCACGGTGTGATCGAAGGCCTGGGCGCCGGCACCGGTGCGGCGTTCGCGCTGCTGCCGGCGCAGAACGCCACCGGCAACTGGATCAAGGTGGTGCAACGCGTGCCGGTGCGTGTCAGGCTGGACGCCAAGGAGCTGGCCGAACACCCGCTGCGCGTGGGCCTGTCGATGGAAGCCAAGGTCGATGTCAGCCGCACCGAAGGCCGTGTGCTGTCGGACGCCTCGCGCCCGGCCGCTGCCATGCAGACCGCCGTGTTCGACCAGGACGCCGCGGCGGCCGATGCGCGCGTGAGCGGCATCATCGCCCGCAACCTGGGCATCAGCCCGGCCAAGGCCGCCGCGGCCCTGGCCCATGCGACCCAGGCACCGCGCACGGTGAGCGCGGCGCAACCTGCCGCCGCCACCCTGGCGCTGGCCCACTGACCGCGCTGAAAGCTCTCTGAGATGAACACCGACGCGATCAACGCCGCCGGGCCGGCGCGGCACACGCCCGCCCCGGCGGCACCGCCACCGCCGCCACCCGGCCGGGCGCCTGCCTTTGCGCCGCTGCAGGGCGGCCAGCTGGTGCTGGGCACCGTGGCCCTGTCGCTGGCCACCTTCATGAACGTGCTCGACACCTCGATCGCCAACGTGTCGATCCCGGCGATCGCGGGCGACATGGGCGTGAGCCCGTCGCAGGGCACCTGGGTCATCACCTCGTTCGCGGTCGCCAACGCGATCTCGGTGCCGCTGACCGGCTGGCTGACGCAGCGCTTCGGGCAGGTGCGCCTGTTCGTGATGAGCGTGCTGCTGTTCGTGGTGGCGTCCTGGCTGTGTGGTCTGGCGCCCAACATCGAGCTGCTGATCGCCTTCCGGGTGCTGCAGGGCCTGGTCGCCGGGCCGATGATCCCGCTGTCGCAGACCCTGCTGCTGGCCAGCTATCCACCCGCCAAGGCCGGAATGGCGATGGCGATGTGGGGCATGACGGTGCTGGTGGCGCCGGTGGCCGGTCCGTTGCTGGGCGGCTGGATCACCGACAACATCTCCTGGCCCTGGATCTTCTACATCAACATCCCGGTCGGCATCTTCGCCGCCGCGCTGACCTGGTCGATCTACCACAAGCGCGACCCGGGGCCGCGCCGCGTGCCGCTGGACGTGACCGGGCTGGTGCTGCTGGTGCTGTTCGTCGGCACGATGCAGATCATGATCGACAAGGGCAAGGAGCTCGACTGGTTCGAGTCGGGCGAGATCATCGCGCTCACGGTCGTGTCTGCAGTGAGCTTCCTGTTCTTCCTGGCCTGGGAGCTGACCGACAAGCACCCGATCGTCGACCTGCGCCTGTTCGCGCGCCGCAACTTCGTGACCGGCACGCTGTCGCTGTCGGTGGCCTACGGTCTGTTCTTCGGCAACGTGGTGCTGCTGCCGCTGTGGCTGCAGCAGTTCATGGGCTACACGGCGACCTGGGCCGGGCTGGCGACCGCGCCGGTCGGCCTGCTGGCCATCGTGCTCTCGCCCTGGGTGGGCAAGAACGTCAGCCGCATCGACCCGCGCAAGCTGGGCACGGTGGCCTTCGTGGGGTTTGGTCTGGTGCTCTGGATGCGCTCGCACTTCAACACCCAGGCCGACTTCATGACCATCCTGATCCCGACCCTGCTGCAGGGCGCGGCCATGGCCTTCTTCTTCATTCCGCTGCAGGCCATCGTGTTCTCGGGCCTGCCGCCGGAGCAGATGCCGTCGGCCGCCGGCCTGTCGAACTTCGTGCGCATCACGGCCGGCGCGGTGGGCACCTCGCTGTTCACCACCCTGTGGGAGAGCCGTGCGGCGATGCACCACGCGCACCTGGTCGAGGCCATCCACCCGGGCAGCCCGACCGCCATGGCGACGATCAGCCAGCTCATGGCGGGCGGCATGACGCGCGAGCAGGCACTCGCCAACATCGACCGGCTGGTGAACCAGCAGGCCTTCACGCTGGCGGTGACCGACCTGTTCTACCTGTCGTCGGCCTTGTTCTTCGTGCTGGTGCTGGTGATCTGGACCTCGCGGCCGGTGCGCGGGGCCGGTGGCGGCGGGGGCGGAGCCCACTGAAACGTGGACCCCCACGCTCCGCCGCTGCGCGGGTCGCTGCCCCCCGAGGGGGCGCGATTCGGCTTGGGGCGGCCCGGCATCGAATCCTCGCGCTGTCACCCCGTGCGAGCGGCCGGTTCTTCCTGTGGTCCAATAGGGGGTTTTCAACCAATCTCCCCCTGGAACCGACATGGGCAACAAACTCGTCACCGAAGCCGATCGCCGTGCAACCCCCCGTCCCACCGCCGCCAATGGCGTCGTGCTGCCGACCCCCGGTCGTGGTCAGCGCGTGAGCCTGGAGCGTGGTGTCGCCACCCGCACCAAGAAGAACCCCGGCAAGCGTTCGAAGAAGGGCGGCTGATCGCCGCGGGCCGGCCCACCGCCGGTCCTGAAAGATCCCTGCAAAGGCCCCGTTCCGGGGCCTTTTGCTTTGGGGGGCTGGCTCAGTGGCGGCGCAGGTGCAGGAAGCGGCCCTTGAAGGCGTCACCGTTTTCCAGCAGCCGCTCGGCCGATGCCATCGTCAGCCCGAAACCCAGCAGCGCCATCTCGCGCCCGAAGGCGCTGCGGTTGCCGCGGTCCGGGTCGACGATCAGCACCTCGGCCCCCAGCGCGGCGTGCTGGTCGATGAAGCGCGCGAGCTGGGCCGGCTGCTGGCGTTCGTAGAGTACGTCGCTGCCGATGATCAGGTCGAAGCGCCCCAGGCCGCTGGCGCCGTCGGCGTCGTCGACCGACCAGTTGCCGGCGTGCACTGGCAGCGGGCTCAGGCCGTTGGCCTGCAGGTTCTGCTGCAGAAAGTCGGCGGTCAGCGGGTGCCAGTCGCTGACCGTGATGTCGCCGCCGCGCCGGTGGATCACCAGGCTCGCCAGCGCCAGCCCGGCGCCGATCTCCAGGATGCGCTTGCCGGCGATGTCGTGGCTGTCCATCGCCAGCGCGAGCACGCGCGCCGACGGCCAGACCTGGCCGAACAGCGGCCAGCCCGAGGCGCCCATGCCGGTGTCTTCGGCCTCACCCTGCGGGTCGGCGTATTGCTGGTTGTCCAGAAGGGATCGGATGGCGTAGTCCCGGCCACCAATGGTGACGGTCTGGTGCCTGACCTGGTAACCGGGCATGGGCGAGGGCTCTCATGGTGAGCGTGGTGCAAATGGTTCTGATCGAACGGGCACACATCGCCACCGGGCGGACCGGGCAGGGCACATGCAGGGTCGAGGAGTTCCTCGGAGTCACCCGTGGGGTGACCCGACGACCATAACACGCGCCCTGACAGGGCGCGCTCTACAATTCAGCCCTTCACCGGGGGTGCCGGTCCCGCAAGGGCCGGCTGAGAAATACCCCTCTCACCTGATCTGGGTTGTGCCAGCGTAGGGAGCGTGACAAGCCGGTCCGCCGTTTGCCGTGGCCCGTCCTTCTCAGCCCCGAAGCGGGCGTTCTGACAAGGCGGCTTCACATGCAACGGCGTTTTTTTCTTTCGGCGCTTTTCTCCTTCTCTTCCCTGTCGGTCGCGGGCCTGGCCCAGGCGCAGTCGCCCATGCCGCTGCGGGTGCTGACCCACGCCTCGTTCGACCTGCCCAAGGACCTGCTGGCGCAGTTCGAGAAAGAAGCGGCGGTCACGCTGCAGATCGTCAAGGCCGGCGACGCGGGCGAGATGGTCAACAAGCTGATCCTCACCAAGTCCGCCCCCATCGCCGATGTGGCCTTCGGCATCGACAACACCCTGTTGCCGCGCGCGCTGTCGGCCGGCCTGGTCGACCCCTACACCGGCCCGGCCGCGCAGCGCAAGGCCGAGGTCGCGATGTCGGGCGGCGTGGTGCCGGTGGACTTCGGCTACGTCAACCTCAACATCGACAAGGCCTGGTTCGCCAAGGCGGGCCTGGCCCTGCCGGCTTCGCTGGACGATCTCGCCAAGCCGGCCTACGCCAAGCTGCTGGTGGTCGAAAACCCCGCGACCTCCAGCCCCGGCCAGGCCTTCCTGTTCGCCACCATCGCCGGCCTGGGCGAAGAGGGTGCGTTCACCTGGTGGGCCAAGGCCCGCGCGGGCGGCGTCAAGGTGGTCAAGGGCTGGAGCGAGGCCTACTACACCGAGTTCACCCGCAACGGCGGCACCCGCCCCATCGTGGTGAGCTACGCCAGCAGCCCGGCGGCCGAGGTGTTCTACAGCAAGGAAAAGATCACCGAGTCGCCGACCGCCAACCTGTTCCTCAAGGGCGGCGTGTTCCGCCAGGTCGAGGGCGTGGCCCTGGTCAAGGGCGGAAACCCCGCGGCGCGCGAGGCCGCCGGCCGCTTCATCGAATTCCTGCGCTCGGCGCCGGTGCAGCAGGCGCTGCAGACCTCGATGTGGATGTTCCCGGTCGAGGCCGGCGCGACGCGCGTCGACGTGATGAAGGCCCACGCCACCGAGCCGGCGAAGTTCGACAACCCGACGGCCGGGCGCATGGACGCGAATGCCAAGGCTTGGCAGCAGCGCTGGACGCAGACGGTCCTGAAGTGACCCCTGAATTCGGATGACCCCCCTGCGCCGCTTTGCGGCTTCTCCCCTGAAGGGGGGGCGCACCTGGTGGCCCGGCGAAGCCGGTTCCACGGGTGCCCTGGCCAAGGCCCTTCCGGCTCTGCCGCTCCTGTTTCTGTTGGTGATGCTGGTGGCGCCGGTGCTGCGGCTGCTGGCCGAGGGGCTGACGTCCGACGCCGAGGTGCGCTGGCTGGCGGTGTGGACCGATCCCTATCTGCGCTGGCGGGTGCTGTGGTCGCTGGCGCAGGCGGCGATCACCTGCGTGCTGGCGCTGCTGCTGGGGGTGCCCTGCGCCTGGGTGCTGGCGCGGCGCGTGTTTCCGGGCCGGACGCTGGCGTTGCGCCTGCTGATGCTGCCCTTCGTGGTGCCGACGCTGGTCGCGGCCATGGGTGTGCTGGCGCTCTGGGGGCCGCGTGGCCTGTTCGGGGCGCCGCTGGCGGCGGCGGGCATCGACCTGAGCGAGACGCCCTGGCTGCTGCTCTACGGCAACCTGTTCTTCAACCTCTGCCTCGTGGTGCGCGCGGGTGTCGACGCGCTGGGGCAGGTGAGCGCGCAGCGGCTCGCGGCAGCGCGCACGCTGGGCGCCACGCCCTGGCGCGCCTTCTGGCGCATCGAATGGCCGGCGATCGCGCCCTGGCTGGCGTCGGCGCTGTGCCTCGTGTTTCTCTACTGCTTCGCGGGCTTCGGCCTGGCCCTGATCCTGGGTGGGCAGCGCTACGCGACCGCCGAGGTCGAGATCTACACGCTCGTTGCCCACGAACTGGAACTGGGTCAGGCGGGTGTGCTCGCGGTCTGGACCATGGCGCTGACCGGTGCGGTGGCGCTGGCCTACGCCGGGCTGGAGCAGCGGCTGGCCACGCCCGCGCGCGTGACGCCGGTGCTGCCTCGCCCGCCGCAAGGTGCCGCGCAGTGGCTGGGCGTGGCCGGAGCGATGGCCTTGCTGGCGCTGGTGTGCGCGGCGCCGCTGGTGGCCATCGTGTGGCGCGCGGCCGTGTCGCTGTTGACCGGGCAGGGCTGGTCGGTGCTGCTGGAGGCCGACACGTTGGCCGCGCTGGGCAATACGCTGCGTTTCTCTCTGATGGCGTTGTTGCTGGCGACGGCGCTGGGTCTGGCGCATGCGCTGTCGGTGTCGGCGCGTGGGCATCTGTCGCTGGCCTGGCGGGCGGCGGCGTTTCTGCCTTTCGTGGTGTCGCCAGTCAGCGTGGCCTTTGGTCTGCTGCTGCGCTACCCGGGCTGGAGCGCGAGCCTGGCCATGCTGCTGGGTGCCTACGCGCTGCTGGCCTGGCCCTTCGTGTCCAAGTCGCTCACTGCCGCGCTCGACAGCCTGCCCGCGCACTACGCGCAGGCCGCGGCCTCGCTGGGTGCGCGACCCTGGCGCGTGTTCTGGCGCGTCACGCTGCCGCTGGTGGCGCCCGCGCTGCGGCGCGGCATGGCCTTTGCCGCCGCCACCGCGCTGGGCGAATTCGCCGTCACCCTGTTCCTCTCGCGCCCCGAGTGGTCCACGCTCACCACCCTGATCCACCAGCACCTGGGCCGGCCCGGCGCCGCCAACCTTGACGCCGCCTTCGTGCTGGCCGCGCTGCTGATGGCGCTGGCGCTGCTGGCCTTTGCGCTGATCGAAGGCCCTGCCTCGAAGGACAATGCCCGCCATGCTTGAACTGCGCGACATCCACAAACACTGGGAAGCCTCGCCCGAGTGGTCGCTGCTGGCCGGCGTGAGCCTGCGCGTCGGCGCGGGAGAAACGGTCGCGCTGCTCGGCGCCTCCGGCAGCGGCAAGAGCACCCTGCTCAAGATCGTGGCCGGGCTCGAAGCGCCCGAACGCGGCAGCGTCTGGTTCGACGGCGCCGACATCACCGCTCTGCCGCCCGAGCGGCGCGGCTTCGCGCTGATGTTCCAGGACTTCGCGCTGTTCCCGCACCTCAACGTGCGCGACAACGTCGCCTTCGGACCGATCGAGCAGGGCGTGCGCAAGGCCGAGGCCCGCGAACGCGCGCAGGCCATGCTTTCGCGCTTCGGCCTTGGCAATCATGGCGACGCCCGCGTCTGGACGCTGTCGGGCGGTGAACAGCAGCGCGTGGCGCTGGCACGCGCCCTCATCACGCAGCCGCGCGCGCTGCTGCTGGACGAGCCGTTTTCCGCGCTCGACGCCGCCCTGCGCGAACAGTTGCGTGCCGAGTTCCGCGAACGCATCACCGAAGCCGGCATGACCGCGATCCTGGTCACGCACGACGAGCAGGAAGCGCGCGCCATGGCGCAACACGCCTGGGCCTTGCGCGACGGAACGCTGGCCGCGCTGTGGTGAACCGCCTTGGGTGAGAATGGCTGTTCGTCATTCACACCACGGGAGTTCTTCATGGGCTGGTTTTCCAAAAGCACCGACGGCTTTTTTCTCTCCACCACCACGCCGCCCGACATCGCGCGCAACCAGTACGTGGGCGTGGTCAACGGCGAAGCCATCATCGGCGCCAACATCTTCCGCGACATGTTTTCCTCGGTCCGTGATGTGGTCGGCGGCCGGGCCGGCGGCTATGAGCGTGCGCTGTCGGGCGCGCGCGATGCGGCGCTCGAAGGCCTGGTCGAAGCGGCGAAAGAACTGGGCGCCAACGGCGTCATCGGCATCGACTTCGATTACGAAGTCATGGGCGAGGCCAACGGAATGATGATGGTGGCCGTGAGTGGGACGGCGGTGAAGCTGGGCTGAGGCGCTGGGCGATGAACCCGAGCAAAGTCTCGCGCGACCGGCTGGTCCACCTGACCGATCTGCCCAATGTCGGCAAGGCCTGTGCGCGGGACCTTGAGCGCTTGGGTGTTCACAAACCGACCGATCTGGTCGGCCGTGACCCTCATGCAATGTACGAGCGCTTGTGCTTGCTCACGGGCACACGCCAAGATCCTTGTGTGCTGGACACGCTGGTCTCCGTGGTCCGCTTCATGCAGGGCGACGACGCACGACCGTGGTGGCACTACAGCGCGGAGCGGAAGAGGGCCTCAGCCCCCACGCAATGCCCTTAGCAGCTTCATTCCTCCCCGCCCATTGACCTCCTGCCCCAGCCGCGCCTGCTCGATGCGGATGGCGGCGCGGCTCTTGTCGCCGAGCATGCCGTCGACTTCACCGATCTCGTGACCGCGCAGCACCAGCAGGCCCTGCAGTTCGCGGCGTTCGACGCGAGAGAGACCGGGGTCGTCGGTGGGCCAGGGAGTGACGAACGGGCCGGCGCCGCGCAGGCGGTCGCTCAGGTGGGCGATCGCCAGGCCGTAGCTTTCGGCGGCGTTGTAGCTGTAGATCGCGTCGAAGTTCCTGAACACCAGGAAGGCCGGGCCTTGCGGGCCTGACGGCGTCATCAGGCCGGCGCTGCCGAGGCTGGCGGGCAGCGCCGAGCCGTCGGCCTTGCGCACACCGCGCGCGGTCCATTCGCTGATCGGGCGCTTGCTGCGCCGCCCTTCGTCGGCCGTGCTGAACCCGGCGGGAAGTTTCACTTCGAAGCCCCAGGGCTGGCCGCTTTGCCAGCCGGCCTTCGAGAGGAAGTTGGCGGTGGAGGCGAGCGCGTCGGCGGTGTTGTCCATCAGGTCGCGCCTGCCGTCGCCGTCGCCGTCGACCGCGAGGCGCTCGAAGGTGGTGGGCATGAACTGGGTGTGGCCGAAGGCGCCGGCCCAGGAGCCGACCAGGCGCTCGGGCGCGATGTGGCCGGCCTGCAGGATGCGCATGGCCGAGTACAGCTCGCCGCGGAAAAAGGCCTGGCGCCGGCCGATGCACGAGAGCGTGCCCAGTGCCTGCACCAGCGGGTACTTGCCCAGGCTCTGGCCGAAGTTGCTTTCCACGCCCCAGACGGCGACCACGGTCGCGGGCTCGACGCCGAAGCGCTGCTGCATGCGTTCGAGCACGGCCGCGTGCTGCTGCAGCATGGCCTGGCCCTGCTGCACGCGCTCGTCGTCGACCAGGCCGCTGAGGTAGTCCCAGATCGGCATCTGGAACTCGGGCTGGTAGTTGAGCTTGTCGATCACGCTCATGTCGGGCACCAGGCCGCGCGTGAGCGTGCGGAAGGTGGTTTCGGAGACGCCGGCCGCGCGGGCCTCGCCCTGCAGGCTGTCGATGCAGCGGCCGAAGTCGGGTGGGGCGGTTTGCGCAACCACGGGCAGTGAGATCGCCAGAGCGGCGGCACAGAGGATGGGTTTCAGGTGATGCATGGGGAAAAGGCTTGACCGTTCGGAGCGCGTGACCATTCAAGCAGCAGCCGCAGAACCGGCTTTGCCGGGCTGCTGGCTGCGCCCCCTCGGGGGGTGACGCGAAGCGGCGCGGGGGGAGTTCATTTCAGGCGGCCCATGTGCTGCCGTGCTCTGGCACAAGCGCACGCCAGCCCAGCTCGTGTTCGATGCGCTGACGCAGCGCGTCGGAGGCGGCCATGTCGCCGTGCGTGACGAACACGCGGTGCGGCGCCGAGGGTGAGGCGCGCAGCCAGTCCATCAGCTGGCTGGCGTCGGCGTGGGCCGAGGCGGAGGCCAGTTGCACGACCTCGGCGCGGATGGGGATGTCCTGGCCGTGGATGCGGACCGATGGGCTGCCGCTGGCCATGGTGGCGCCGCGGGTGCCGGGCGACTGGTAGCCGGTGAGCAGCACCATGTTGCGGTGGTTGCCCAGGTGCAGGGCGAGGTGGTGCAGCACGCGGCCGCCGGTGGCCATGCCGCTGGCCGACAGGATGATCTTGGGACCGTGCTGCTGGGCGATGGCCTTGGACTGTTCGACCGAGGTCACCATCTGCGCGGCGTGCTCCATGTCGCGGCATTGCGCGGCATTCAGCCGGTGCTCGCCGAGGTGGCGCGAGAACAGGCCGGTGGTGTGCACGGCCATCGGGCTGTCGAGGTAGATGGGCAGTGAGTGCGGCAGGTCGCCATGTGCCTTGAGCTGCGCAATCGCGTGCAGCAGGGCCTGCGCGCGGCCGACGGCGAACACGGGGACCACGGCGGTGCCACCGCGCGCCGCGACGCGCTGCAGCGCGGGCGCCAGCTCGGCCAGCACGTCTTCTTCCGGATGCTCGCGGTCGCCGTAGGTCGACTCGATCACCACCACGTCGGCGGCCGGGGGGCTTTCGGGCGGCTTCATCAGCAGGTCGTCGGGCCGGCCGAGGTCGCCCGAGAACAGGATGCGCTTGCCGCCCACTTCCAGCAGCAGGCTGGCCGCGCCGAGGATGTGGCCCGCGCCGGTGAAGCGCGCGGTCCAGCCGTGCAGAGGCTCGAAGGCCTTGCCCATCGGCACGGTGTGCATCAGCTTCAGGCAGCGCAGCGCGTCTTCTTCGGTGTAGAGCGGCAGCGCCGGCGCATGTTTGGAAAAACCCTTGCGGTTGGCGAAGTTGGCGTCTTCTTCCTGGATGTGGCCGCTGTCGGGCAACAGGATCTGCGCGAGGTCGCGCGTGGCCGCCGTGGACCAGACCTTGCCATGAAAGCCTTCCTTGGCCAGCAACGGCAGGTAGCCGCTGTGGTCGAGGTGGGCGTGCGTCAGCAGCACGGCGCCGATGTGGTTGGGCAGCACCGGCAGCGGGTCGCGGTTGCGCAGGCGCAGCTGCTTGAAGCCCTGGAACAGGCCGCAGTCGACCAGCAGGCTCTGGCCCTCGTGCTCGACCAGGTACTTGGAGCCGGTGACGGTGCCGGCGCCGCCGAGGAAGCGGATGTGGACGTTCATGCGGGTCATGTTACCCGCGCCCACCCGGAGAACCTCCGCCAAGGTCCATGGGGCATGGACCAGATTGCTAAGTTGATTTGGTAATAAACAAGTGAAAACGTATTCGTTCCGGTTTTGACGACCGGCTTTCATGATCCGCTCCGTTGTTCCCTTTCCCCGGAGAAATTCATGCAAACCCGCCGCCGCTTCCAACTCGCCCTGCTCGCCGCCAGCCTCGTGACCGCCGCCGGCGCTGCCCTGGCCCAGACCGCACCGGTCACCCTGCTTAACGTGTCCTACGACCCGACGCGCGAGCTCTACGTCGAATACAACGCCGCCTTCGCCAAGTACTGGAAGGCCAAGTCCGGCCAGGACGTGACCATCAAGCAGAGCCACGGCGGCTCGGGCAAGCAGGCCCGCTCCATCATCGACGGCCTGGACGCCGACGTCGCCACCCTGGCCCTGGCCGGTGACACCGACGCCCTGAACGCCAACGGCGGCTGGATTCCCAAGGACTGGCAGAAGCGCCTGCCGCACAACAGCACGCCCTACGCCTCGACCATCATCCTGGCCGTGCGCGAAGGCAACCCCAAGGGCATCAAGGACTGGGACGACCTGATCCGCCCCGACGTCAAGGTCATCACGCCCAACCCCAAGACCTCGGGCGGCGCCCGCTGGAACTACCTGGCCGCCTGGGAATTCGCCAAGCGCAAGTACGGTGGCGACGCCAAGGCCAAGGAATTCGTGGCCAAGCTGTTCGGCAACGTGCCCGTGCTCGACACCGGCGCCCGCGGCTCGACCATCACCTTCGCCCAGCGCAACCAGGGTGACGTGCTGGTCGCCTGGGAGAACGAGGCCTACCTGCTGGAGAAGGAGTTCAACGCCAAGTTCGACGTGGTCTACCCCTCGATCTCCATCCTGGCCGAGCCGGCTGTGACCGTGGTCGACAAGAACGTCGACAAGAAGGGCACGCGCGCCGTCGCCACCGCCTACCTCGAATACCTGTATTCCGAAGAAGGCCAGGACATCATCGGCAAGAACTTCTACCGCCCGGTCATCTCGGCCAAGGCCCAGGCCAAGTACGCCAAGCAGTTCCCCAAGCTGAACCTGTTCAAGATCGACGAAGCCTTCGGCGGCTGGGACAAGGCGGCCAAGGACCACTTCGCCGACGGCGCCTCGTTCGACCAGATCTACACCAAGAAATAAGCCGGCGCGGGTCCGGCCGGACCCGCCTGCGACCATTCATCTCAAGGAATTTTCATGTCCATCCAGGCCATCAATGTGCGCAACCAGTTCCGCGGCAAGGTTCGAGAAATCATCCGCGGAGACGTCGTCTCCGAGATCGATGTCGAGACGCCCTGGGGCATCGTGACCTCGGTCATCACCACCCGTTCGGTCGATTCGCTGGAGCTGAAGATCGGCTCCGATGTCGTCGCGCTGGTGAAGTCCACCGAGGTCTCGATCGCCAAGCTCTGAAGATGAACTTTCAACAATTGCGCTCGGTCCGGGAGGCAGAGCGCTGCGGATTCAACCTGACCGAGGTGGCAGCCACGCTGCACACCTCGCAGCCCGGCGTGAGCCGGCAGGTCAGGGAGCTGGAGGAAGAGCTCGGCGTCGAGCTGTTCGTGCGTTCGGGCAAGCGCCTGCTGGGCATGACCTCGGCCGGCCGCGCGCTGATGCCGATCATCCAGCGCGTGCTGCTGGACGCCGAGAGCCTGCGCCGCGCGGGGCAGGAACTGCAAGGCCGCGAAGAGGGCCGCCTGTCCATCGCCGCGACCCACTCGCAGGCGCGTTACGCGCTGCCCCATGTGGTGCGCGACTTCCGCCAGCGTTATCCGCGCGTCACGCTGCACCTGCACCAGGGCTCGCCCAAGCAGGTGGCCGAGATGCTGCTCGCGGGCGACGCCGACATCGGCGTGGCGACCGAGGCGCTGGCCGGCTACGACCAGCTGGTCACGCTGCCCTGCTACCGCTGGAGCCACAGCATCGTGGTGCCGCCGGGGCATCCGCTGCTGTCGCTGGGCCGCCCGGTGACGCTGCTGGACCTGGTGGCGCATCCGATCATCACCTATGAGGTCGGCTACACCGGCCGCTCGCACATCGACGACGCGTTTGCCGCGGCGGGACTGCATCCCGACGTGGTGCTCACCGCCATGGACGCGGACGTGATCAAGACCTATGTCGAGCTGGAGATGGGCGTGGGCATTGTGGCCTCGATCGCCGTCGACGAAGAGCGCGACACGCACCTGCACGCGATCGACGCCGGCCACCTGTTCCAGATCAACCTGACCCGCCTGGGCCTGCGCCGCAACCACTGGTTGCCGGGCTTCGCCTACGGTTTCATCGAGACCTTCGTGCCGACGCTGACGCGCGAAGCGGTGATGCAGGTGCAGGAAGCGCACTGAGGCGATGCGATGCGGCCTTGCGCCGAAACCTCACAAAGTTATGCGCATTGATTCGTTCCCCGAATGAAGGGCCTTGAATAACCTGAGGTCTGGCGCTGCGAAAAGCGCAGCGCCGACATCCAAAACCGTTCAAGTTCTCGGAGAAAAAACATGCGACTCTCTTCCATCGTCAAGGCCGCCACGGCCACCGTACTGGCCGTGGCCAGCCTGGCGGCCCAGGCCGACCAGCTCGCCGACATCAAGAAAAAAGGCGAGATCGTCATCGGGGTGCTCGGCATCGACGAGCCCAACAGCTTCATCGATCCCAAGACCCGCGAATTCATCGGCTACGAGATCGATCTGGCCAAGGCGATTGCCGCCAAGATCGGCGTCAAGCCGGTGTTCAAGCAGATCGCCGTCGCCGCCCGCATCCCCGAGCTGCAACAGGGCGGCGTCGACCTGCTGGCCGCCTCGCTGACCCACAACAAGGAACGCGAAGCCCAGGTGGACTTCTCGCTGACCACCGTGGTCACCGGCCAGAAGGCCCTGGTCAAGGTGGCCAGCGGCATCAAGAACGTGCCCGAGCTGGCCGGCAAGAAGGTGCTGACCGTCAAGGGCGGCACGCAGGAACCCAACACCAGGAAGGCCGTGCCGACCGCCGAGGTGGTGACCTTCGAGAGCACGCAGCAGGCCTTCCAGGCGCTGCAGCAGGGCAAGGGCGCAGCCTTCGTGAACGACGAGGCCAGCCTGATCGCCGAACACGCCAAGCTGGGCGACAAGTCCAAGGACTACGTCATCCTGCCGCAGAACCTGAGTGTGGAACCGCTGGCCTTCGGCATCAAGAAGGGCGAAGCCGGCATCAAGGCGGTGGTGGACGACACCCTGCGCGGCCTGGAAAAGAGCGGCGACGCCGAGAAGATCTTCCTGAAGTGGTACGGCCCGAACAGCTCGCTGAGGTTCCCGTCGCGCAGCTTCAAGATCGAGACCGACAAGATCTGACGCACCCGCGTTCGCGGTCAACCTGAGCCGGTGTCCTGCAGGGCGGGGCACCGGCTCCTTTTGTTGCCGAACGGGTTCTTTGCATGAGCGCTTTTGACGCCTCCCTCCTGATTTCCGGCCCCTACCACGACATGCTGGTCAAGGGGCTGTCGCTGTCATTCACCCTGCTGGGCATCACGCTGGTGCTGTCGCTGCCGCTGGGTCTGCTGATCGCCTTGCTGCGGTTGTCGCCGCTGGCGCCACTGCGCGCGCTGGCCTGGACCTATGTCGAGGCCATCCGCAATGTGCCGCTGCTGGCGCACATGCTGTTCTGGTATTTCGGCGCGCCCGAGCTGCTGCCCGAGTCCACACGCGAATGGCTGTACGGCCAGAACTTCGAGGCCATCGCCGCCGTGTTCGCGCTCACGCTCTACACCGCCGCCTACATGTCCGAAGACATGCGCAGCGGCATCCGCGCCGTGCCGCGCGTGCAGTTCGAGGCCGGCCGCGCCCTGGGCCTGGGCTTTCTGTCCGCCATGCGCCTGGTGGTGTTGCCGCAGGCGCTGCGCGTGACCGTGCCACCCCTGGTCTCGCAGACCCTGAACCTCTGGAAGAACACCAGCATCGCCACCGTGATCGGCACCGCCGAGCTGATGTACCAGGCCGCCAAGGTCGAGACCGCGACCTTCCGCAGCTTCGAGCCCTTCGTCTTTGCCACGGTCGCCTACCTCTCGCTGTCGCTGCTGATCACGGTGCTCGGGGTCTGGTACCAGCGTTCCTATCCGGCGAGGGCGATCTGATGAGCTTCCTTGAAATGGTGGACACCTACTGGGTGTTCTTCCTGATCGGGCGTTACCCGCACGGGCCGCTGGGCGGCCTGGCGCTGACGCTGCTGCTGGCCAGTGCGGCCCTGCTGCTCGCGTTGCCGCTGGGCCTGCTGCTGGGCATCGGGCGCGTGAGCCCCTGGCGCGTGGTGCGCTGGCCGGTGACGGCGCTGGTGTTCGTGGTGCGCGGCACGCCGCTGCTGATGGTGGTGTTCTGGGCCTACTTCTTCCTGCCCAGCCTCACCGGCGTCAAGACCGGGCAGTTCCCGACCATGCTGATGGCGCTGGTGGTGTTCGACGCTGCCTACCTGGCCGAGATCGTGCGCGCCGGCATCCAGTCGCTGCCCAAGGGACAGACCGAGGCCGCGCGTTCGCTGGGCCTGCCATACCTGAGCACGCTGCGCCTGGTGCTGTTGCCGCAGGCCCTGCGCCACATGCTGCCGTCGCTGGTGAACCAGTTCGTCTCCACCATCAAGGAGACCTCGCTGGGCTACATCATCGGCCTGACCGAGGTCTCGTTCATCGCGACCCAGATCAACACCCAGGTCTTCACCCTGCCGACGCAGGTTTACCTGGTCCTGGCCCTGACCTACTTCGTGCTGTGTTTCGGACTCTCGCGGCTGGCCTACCGGCTGGAGCGGCGCCTGTCCGAGCGCGCCACCCGGCCGGTGTGGAATGCCGTCCCGGTGCCACAGACCCTGACATCGCGAGCCCCTGCATGATCGAATTCCATCAAGTCAACAAGTGGTACGGCGCGTACCAGTCCCTGGTGAATGTGACCGAGCGCGTCGGGCAGGGCGAGATCGTCGTGATCTGCGGGCCTTCGGGTTCCGGCAAGTCCACGCTGATCCGCACCCTGAACCGCCTCGAACCCATCCAGTCGGGTCGCATCGTGCTCGACGGGCAGGACATCCACGCGCGCGGGCTGGACGTCAACAGCCTGCGTTCGCGCATCGGCTTCGTGTTCCAGCAGTTCAACCTGTTCCCGCACCTCACCGCGCTGCAGAACTGCACGCTGGCGCCGCTGCGCCTGCGCGGCCTGAGCCAGCCAGAGGCCGAGACCGAATCGCTGGCGCTGCTCGAACGCGTGGGTCTGGCGCACAAGGCGCACGCCTTCGCGTCCGAACTCTCGGGCGGGCAGCAGCAGCGCGTGGCGATCGCCCGCGCGCTGGCGATGAAGCCGCCGGTGCTGCTGTTCGATGAACCGACCTCGGCCCTCGATCCGGAAATGGTGGGCGAGGTGCTCGCGGTCATCAAGGACCTCGCGCGCGACGGCCTGACCATGCTGGTGGTGACGCACGAGATGGGCTTTGCCCGCGACGTCGCCGATCGCGTGCTGTTCATGGACCAGGGCCGCATCCTGGAACGCGCCACGCCGGACGACTTCTTCAACCGGCCCCAGCACCCGCGCGCGCAGCAGTTCCTCTCCGACATCCGCTCGCCGTTTGCCACCGCCTGACCACATGACCACCGCCGCTTCGCTGCCCATCCTGGACCTGTCCGACTTCACCGACGGTGCGCCGGTGCAACGCGAGGCCTTTGTGGCCCGCCTGCGCGAGACGGCCCACCACATCGGTTTCTTCTACCTCACCGGCCTGGGCGTTCCGCCCGGGCAGGTGCAGGAACTGGTGCAGACCGCGCGCGCCTTCTTCGCGCTGCCGGACGCCGACAAGCAGGCCATCCACATGGCGAACTCGCCGCACTTCCGCGGCTACACCCGCGCGGGCGACGAGATCACGCGCGGCGAACGCGACTGGCGCGAGCAGCTGGACATTGGCGCCGAACGCGGTTTGTGGGAAGCCGCATCGGCGACCGATCCCTGGCAGCGCCTGCAAGGCCCCAACCAGTGGCCGGCCAGCCTGCCGGCGTTGCGCACCGTGACCCTGGCCTGGCAGGACCGGCTGACCGGCGCGGCGCGCCAGCTGCTGCGCGCACTCGCCCTGGCCCTGGGCCAGCCCGAAGGCCACTTCGACGAGGCCTTCGCCGGCACGCCCATGCTGCACACCAAGGTGATCCACTACCCTGGCCGTGCGCCCGGCGAGTCGACCCAGGGCGTGGGCGCCCACAAGGACTCGGGCTGCCTGACCCTGCTGCTGCAGGACACCGAGGCCGGGCTGCAGGTGCTCGAACGCGAAGGCCCGGGTGAGCCGCGCTGGATCGACGTGCCACCGCTGCCAGGCACGGTCGTGATCAACCTCGGCGAGGTGCTGGAGATCCTGACGCAGGGCTACCTGCGCGCGACCACGCACCGCGTGGTCAGCCCGGCCTCGGGTGTGAGCCGCCTCTCGGTGGCCTACTTCATCAGCCCGCGGCTGGAGGTCTCGCTGGACCCGATCGCTTTGCCGCCGGCGCTGGCCGCGCGGGCGCGCGGGGTGGACGCCGACCCGCTCAACCCGATGGTGCCGCACACCGGCCGCAACCTGCTCAAGGGCCGGTTGCGTTCCCACCCCGAGGTCACCCGGCGCTTCTACGCCGACCTCGCCTGAGGCCGGCGCGGGGCTTCAGAGCCCGGCGCTCTGCAGCGCCTGCCGCACCGCCGGGCGCTGGCGCATGCGTTCGCGGTGCGCCAGCAGGCGGGGCAGGCGCTGCACGTCCACCCCGTCGATCTCCAGCCAGCTGCCGATGACGAACAGGTAGGCGTCGGCCACGCTGTAGCGCTCGCCCAGCACCCAGGGCCCGCTCGCCAGCCATTCGGTCTCGATGTGTTCGAAGGCCTCGGTCATGTTCTGCGTCACCTTGCGCTGCATCGCCGCAATCGCCTCGGGCTCGTCGGCCCAGCGGCTGCCGCGGCGCTTGTGCGCATGGGCCACGTGCACGGTCGAGGCCAGGTAGCTGTGGAACGACTGCAGGCGGGCGAGGGCGAAGGGATCGTCCAGCGGCGCCAGGCCCGCCTGCGGGAAGGACTGCGCGACGAACACCAGCAGCGCGGGCGTTTCGGTCAGCACGCCCTGCGGTGTGACCAGGGCCGGCACGCGGCCGCGCGGGTTGATGCGCAGGTAGTCCGGCTGGCTCTGTTCGGTCTTTTCGAAGTTGAGCCAGACCGTGTCGAAGGCCGCGCCGGCGTCGAGCAGGGCGATCTGCACCGCATGGGCGCAGGTGCCTTTGGCGTGATAGAGGGTCCAGGTGTTCGTGGTGGTCATGGGTGTGTTTTCCGCAAAGAGGGCCGCAGCATGAAGCGCCGCGCGGAAGCCGCCGACCCGCTAAGTTGGTTTCGTCATAACCAACTACGAAGCCCTTCGTTCCAGTTTGTTGGATGCGCCGACATGATCCGTTTCGACCTCAGACCGCTGTGTTGTCCGAGCCTGTTTCCTGAAGGGAGAAACCCCGTGTCTGTTTTGTTGATCGCCGGCAGTCCGACCGAGCACTCGCGTTCCGCCGCCCTGCTCGATGGGGTCGAGGAGCGTGTCCACGGTCTGGTCGAGGACCGTCGCCTGCATGTGGACCGGTTGCGCATCCGCGACCTGTCGCCGCAGGCGCTGCTGCTGGCCGACTGGGGGCATCCGAGCGTGGTGCGCGCCATCGAGCAGGTGGCCAATGCGCGGGCGCTGGTGATCGCGACGCCGGTCTACAAGGCCGCCTACAGCGGCGTGCTCAAGGTGTTCCTCGATCTGCTGCCGCAGTCCGCGCTCAAGGGCAAGGCCGTGCTGCCGATCGCCACCGGCGGCAGCCCGCACCACATGCTGGCGCTGGACTACGCGCTGCGGCCGGTGCTGCAGTCGCTGGGTGCGCGCCACATCCTGCCGGGGGTGTACGCGTCCGACAGCCAGATCCCGAAGGACGAGAACGGCGATTACCTGATCGAAGGCGAGATCGCCCAGCGCCTGGACGACGCGACCCACATCCTGCTGCACGAAGGCCTGCGCCTGTCGCTGGCGCCGGTGTTTCCGTCGGTGCCGTTTTCGCAAGTGCAGTGCAGCGTCTGAGCGCCATGTCGACCCAGGAAGAAATCCGGCCGCCAGACAACGGGACACCCGAGGCCGAGCCGCGCTGGCAACGCTGGCTGCAGTGGCTGGTGGCGGCGGTGATCGCCGCGCTGGGACTGGTGTCGCTGCTCCAGCCCGTGCCCCAGTTCCCCGGCAATTCCACCACCGGGACCACCCGATGAACTCCAACCATTTCAAGGACTCTGTCATGACCCGCATCCACCGTCGCCAGTTTGCGATCACCGCGTTCGCCGCCGCCACCGCGGCTGCATGGCCCGCGCTTTCCGCGCACGCCCAGTCGGGGCGTGTGCTGCGCATCGGCAACCAGAAGGGCCTGCTGTCGGTGCTCAAGGGCCGCGGCACGCTGGAGCAGCGCCTGGCGCCGCTGGGGGTGAAGGTCACCTGGACCGAATTCACCGCGGGCCCGGTGCAGCTTGAAGCGCTCAACGTTGGTTCGATCGACTTCGGCGACGTGGGCGAGGCGCCGCCGATCTTTGCCCAGGCCGCCGGAGCGCCGCTGGCCTATGTCGGCGCCACGGTGCCCCGTCCCGCCTCCGAGGCGGTGATCGTTCCCAAGGACTCCGCGATCCGTTCGGTCGCCGATCTCAAGGGAAAGAAGGTGGCCTACAACAAGGGCTCCAACGTGCAGTACTTCCTGGCGAAGCTGCTGGAGAAACACGGCCTGAAGTACGGCGACGTGCAGTCGGTGTTCCTGCCGCCGGCCGACGCCCGTGCGGCGTTCGAAAAGGGTTCGGTCGACGCCTGGGTGATCTGGGACCCGTTCCTGGCGTCCGCCGAGGTGTCGCTGGGCGCGCGGCTGCTGGCCGACGCCAAGGGCGTGGTGAACAACCGCGGCTACTTCTTCTCGTCGCTCGACTACGCCGCGAAGAACCCGGACGTGATCAAGCTGCTGATCGAAGAGATCGACAAGGTGGACCAGTGGTCCAACAACAACCGCGACGCACTCGCCGCCGAGCTGGCGCCGCTGTGGGGCATTCCCAAGCCGGTGGTGGACAAGGCCGTGGCCCGCACGGTCTACGGCACCACCCACATCAACCGCGCCATCCTGCAGGAGCAGCAGGTCATCGCCGACACCTTCTTCGAGCTCAAGCTGATCCCGAAGAAGATCAACGTGATCGAGGCCGCCGTCGGCCAGCCGGGTTGAGGCGCCGGCCATGAGCGTGAACATCTTCTGGTTCATTCCGACCCACGGCGACAGCCGTTACCTGGGCACGTCCGAGGGCGCGCGCCAGCTCGACCACCACTACCTCAAGCAGGTGGCGCAGGCGGCCGACAGCCTGGGCTATGAGGGCGTGCTGATTCCCACCGGCCGGTCCTGCGAAGACCCCTGGGTCGTGGCTGCCAGCCTGCTGCCGGTGACGCAGCGCCTGAAGTTCCTGGTCGCCGTGCGGCCCGGCCTGCACCAGCCGGCGCTGGCCGCGCGCATGGCCGCCACCTTCGACCGGCTCTCGGGTGGGCGGCTGCTGATCAACCTCGTGACCGGCGGCGACCAGGCCGAGCTCGAAGGCGATGGCGTGTTCCTGGACCACGCCGCGCGCTACGAACAGTCGGCCGAGTTCATCCACATCTGGCGCGAGATCCTCGCGCGGAGCCACAGCGGCGAGGCCTTTGACTTCGAGGGCCGGCACCTGCAGGTCAGGGGCGCGAAGCTGCTGTTCCCGCCGCTGCAGCAACCGCACCCGCCGGTGTACTTCGGCGGTTCGTCGGAGGCGGCGCACGAGCTGGCCGCCGAACAGGTGGAGACCTACCTGACCTGGGGCGAGCCGCCGGCCGAGGTGGCGCGCAAGGTGGCCGACGTGCGTGCGCGCGCCGCGCGCCACGGCCGCACGGTGCGCTTCGGCATCCGCCTGCACGTGATCGTGCGCGAGACCGACACCGAGGCCTGGGCCGCCGCCGAGTCGCTCATCAGCCGGGTCGACGACGACACCGTGGTGCGTGCGCAGGCCGCCTTCTCGCGCATGGATTCCGAAGGCCAGCGCCGCATGGCGGCCCTGCACGCTGGCGGCAGGAAACGCAGCCGCGCCGACCTCGAAATCAGCCCCAACCTGTGGGCCGGCGTCGGCCTGGTGCGGGGTGGTGCCGGCACCGCCCTGGTGGGCGACCCGCAGACCGTGGCGGCCCGCATCCGCGAATACGCCGACCTCGGGCTGGACACCTTCGTGCTCTCGGGCTACCCGCACCTCGAAGAGGCCTACCGCTTTGCCGAGCTGGTGTTTCCGCTGCTGCCGCGTGCGGTGCAGGAGAAGCTGCCTGGCGCCACGCCGCTGGGGCCGTTCGGCGAGGCCGTGGCGAATGTCTACGTTCCCCGCGCGTCGGCCAGCTGATGCCGCGCACACCACACAACCCATTGCCAACCGAGAAACAGGTGTGACATGACCGAATCCGTGCGAGAGCTTCCGGTGACCCCGGTGCCCGACATCATTGAAGCCCCCGAGCTGCGCTGGCCCGGACTGAGCTTTCTCAAAGGCCCGGTGGTGAGCCGGTTGCTGCAGGGGGCGTGGCAGCGCTTTCTTCCGTGGCTGGTGCCGCTGGTGCTGATCACCGGCTGGCAGCTGGCCTCGGTGCAGGGCTGGCTGTCCACGCGGGTGCTGCCCGCGCCGTCCGAGGTGCTGGTCGCGTTCTGGAACCTGGCCGCTTCGGGCGAGCTGTGGACGCATGTGAAGGTCAGCGCCGGCCGCGCGCTGGCGGGGCTGGCCATCGGCGGCGGGCTCGGGCTCGCGCTCGGGCTGCTGACCGGATCGATCCGCTTCTTCGAGACCCTGCTCGACTCGACGGTGCAGATGGTGCGCAACATCCCGGCGCTGGCACTGATTCCGCTGGTGATCCTGTGGTTCGGCATCGACGAAGCGGCCAAGCTGTTCCTGATCTCGGTCGCGGTGTTCTTCCCGATCTACCTCAACACCTTCCACGGCATCCGCAACGTCGACCCCGGCCTGATCGAGATGGGGCGCAGCTACGGCCTCAGCCGCTGGGGTCTGTACACCCAGATCATCCTGCCCGGCGCGCTGTCGTCCATCCTGGTCGGCCTGCGCTTCTCGCTCGGCCTGATGTGGGTGATCCTGATCGTGGCCGAGACGATCTCGGCGCAGGCCGGCATCGGCTACCTGACGATGAACGCCCGCGAGTTCCTGCAGACCGACATCGTGCTGGTCGGCATCCTGCTCTACGCGCTGCTGGGCAAGCTGGCCGACGTGTTCGCCCGCGGGCTGGAGCGCTACTGGCTGCGCTGGCACCCCGGCTACCAGAACCCGCAGTGACCTTTCTTCCCGTCTCCTTTTTCCCCGTCCCATCCCCATGAGCCGTCCTTACCACCCCGACCGCCGTGCCGCGCTCTGGTCGCTGACCGCGCTGGCCGCCACAGCCACCGGCCTGGCCCGTGCCCAGGCGGCCAAACCAGAGACCCTGCGCATCGGTCTGCAGAAGTCGTCGACCCTGACCACGGTGCTGCGCACCCGCGGCACCCTGGAGACCTTGCTCGCGCCGCTGAACGTGAAGGTGAGCTGGAACGAATTCAGCAGCGGCCTGCCGCTGCTCGAAGCGCTCAACCTCGGCAACATCGACGTCAGCGCCGACGTGGCCGACACCGTGCCGGTGTTCGCCCAGGCGGCCGGTGCCAACCTGACCTACGTTGCTCAGGAGGCGCCGTCGCCGTCGCCGCAGGCCATCGTGGTCAAGGCCGATTCACCGGTCCGTTCGGTGGCCGACCTCAAGGGCAAACGCGTCGGCTTCGCCAAGGCGGCCGGCGTGCACTTCCTGCTGATCGCGGCGCTGGAAAAAGCCGGCCTGGCGTTCAAGGACATCGAGCCCGCCTACCTGGCCCCGGCCGATGGCCGCGCGGCGTTCGAGCGCGGTGCGATCGACGCCTGGGTGGTGTGGGACCCGTTCCTGGCGGCGGTGCAGAAGCAGGCCGCCGTGCGCGTGATCGCCGACGGCAGGGACATCGCCTCCTACCAGCGCTACTACCTGGCCAGCACCAGCTACGCACAGGCCCGCCCCGACGTGCTGCGCGTGTACTTCAACGAGTTGCGCAAGGCAGGGCAGTGGGTCAAGCAGAACCCCAAAGAGGCGGCGCAGCTGCTGTCGCCGGTGTGGGGGCTGGACGCCGACATCGTCGAACAGGCCAACCTGCGCCGCAGCTACGAGGTGCGCCCGGTGCTGGCGGCCGCGCTGACCGAACAGCAGCGCATCGCCGACACCTTCCTGAACGAAAAGCTGTTGCCCAGGCGGGTGAACGCGCAGGACCTGCCCCTGTTCAAACCCGGAGCCTGACACCATGACCACCCCCCAAGAAGCGGCCCGCCAGGGCGTGCGCGTCGACCTGCAGGGCCTGACCAAGCGCTACGGCCAGCGCGAGGTGCTCCGGCAGAACAACCTCGTGATCGAGCCCGGCGAATTCGTCGCCATCGTTGGCCGCAGCGGCTGCGGCAAGAGCACGCTGCTGCGCCTGGTGGCCGGGCTGGAAGAGGCCTCGGGCGGCGCGCTCAAGCTCGACGGCCGGCCCGTCGACGGCCTCAACCCCGACACCCGGATCATGTTCCAGGACGCGCGCCTGCTGCCCTGGAAACGCGTGATCGACAACGTGGCGCTGGGCCTGCCGGCCGAGCGCAAGCGCGATGCCGAGGCGGTGCTGGGCCAGGTGGGCCTGGGCGACCGTCTCACCGACTGGCCGGCGCGTCTCTCCGGCGGCCAGCGCCAGCGCGTGTCATTGGCGCGCGCACTGGTGCACCAGCCGCACCTGCTGTTGCTGGACGAGCCGCTGGGCGCGCTGGACGCACTGACCCGCATCGAGATGCACGAGCTGATCGAAGGCCTGTGGAAACGCCACGGCTTCACTGCCTTGCTGGTGACCCACGACGTGCAGGAAGCGGTGGCACTGGCCGACCGCGTGATCCTGATCGAAAACGGCGAGATCGCACTGGACGAGCCCATCCCCCTGGCGCGTCCGCGTTCGCGCGGCGACGCCCGTTTCGCCGCGCTCGAAAAACGCATCCTCGACCGCGTGCTGCAGCAGCCCGATGCCGAACCCACCCCGCACGACCTGGGCTGGACCGGCGTGCCCGCGCACGGCCTGCGCTGGGCGGTCTGATCCTTTCAACCTTTGTTCCAGGAGAACATGCCATGACGATCCAAGCCATCAACGTCCGCAACCAGTTCCGCGGCAAGGTCCGGGAGATCATCCGGGGCGACGTGCTGTCCGAGGTCGACGTCGAGACGCCTTGGGGTGTCGTGACCTCGACCATCACCACCCGCTCGGTCAACGACCTGGGCCTGACCGTGGGCTCCGAGGTGGTGGCCCTGGTCAAGTCGACCGAAGTGTCGATTGCCCGGCTCTGATGCCATGACGCCGGAAACGCGAGACAGGTGGTGCCCATGATCGAGCTGAGTGGTGTGCACCAGACCTATCCCGGTCCGGCCGGGCCGGTGCATGCGCTGGACGGCGTCGACCTGCGCATCCGCCGGGGCGAGGTGTTCGGGGTCATCGGCCGCAGCGGCGCCGGCAAGAGCTCGCTGGTCCGGACCATCAACCTGCTCAACCGGCCCACGCAGGGCCGCGTGCTGGTCGACGGACAGGACCTGACCAGCCTTCCCGATGCCGCACTGCGCGAGGCGCGCCGTGGCATCGGCATGATCTTCCAGCACTTCAACCTGCTGTCGTCGCGCACGGTCTACCAGAACGTCGCCCTGCCGCTGGAGCTGGTGCAGGAGCGGCCCGCCCTGATCAAGGCGCGGGTCGACGAGCTGCTGGACCTGGTGGGGCTGTGGGACCTGCGCGACCGCTATCCCGCGCAGATCAGTGGCGGTCAGAAGCAGCGTGTGGGCATCGCCCGTGCGCTGGCCAGCCGGCCCCAGGTGCTGCTCTCCGACGAGGCCACCTCCGCGCTCGACCCGGAGACCAACCGGGCCATCCTGGCGCTGCTGCGCCAGATCAACCGCGATTTCGGCCTGACCATCGTGCTGATCACGCACCAGATGCAGGTGATCAAGCAGGTGGCCGACCGTGTCGCCGTCATCGACGCCGGCCGCATCGTCGAGCAGGGTCCGGTGCTCGACGTGTTCACCCGGCCCGAACACGCGACCACGCGCAGCCTGATCGAAGAGATCCTGCCGCAGGAGCTGCCCGAGAGCGTGGTCGCGCGCATCCGCCAGCTCATGCGCGGGGAGGGCGACCGGGGGCACCTGTGGCGGCTGGGGTTCGCGGGAGTGTCTTCCGACCGCCCGCTGCTGTCGGACGCGATCCGCCAGTTCGGACTGGACCTGAACATCGTGCACGGCCAGGTCGACGACATCCAGGGCCAGCCCTTCGGTTCGCTGGCCGTCCATGTGCGCGGTGCCAGCGGGGCGCTGCAGGCCGCGATCCAGCAGTTGCGCGGCGCCGGCGTGCTGGTGCAGGAGGTGCGCCATGTTTGACACCTTCACGCCGCAGCTGCTGGCGCTGTTCGCGACCTCGCTGTGGGAGACCGTGGCGATGGTCGGGCTGTCCGGCCTGGCCGGTGGGCTCATCGGCCTGCCGCTGGGGGTGTTCCTGCATCTGAGTGCGCCGGGCGGCACCGCCGAGAACGCCGTGCTCCACCGCGCGATCGGCACCGTGGTCAATGCGGTGCGGTCGACACCGTTCATCATCCTGCTGGTCGCCATCATCCCGTTCACCCGCCTGGTGACCGGTTCCTCCATCGGCACCGCGGCCGCGGTGGTTCCGCTGGTGGTGGCGGCCGCGCCCTTCGTGGCGCGCCTGGTCGAGACCGCCCTGCGCGAGGTCGACCGCGGCCTGGTCGAGGCCGCGCAGGCCATGGGCGCCAGCACGCGCCAGATCGTCTTCAAGGTGCTGCTGCCCGAGGCGCTGCCCGGCATCGTCGCGGCGCTGACCATCACCTTCGTCAGCCTGACCGGCTACTCCGCGATGGCCGGAGCCATCGGCGGTGGTGGCCTGGGCGACCTGGGCATCCGCTACGGCTACCAGCGCTTCCTGCCCGAGGTGATGCTGGCCGTGGTGCTGGTGCTCATCCTGTTCGTGCAGGCCGTGCAGAGCGCCGGCGACGCCCTGGTGCGGCGCCTGAGCCACCGCTGACCGACGGCCACCCTCTCCCGCATCTTTCACCACACCAAGGAATTCCAATGATCAGGAAACGGCAACTGCTTCAAACCTCCGCGGCCCTGCTGGTCGCTGCACTGATGACCGGCGGCTCCGCCCTGGCCCAGGACAAGCCGCTGAAGATCGGCGTCACCGCCGGTCCGCACGCGCAGATCTTCGAGCAGGTCAGGAAGGTCGCCGAGAAGGACGGCCTGAAGATCCAGGTCATCGAGTTCAGCGACTACGTGCAGCCCAACGCCGCGCTGTCCGCCGGCGATCTGGACGCCAACAGCTACCAGCACAAGCCCTATCTGGACAACCAGATCAAGGACCGCGGCTACAAGTTCGTGTCGGTGGGCTACACGGTCAACTTCCCGATCGGCATCTACTCGAAGAAGGTCAGGAAGCTGGCGGATCTGCCCGAGGGCGCGAAGTTCGGCATTCCCAACGACCCCACCAACGGCGGTCGCGTGCTGCTGGTGCTGCAGGACCAGGGCCTGATCAAGCTCAAGCCCGAGGCCGGCCTGAAGGCCACGCCGCTGGACGTGGTCGGCAACCCCAAGAAGCTGAAGTTCGTGGAGCTGGACGCGGCCCAGCTGCCGCGCTCGCTGGACGACCTCGATGCGTCCGCGATCAACACCAACTACGCGCTGACGGCCGGCCTGCATCCGGGCAAGGACGCGATCGCGCAGGAAAGCGCCAAGAGCCCCTACGTCAACCTGATCGCGGTGCGCGAGCAGGACAAGGACAAGCCCTGGGTGGCCAAGCTGGTCAAGGCCTACCAGTCGGCCGAGGTCCGGCAGTTCATCCTGACCGAGTTCAAGGGCGCCGTGGTGCCCGGGTTCTGAGACCGTATTCACCCATCTCACCGGAGCACACCATGTCCACCCCAGCCCGCCAACTGCACCTCGGCGCTTTCTTCTTCGGGGTGGGTCACCACCTCGCGGCCTGGCGCCACCCCGACGTGGACGCTGCGTCGGCCACCTCCATCGAGTCCCTGCGCGCATGGGCGCGCATCGCCGAAGCGGCGAAGTTCGATGCCATCTTCTTTGCCGACAACGTGGGCCTGAGCGGCAGCCCGGCCGGGCTGCTGACCAAGAACGCACTGCCGTACCCGTTCGACCCGCTGCTGCTGCAGTCCGCACTGGCCGGCGTGACCGAGCGCATCGGTCTGGTGGCCACGGTCTCCACCACCTACCTGCCGCCCTACCACCTGGCCCGCAAGTTCGCCACGCTGGACCACCTCAGCGGCGGCCGCAGCGGCTGGAACCTGGTGACCTCGGGCTCCGACTTCGAGGCCCAGGCCTTCGGCCTGCCGCACCAGCTGGACCACGCGCACCGCTACGAGAAGGCCCACGAATACGTGAAGGTCGTCAAGGGGCTGTGGGACACCTGGGAAGACGACGCCTTCGTCCAGGACAAGGAGACCAACCAGTTCTTCGACCCGGCCAGGCTGCACCGCATCACCCACGCCGGCAAACACTTCCAGGTGCGCGGCGGCCTGCAGGCGCCGCGCGCGCCGCAGGGCTATCCGGTGTTCGTGCAGGCCGGTTCGTCCGACGACGGGCAGGACCTGGCCGCCGCCACCGCCGAGCTGGTGTTCATCGCGCAGCAGACGGTGGAAGACGCGCGCGCCTTCTACCAGTCGCTCAAGGGCCGGCTCGCGAACTGGGGCCGCACGCCCGACCAGCTCAAGATCCTGCCGGGCATCTCGCCCTTTGTCGGCCGCAGCCACGCCGAGGCGCAGGAGAAGTTCGAGCAGCTGCAGTCGCTGATCGACCCGGTGCTGGGCGTGGGCCTGCTCTCGGCCTTCCTGGGCAACGTCGACCTGTCGAAGTACCCGATCGACGGACCGTTCCCACGCGACCTGCCGGTGACCGAAGGCTGGCAGAGCCGGCAGGACCTGTTCAACAAGCTCGCCGAGCGCGAGAACCTGAGCATCCGCCAGCTCTACGAACGCGTGGCCGGTGCGCGCGGCCACTGGACGCTGGTGGGCACGCCCGAGACCATCGCCGACCAGCTCGAACACTGGTTCACCACCGGCGCCGCCGACGGTTTCAACGTGCTCTCGCCCACGCTGCCGCACGGCCTGAAGGACTTCGCCGAGCTGGTGATTCCCGAGCTGCAGCGCCGCGGCCTGTTCCGCACCGAATACACCGGCCATACACTGCGTGAGCACCTGGGCCTGCCGCGTCCCGCGCACCCGCTGGCTGCCGCGACCCGGGCTGCACCGTCCCTGGCCACCGCCTGATCCCCATCCATCCACAGGAAATCTTCATGTCCGCAGACTGGAAATTCGAGACCCGTTCCGTGCACGCCGGCTACCGGCCCGACCCGACCACCAAGGCGGTGGCGGTGCCGATCTACCAGACCGCCGCCTACGCGTTCGACAGTGCGCAGCACGGCGCCGATCTGTTCGACCTCAAGGTGCCGGGCAACATCTACACCCGCATCATGAACCCGACGCAGGACGTGCTGGAGCAGCGCGTCGCCTCGCTCGAAGGCGGCATCGCGGCGCTGGCCCTGGCCTCGGGCCAGGCGGCCGTGACCTATGCGATCCAGACCATCGCCGAGGCGGGCGACAACATCGTCTCCAGCACCGCGCTGTACGGTGGCACCTACAACCTGCTCGCCCACACGCTGCCGCTGTCGGGCATCACCACGCGCTTTGCCGACCACCGCGACCCGGCCAGCTTCGAGCCGCTGATCGACGGGAAGACCAAGGCGATCTTCGTCGAGTCGCTGGGCAACCCGCAGGGCAACGTGACCGACATCGCGGCGGTGGCGGAGATCGCGCACCGCCACGGCATCCCGCTGATCGTGGACAACACGGTGGCCACGCCCTTCCTGCTGCGTCCGATCGAACACGGCGCCGACATCGTGGTGCAGTCGCTCACCAAGTACCTCGGCGGTCATGGCAACAGCATCGGCGGCGCCATCATCGACAGCGGCAAGTTCCCGTGGGCCGAGCACAAGGCGCGCTTCAAGCGCCTGAACGAGCCCGACGTGAGCTACCACGGCGTGGTCTACACCGAAGCCCTGGGCCCGGCGGCCTACATCGGCCGCGCCCGCGTCGTGCCGCTGCGCAACACCGGCGCCGCGATCTCGCCGTTCAACGCGTTCCTGATCCTGCAAGGCATCGAGACCCTGGGCCTGCGCATGGAGCGCATCGTCGCCAACACGCTGGCGGTGGCGCAGTTCCTGCAGAAGCACCCCAAGGTGGGCTGGGTCAACTACGCGGGCCTGCCCAGCCACCCGGACCACGCACTGGCGCAGAAGTACCTGGGCGGCAAGCCCTCCGGCCTGCTGACCTTCGGTGTCAAGAGCGCCGCGGGCGAGGGCCGGGCGGCGGGCGCGCGCTTCCTCGATGCGCTGAACCTCTTCACCCGCCTGGTGAACATCGGCGACGCCAAGTCGCTGGCCACCCACCCGGCCTCGACCACGCACCGCCAGCTCTCGCCCGAGGAACTGGTCAAGTCCGGTGTGCCCGAAGACGCGGTGCGCCTGTCGGTCGGCATCGAACACATCGACGACCTGCTGGCCGATCTCGACCAGTCCCTGGCCGCCGTCTGAACCTCACCGGAGCACACCATGGACGTTTCCGTTTTCAAATCCCTGCCCGACGCCGCGCTCGACCAGCTGTTCCGCGAGGCCCGCACGGTGCACGGCTTCAAGCCGGTGCCGGTGTCCGACGAGCTGATTCAGCGCCTCTACGAGCTGCTCAAGTGGGGGCCGACGGCCTTCAACGCGCAGCCGGCGCGCTTCGTGTTCGTGCGCAGCCCCGAGGCCAAGGCCAGGCTCAAGCCCGCGCTGTCGGCCGGCAACCAGGCCCAGACCGAAGCCGCCGCCGTCACGGTCATCGTCGCCCACGACAAGCGCTTCCAGGAGCACCTGCCGACGCAGTTCCCGGTCTACGACGCCAAGCCCCTGTTCGACGGCAACCCCGCGCTGGCGCAGGCCACGGCCTTCCGCAACAGCAGCCTGCAGGGTGCCTACCTGATCCTGGCGGCGCGCGCGCTGGGGCTGGACGCCGGTCCGCAGTCGGGCTTCAACCCGCAGGCGGTCAACGAGGCCTTTTTCCCCGATGGCCAGGTCGAGGTGAACTTCATCGTCAACCTCGGCGTGGCCGACCACAGTGCCACGCATCCGCGCGGCCCGCGGCTGGCGTTCGACGAGGTCGCGCAGATCGTCTGATCCGCTGTTCTTCAGAAGGGTGCCGGCGGCGGTCCGGCACCCCACCTGAAGTGGGTCGAGCGCCTGTTCGACCCGCCGATGCTCGACGCACCAGGCGCAGGTGCGATCGACCTCGGCCCGGCCGGCCACCCGCCGCCCGCCGTTTTCCAGGCTGGTCACCCGCGACCACAGGCCTGGGCTCCAACGACATCGTCCCGACACCTTCCCGTCGTTGGGCATCCTCCCGAACACACACGGTCAGGCACATCGTCCGGCGCGATCCGGGCCGGTGAGGTCGACGCTGGCCGCATATCGATATGCGGCTTTGTTCGGGGTGCTTGTTTATCCGCATTTCTTCGTTCGCTTTGGTGCGGCTTCTTCCTACAGTCGTTCGCACATCCCCACACCGACCTTTTTTCGATCCTTCATGAAGCAAGCACCCGAACTCGTCACGGCGAATGCCCTCCGGCGGCGCCACCTTCTGCTCGGCAGCGCAGCCGGTCTGGCCGCCGCACCTCTTGCCAGCGCCTGGGCCCAGACCAGACCGGCGGCCGACCTGAGCAAGACCACGCTGCGCGTGGCCAGCTACAAGGGCGGCTGGGTCACCCTGCTCAAGGCGGCGGGCCTGGACAACACGCCCTACCAGATCGAGTGGAAGGAATTCAACTCCGGCGTGCAGCACATCGAGGCGATCAACGCCGGCGCGCTGGACCTCGGTTCGGGCAGCGAGATCCCGGCCGTGTTCGCCGCGCGCACGCCGGGCCGCGTGCGGGTCATCGCGGTCAGCAAGGGCGACCTCAACAACCAGGCGGTGTTCGCGCAGAAGGACTCGCCGATCAAGACCATCGCCGACCTCAAGGGCAAGCGCGTGGGTTATGTGCGCGCCACCACCACCCACTACTTCCTGCACAAGATGCTGGCCGAGGTGGGCCTGTCGCTCAACGACGTGCAGCTGGTGTCGCTGAGCCCGGCCGACGGCCTCTCGGCCTTTGCGCGTGGCGACCTAGACGCCTGGGCCATCTATGGCTACAACGGCCAGCTCGCCCGCACCAAGTACGGCGCCCGCGCCATCAAGACCTCGAAGGGCTACCTGTCGGGCAACTTCCTGGTCTACGGCAACGCCGAGTCCTGGACCGACGAGGCGCGCAAGGCCGCGCTGGGCGACCTGCTGCAGCGCGTGCAGAAGGCCACGGCCTGGGCGGTGGCCAACGCCGTGCCCTGGGCCAAGGCGCAGAGCGCCGAGACGCGCGTGCCGCTGGACGCGCTGCTGCAGATTTTTGCCAACCGCAGCCACGACGACCGCATCCTGCCCATCGTCGACGCCGACATCGCCAGCCACCAGGCCGTGGCCGACGTCTTCAGCCGCATCGGGGTGCTCGACGCCCCCGTGAAGGTGGCGCCGCTGTGGGACAAGACCTTCAACCGCTTCCTCGTCAACCCCGCCTGAGCTTTCACTTTCCAGGAGCACACATGAGCCTCGAATTCATCGGATTCATCGGACCCAACGAACAGAGCGAATCGCTCGCGCCGCGCGGCCCGCTGGTCGACAACGCCTTCATCAAGGCCTCCATCCGCGCGCAGGAATACGCCGGCTTCGACAAGGCCCTGATCGCAGTCAACAGCGCCTCGCCCGACTCGTTCGCGCTGGGCGCGTACGCCGCCGGCGTGTCCGACAGCCTGGGCCTGCTGATCGCGCAGCGGCCCGGGTTCACCTCGCCCACGCTGGCCGCGCGCCAGCTCGCCACGCTGGACCAGATCAGTGGCGGCCGTGTCGCGATCAACGTGATCACCGGTGGCGACGGCGGCGACCTGCAGAAGGACGGCGACTTCCTGCCGCACGACGAGCGCTACGAACGCACCGACGAATACCTGCAGGTCGCCAAGCAGGTCTGGACCAGCGACGGTCCGTTCGACCACGAAGGCAAACACTACCGCGTCGAGCGCAACCACACGGCGGTCCGTCCGGTGCAGAAGCCCTATATCCCGATCTACTTCTCGGGCGCCTCCGAGGCCGCGATCGCGGTGGCCGCGAAACACGCCGACGTCTACATGATGTGGGGCGAGCCGCTGGAGCAGGTGCGCGAGCGCATCGCCGCCGTGCGCGCCGCAGCGGCCAAGGTCGGCCGCGCCGACCAGATCCGCTTCAGCCTGTCGCTGCGGCCGGTGGTGGCCGACACCGAGGCCGAAGCCTGGGCCCGTGCCGACCGCATCCTGGCGCGCGCCAAGGCCGCCTACCCCGAGTCGGACTTCCTCAAGCGCCGCGGCGCCAACATCAACGTCGGCTCCGACCGCCTGGTGGAGATCGCCAGCCAGCGCCGCGTGCACGACAAGCGCCTGTGGACCGAGATCGCCGGCGTGACCGCGGCGGCCGGCAATTCGACCGGGCTGGTGGGCGATCCCGACCAGGTCGCCGAAGCCGTGCTGGAGTACCACACGCTCGGCGTCACCACCTTCCTGTTCCGCGGCTTCGACCCGCTGCACGACATCGTGTCCTACGGCCAGCACCTGATTCCGCGCGTGCGCGCGCTGGTGGCGGCGCAGGCGCAGAACAACCGCCGCGCCGCCTGAGGAGCCCACCATGAGCCGTCAACTCAAGTTCGGATTCGTGCTCCATGGCGTGGGCGCCGGCTGGGGCGACTGGCGGCACGAAGCCGCCGTCACCGACGCCAGCGTCAACTTCGGTTTCTACCGCGAACAGGCCCAGCTCGCCGAACAGGCGAAGTTCGAGTTCCTGTTCGTGGCCGACAGCGTGCACATCACCGAGCGCTCCAGCCCGCACTACCTCAACCGCTTCGAGCCGCTGACCATCCTGTCGGCGCTGGCCGCCGTGACCTCGCACATCGGCCTGGTCGGCACCGTGACCGCCAGCTACAGCGAGCCCTTCACCGTCGCGCGCCAGTTCGCCTCGCTGGACCACATCAGCGGCGGCCGCGCCGGCTGGAACGTGGTCACCTCGTGGCTGGACGGCAGCGCGCGCAACTACAGCCGGCCCGAGCACTACGCGCACGACGTGCGCTACCAGCTCGCTGCCGAACACCTGGACGTGGTGCAGGGCTTGTGGGACTCGTGGGAAGACGACGCCCTGGTGCGCGACAAGGCCACCGGCCAGTTCTTCGACAAGAGCAAGCTGCACCGCCTGGACCACAAGGGCGACTTCTTCTCGGTCGAAGGGCCGCTGAACATCGCCCGCTCGCGCCAGGGCCAGCCGGTGATCTTCCAGGCCGGTGCCTCCGAAGACGGCAAGAACTTCGCCGCCAGCCGTGCCGATGCCATCTTCTTCCACGCCGACACGCTGGAAGAGGCGCAGACCTACTACCGCGACGTGAAGGCGCGCGTGGTCGCCGCCGGTCGCGATCCGTCGCAGGTCCACCTGCTGCCCGGCATCCGGCCCATCGTCGGCCGCACCGCCGAAGAGGCCGAGGCCAAGTACCGCATCGCCGCCAGCCTGGTGCCGATCGAACACGCGCTGGCCGCGCTGGCGCGCCCGTTCAACGACCACGACTTCTCGGGCTACCCGCTGGACGAGGCCTTCCCGGACCTGGGCGACATCGGTCGCAACAGCCAGCAGAGCAGCAGCGACCACATCAAGCGGGTCGCGCGCGCCAGCGGCTGGACGCTGCGCCAGGTCGCGCAATGGCACGCCAGCCCAAAGCGCACGTTCGTCGGCACGGCCGGGCAGGTGGCCGACGAGATCCAGCGCTGGTTCGAAAACGAGGGCGCCGACGGCTTCAACTTCTTCGAAGCCCTGCCAAACAGTTCGCTCAAGGACTTCGTCGAGTTGGTTGTGCCGATCCTGCAGGCGCGTGGGCTGTGGCGGACCGACTACGACGCACCGACCTTCCGGGGCAACCTCGGCTTGCCGGTGCCGGAGAACCGGAACACGCGCCGCCGCCTGGCGTCGGCGCAGGAGCAGAAAGCACCGCAGCCCCTGGGGGAACATGGGGTGGAAAGCGAGAAGGCTGTGGTGTCGGCCTGACGCGCACGCAGGCCGCTTCTGTGCAACACGGACCGTGTTGACTTTTCAGGGCCCGCGCAAGCGGGCCCTTTTTTTTGCCCGGCGACGGGCACGTGAAGCAGGCTCAGCGTCCCCGGGTCGTCGCCAGCGCGCGGCCGCGCGCGAACACCTCGTCCATGCGCCAGTGTAGGTTGGGGTGCTCGGCATCGTCGCTGCCGTCCGTGCGCCAGCCCGCGTCGCGCCGGTAGACGCCCAGCAGGCCGCTGCTCTGCAGCCACGCCGGGTCGACGGTGCGGGGCAGGAACACGTCCGGGTCGACGTAGAGCGCATCGGCCTCGCAGTGCAGTTCGCAGGCAAAGCAGGTCTGGCAATCCAGCGGGCGGGCGATGCGTGGTGGTGCGTCGGTCTGGTCCGTGTCGAACACCTGTGCCGGACAGATGGCGACGCAGCGCTGGCAGGCGGTGCAGCGGTCGGTGAGCAGGGCGGCGATCATGTTCAGGCGGTCGCGGTCAGGGCAGGGGATGGGGCGGGCGGCTGGTCGGCGAACACCGTGGTGATGCGGTCGATGCCGTGCTGGGTGACGGACCGGGCCAGCGCCGGGTCGGTGTGGGGCGCGTCGGTGCGCAGGTGCATGCCGCGGCTTTCTCGCCGGGCCAGCGCCGCGGACACGTTCCAGCGCGCGCTGGCCAGCAGGGCCGCCACTTCGCGGTGCCGAAGCGTATGTTCGCCGCGGTCTCCGGCGTGGTCGCGCCAGACCGACCAGTCCTGATCGAGCGCGGCCAGCGAGCGGTTGAGCGCCGGGCCCTCGCGGAAGATGTTGAGGTCCAGGCCCAGTGTCGGGCGCTGCAGCCGTTGCACGAAGGGCTGGACCGGCAGTTCGCGCGCGGGCCGTGGCGGGCGCAGGCCCGCCTGGCCGGCGCCCGCCACGGACCGGGTCCGCTGGACGGGGGCGAGCAAGGCACGCTGCGCGGCCGCGGCACCGGCCCAGACGCCCGACGACAGGGCCCAGGCCGAGTTGATGTTGCCGCCGCCCGAGATGGCACCGGTGACGCGTTCGCGCGAGGCCACGTCGCCGGCCACGAACAGGTTGCGTGCCGCGGTCTCGCAGTCGTCGCTGGCCACGCGCAGGCCGCCGATGCTGCGCACCGTGCCCTCGCCGCGCAGCTGGATTTCAAAGTGGTCGCGGAACGGATCGATGCCGCGCCGCGTGAAGGGCAGCATCACGTTGGGCGAGATCGACGGCAGCACCGCGCGCAGGTCGTCCGGCATGTCCTGCAGGCAGCAGTAGACCGGGCCTTGCAGCAGCGCCCGCGCGATCTCTCGGTGGTTGGCCGGCCCGGGTGGAATGTCCAGCTCGCGGCCGGCCGCGTCGTAGTAACGCGCGAACACGTAGGACATGGCGCGCGTCATGCTGGAGAACACCGGGGCCACGGTGTAGGCGTCGGTGAACTCCATGCCGGAGAGCTCGGCGCCCACCTCGGCGCCCATCAGCAGGCCGTCGCCGGTGTTGTGGTCGGCGCCCAGCAGCTTGGACAGGAAGGCGCAGCCGCCCGAGGCCAGCACCACCGCGCCACTGCGGATGGTCCAGCGCGCGCCGTCGCGGCGGCGCAGACCGGCCGCTCCCGCCACGCTGCCGTCGTCGGCGCGCAGCAGTTCCAGCGCCGGGTGGTGGTCCAGCACGGTCACGCCGGCCAGGTCGACCAGGCTGCGCAGCGCGCGCATGTATTCGGGGCCGCGCAGGGCGCGGTAAACGGTGCGCCCCTCGGCGTTGACGCCGAAGCGGTAGTGCGGCGCGATGCCAGGCAGCTCGCGCCAGGTCGTGTCCAGGATGCGGTGCATCCAGCGCGGATCGGCCAGGCCCAGCCCGGCGCGGGCCCGCTGCGCGACCACAGGCTCCCGCTTATCGGGCGGCACCCACCAGTGGCCCGGGCCGCCGGTGGCCGTCACGCCGCTGGTGCCGCAGTAGCCCTTGTCGACCAGCACCACGCGGCGCCCCGAACGCGACGCGCTCAGGGCCGCCCAGGCGCCGGCCATGCCGCCGCCGATCACCAGCACGTCGGTGTCCAGGTCCAGCATGGCCTCAGATCACGCGAAAGCCGTGGGTGCCGTCGCGGCCGAGCTGCTCGACCAGGCCGAACTCCCAGTCGAGGTAGGCCTGCATGGCCTCGCGCGGGTTGTCGGTGCCTTCGTAGGGCCGGCGGTAGCGGTCGGTGCGCGGGCTGGCCAGGCGCTGCTCGCCGGCTTCCACCGGCAGGCCGGCGTCGGCCCAGGCCTGGTTGCCGCCGTCGAGCACCAGCACCTGTGCGCCGGTGGCCTGGGCGATCTCGTCCACCGCGTACTGCGCCAGCAGGCTGCTGCCGCAGGTGAGCACATAACGCCGCGCGCGCGGGATGCGCGCCAGGGCCTGCGGCAGGTCGGTGCGCAGCACGAACCAGGCACCCGGGATGTGGCGCTTGACGTGGTTGGCGCTGGTGGTCAGGTCGATGATCGCGGTGGTGCCGGGCGCTTCGCGCGCGAGGGCGTCGGCCAGTGCCCTGGGCGCGATCCACTGCACCGGGCGGCTCGGGGCCGGCAGGGCCGGCGGAGCGGGCGCGCGCTCGCTGAAGCTGTCGGCCGTGAGCCCGTCGAGCACCCAGACCTCCCAGCCCATCTGGGCCAGCCAGGAGGCGCTCATGTTGGCGCGCACGCCGTCGTCGTCGGCCAGCACGATGCGCGCGCCGCGCACCGGCGCCGACACGTCGGTTTCCTGCACCAGCTGGCCACCCGGCGCATTGCGGAACCCGGGCACATGGCCTTGCAGGTATTCCTCCGGCGAGCGCACGTCGAAGCGGTAGGTGGTGCGGGCGCTCTCGGCCAGGAAGCCGGCGAGCCGGGCGGTGTCGGCGCGGCGCACGTCCGCGCGGTCGGCGACGGCTCGGGCGGCCACCGCGGCTTCGGCGCGTTGCGGGTCGCTCGCGGTGCCGGCGCGGCGGCTGGCGCCGTGCTCGAGCGCGAAGCCGGCCAGCGTCCAGCCGATGGTGCCGTTGCGCAGGGCCGCCACCGGGTTGGGAATGCCGGCGTTGACCAGCGACTGGGTGCCGATGATGCTGCGGGTGCGGCCGGCGCAGTTGACGATGATCTGCGTCGCCGGGTTGGGCGCCTGCGCCCGCGCGCGCAGCACCAGCTCGGCGCCCGGCGTGCTGGTGCCGCCAGGGATGCTCATGGTCTGGTATTCGTCGAAACGCCGCGCGTCGAGCACCACCACGTCGGCAGACGAATCGAGCAGGCGCTTGACCTCTTCCGCCGATAGCGAGGGCGTGTGGCGCTGGCTCTCGACCAGTTCACCGAAGGACTTGCTGGGCACGTTCACATCGATGAACAGCTCGCCGCCGGCCTCGCGCCAGCCGCGCAGGCCGTCCTGCAGCAGGCTGACCTGCGTGTAGCCGATGGCGCGCAGGCGCTCGCCCGCGGTCCGGGCCAGGCCTTCGCCGTTGTCGTAGACCACGATGGGCGTGTCCAGGCGCGGCACGCGCGAGCGGATGTCCAGCTCGATGCGGCCCAGCGGCAGGTTGGCCGCGAACAGCGGATGGCCCTGGCCGAACGGATCTTCTTCGCGGACGTCGAGCAGGGCGATCTCGTGGCGGTCCAGCAGCGACTGGCGGACCTGGGCGGTGGTGGTGATGGGCAAGGTCATGAGCGGTGCGATGTTCAGGCGATGGCGCGTTCGCGCACTTCGGCGGAACGGTCCCAGAGGTTGGGGAGTGTGGTGTTGCTGTAGCCGGACACGAAGGGTTTGCGGGTGCCGTCTTCGAGGAACACCGAGCGCAGCACGGCGCCGATGTTGGCGCCGTAGACGTGGATGCTGACCGAGGCCTGGTCGCTCAGCGCGTTGCTGACCCGGTGCACGTCGCCGATGCGGGGCGAGACGGCGACCACCGTGCCCGGCGCCAGCCGCTCGGCCGGGCCCTCGGCCACCCACCGGCCTTCGGCGGTTCGCACATAGGCTTGCGACAGCTCGGCACCGCGCAGCACGCCGACCAGCCCCCACACGGTGTGGTCGTGGATCGGCGTCTGCTGGCCCGGCCCCCAGACGAAGCTCACCACCGAGAAGCGCTCCAGCGCGTCGGCGTGCAGCAGGTACTGCTGGTAGCGCTCGGGGTCGGGGCGGGCGAAGGCCTCGGGCAGCCAGTCGTCGTGCGACACCAGGTCGCGCAGCAGGGTGGCGCCCTGGTCGAGCAGGGTGGTCTCGCCGGGCTGGGTTTCCAGCAACCGGGCAAGCGACTGGACGAAGTGCCGCAGCCGTTCGGGATGGGGTGGCGAAGCGCTCATGGGCGGGCTCGGTGAAGGGATGGGATGGGATGCAGGCATTGCACCGCAAAGGGTCTGCCGGCGGTGCAACTTCTTTCTCATATCGATCGGTGTTTTTGTTCGTTGGATTCGCGTGGGTGCCGCGCTGCAATACGCATCCCGCAGCCGCCGCTGTCCTGAACACACGGAGTCCTCATGAGCATCGACATTCCATTCACCACGCCGCCCGCCTCCCGGCGCGGTTTTCTCAAGAACACCGCCGCCGCGGCCGGTGTGCTCGGCCTGACCGGCCTGGCCGGCACGCGCGCGCTGGCCGCCGATCCGCTGCGCAAGGTCAAGCTGGCCTGGAACGCCAACGCCATCTGCCTGTCGGCCGCCCCGGTGGCGGTGCAGCGCGGCATCTTTGAAAAGCATGGCCTGGACGTGGAGCTGGTGAACTTCAGCGGCTCGACCGACCAGCTGCTCGAATCCATCGCCACCGGCAAGGCCGATGCCGGCGTCGGCATGATTCACCGCTGGCTCAAGCCGCTGGAGTCGGGCTTTGACGTGAAGCTGGTGGGCAGCAGCCACGGCGGCTGCGTGCGCCTGGTGGGCAGCGAGGCGGCCGGGGTCACCTCGCTCAAGGCACTCAAGGGCAAGACCATCGCGGTCTCCGACCTCAACAGCCCGGGCAAGAACTTCTTCTCGATCCTGCTGGTCAAGGCCGGCCTCGATCCGGAGAAGGACGTGTCGTGGCGCCAGTTCCCCGGCGACATGCTGGGCGTGGCGGTGGAGAAGGGCGAGGCCCACGCGATCGCCGACGGCGACCCCAACCTGTTCATCATCCAGCGCCGCACCAAGGGCCTGGTCGACCTCGCGAGCAACCTGTCGGGTGAGTACGCCAGCAAGACCTGCTGCGTGCTGGGCGTGAGCGGCAACATCGTGCGCAACGAGAAGCGTGTGGCGGCTTCGCTCGCCCGCGCCATCAACGAGGCCTCGGACTTCGTGGCGAACTACCCCGCCGAGACCGCCAAGATCTTCAGCCCGTATTCCAAGGTGTCGCAGGAAGACCTGCGCGCCGTGCTGGGCACGCTGACCCACAACCACCACCCCGACGGCCAGGCCCTGCGCAAGGAGATCGAGTTCTACGCGCGCGACTTCAAGCTGGTGGGCGTGCTCAAACCCACCACCGACCCGGCGCGGTTTGCCGCCTTCGTGCACGGCGACGTGCTCGGCTGAGAGGGCGCGCACCATGAGTGTCGACACCGCTCTGATCGCTGCGGATCTGTCCCTGCGCACGCCGGCCGACGGCGCAGTGGCAGGCCCGCGCTACCGCCCCTGGTGGACCGGGCTGGCCGCTGCCCTGGCCTGGGCGCTGCTCGCGGCGCTGACCCTGGGCTGGGAGAACGCCGCGGTCGGCTTCAGCGACTGGGCCTACACCCGCGAGTTCGGCTGGCTGGCGGCCGGCGTGGCGGCGCTGCTGGGCGTGGCCGGCCTGGTGCCCCGCGTCTGGCCGCCGGTGGGCGCGCGCCTGCGGACCGCCGGTCCCTGGCTGGTGGCCATCGCTGTGGGCCTGGGCGTCTGGGAGCTGGTCACGGCCAAGCTGGCGCTGCTGCCGACGCCGTTCTTCGCGCCGCCGCAAAGCCTGATCGACGTGTTCGTGAGCGACTGGTTCAAGCTGCTGGACAGCGCCGGCAACTCGCTGGTGCTGCTGGCGGCGGGCATCGCCAGCGGCGCATTGATCGGCTTCCTGACCGGGGTCTGGATCGGCTGGTCGCGCAACGCCAACTACTGGATCCACCCGGTGCTGCGCGTGCTGGGGCCGATCCCGACCACGGCGCTGCTGCCGATCTCGTTCTACTTCTTCCCGTCGAGCTGGTCGACCGCGGTGTTCCTGATCGCGCTGGGCACCGGCTTCCCGGTGGCGGTGCTGACCTGGTCCGGCGTGGCCGGCGTGCACAAGACCTACTACGACGTGGCGCGCACGCTGGGCGCCTCGCCCTGGTTCCTGGTCTTGCGCGTCGCCATCCCGGCGGCGCTGCCGCAGGTCTTCGTCGGCCTGTTCATGGGCCTGGGCGCGGCGTTCTCGACCCTGGTGGCGGCCGAGATGCTGGGCGTGAAGTCGGGCCTGGGCTGGTACCTCACCTGGTCGCAGGGCTGGGCGGCGTATCCCAACATGTACGGCGCGCTGATCATCATGGCGCTGCTGTTTTCCGGATTGATCAGCCTGCTGTTCCTGGTGCGTGACCGGGTGCTGTCCTGGCAGAAAGGAACCGTCAAATGGTGAGCATTGCCCAGGCCCTGTCGGCCGCGCCGGCCCGAGCCGAGCAGAAAGCGCAAGGCGCACACATCCAGGTGTCCAACGTCAGCCACTGGTTCGACGGCCCGCAGGGGCGCCTGCAGGTGCTCGACGAGCTGGACCTCGAGATCCAGCCCGGCGAGTTCGTGGCCCTGCTCGGCCCCAGCGGTTGCGGCAAGTCCACGCTGCTGCGGCTGGTGGCCGGGCTCGATGCCGCCACCACCGGCGAGATCGCGCAGGACGGTCGGCCGATCACCGAACCCGATCCCTCGCGCATCGTGGTGTTCCAGGACCCGACGCTGTTTCCCTGGCGCACGGTGCGCGACAACGTGGCGCTGGGCCTGCAGGCGCGTGGCCTGCTGGGTTCGCAGGGCGCGCGGGTGGATGAAGCGCTCAGGCTGGTGGGGCTGCAGGACTTCGGCAAGGTGTTTCCGCACCAGCTCTCGGGCGGCATGGCGCAGCGCGCCGCGCTCGCGCGGGCCCTGGTCAACGACCCGCAGCTGCTGATCCTGGACGAGCCGCTGGGCAAGCTCGACTCGCTCACGCGCCTGACCATGCAGACCGAACTGCTTGAACTCTGGCAGCGCCAGCGCTTCTCGGCCCTGCTGGTGACGCACGACGTCGAAGAGGCGTTCTTCCTCGCGCAGCGGGTGGTCGTGTTCAGCGACAGGCCGGCGCGCATCGAGGCCGTGATCCACAACGACCTGCCGTACCCGCGGCACCGCGGCCATCCGCGGCTGGCCGAGCTGCGGCACGAGGCCTTGCGCCTGCTGGGGCTGGACGGCAGCTGGTGAGCCCGGACGCCGAGACCGTCAAGGCGCTGCTGTGGACCCTGCACCAGGCGCAGCAGACGGTGTGGGCTTGGATTGCTGCGCTGGGCCTGACGCCCTCGCAGCACGGCCAGGCGGTGTGGCCGTTCGGGCAGCGGCTGGCCGCCGAGCAGCTGCTGTTCGACGGCGGGCAGGCCGGGCGCTTGCTGGTGTCCGGGGCCGCGGTGGTGCTCGCCGCAGTGCTGTTGCTGGTGTCGGGGTTCTGGCGCCGGGCCCGCTGGCCGCTGTGGGGTGGGGCGGTGCTGCTGCTGGTGTTCGCGCCCTGGCCGCAGTGGTCGCTGCTGACGGTGCCCACCGTGCCGACCGCGTTCCACCGGTCGCCCACCGGGTTCACGGCGGCCTCGATTCTGGAAGGGCAGCGGCTGTATGGCGCGCATTGCCAACGTTGCCACGGCGACGACGGGAGCGGCGAAGGTCCCGACGCGGCGCGCCTGGCCATGTGGCCGCCGACGCTCAACGGATCGCTGCTCTGGAAACGCACCGAGGGTGAGCTGTTCTGGCACGTGCGGAACGGCCTGCGGGACCGCGCGGGGCGGGTGACCATGCCGCCAGCGAGCGCGGCGCTGGACGATGCGCAGCTCTGGGCGCTGCTGGACTTTCTCAAGGCGCAGGCGGCGGGGCAGACGCTGCGCAAGACCGGCGCCTGGCGCTTCCCGGTGCGCCTGCCCGATGCGCCGCTGCGCTGTCGCGACACCGCGTCGTCGTTGCACGCCTTGCAGGGGCAGCGGGTGCGGCTGGCGCTCACGCGGGGCGATGCGCATGCCCTGAGCGACGACCCGCGCCTGGTCACGGTGGCGGTGGGGCCGGGGACTTCGCCGGTCGATTGCCACAGCGATGACGCGGCGCTGGAAGCCGCGATGGCGGTGCTGGTCGGCGTCGCGCCCAGTGCGTTGCCGGGGCACCGGCTGATCGCCGACCGGCAGGGCTGGCTGCGGGTGCGCGGGCGGCCGGGCGTGGACTGGTCGGCCGACGACCTGGTGTGCCGCGCCAGTACGCCGGCTGCGCAGGCAGCGCCCGTCGCCGCCGCGGCCGATGGTCTGGACGGCCTGATCCGCCGCATGGACAGCGAGCCGGTGCGCCAGGTCAGCGGCGGCTTCCCGCACTGACGCTTCGCATGGACCCCGGCGGTCGCAGCACATGCCGATTCCGCATGTGCAGCAACGATTTCCTTCGTTGGCGGCTTGGCCTGTCCCGCCTATCGTGACGTGAACGCCAACACCGGAAGCCACCATGAGCACCACCTCGATCCAGACCGAACTGCCCGCCAGCCTGCGCGCCCTGCTGAACGCACAACCCTTCCGCAAGGACTGGTTCGACGATCCGCTGCCGCAGCGCTCGATCGAGGACGAGCGCGACCACCGCCGCCAGCAGCTGGCCATCGCGTTCCGCCTGTTTGCGCAGTTTGGTCTCAACGTCGGCCTGGCCGGTCACATCACCGCGCGCGACCCGGAGTGGCACGACCACTTCTGGGTCAACCCGCTGGGCATCAACTTCTCGCAGATCCGCGTCTCCGACCTGCTGCTGGTGAACGCCCAGGGCGAGATCGTGCTGGGCCAGGGGCCGCTGAACCGCGCCGCCTTTGCCATCCACGCGGCGCTGCACGAAGCGCGCCCCGACATCGTGTCGGCCGCGCACACGCACTCGACCTACGGCAAGGCCTGGTCCACGCTGGGCCGCCTGCTGGACCCGCTGACCCAGGACTCCTGCGCCTTCTACCAGGACCATGCGCTGTTCGACGACTTCTCCGGCGTGGTGCTGGAGACCGACGAAGGCCAGCGCATCGGGCAGGCCCTGGGCCAGCGCAAGGCGGTGATCCTGAAGAACCACGGCATCCTCACCGCCGGCCCCACGGTGGAGGCCGCGGCCTGGTGGTACATCGCGCTGGAAAACGCCTGCCACACGCAGCTGCTGGCCGAAGCGGCCGGCACGCCGCAACCGATCCCGCACGACGTCGCGGCGCTCACCCACACCCAGGTCGGCGGCCCCGGCGGCGCGTTCCACACCTTCCGCGGCTACGCGGAGATCCTGGTGCGCGAACAGCCCGAGGTGCTGCAATGAACGCGCCGCTGAACTGGGCCGAGGTCGCGCGCTCCCTGGCGGCCGACTTCGCGCACCGCGCGCCGGCCCACGACCTGGACGGCAGCTTTCCGTTCCAGAACTTTGCCGACCTGCACAGCGCCGGCCTGCTGACGCTGGCCGCGCCGGGGGACCTGGGCGGGCAGGGCGCCAACGTGGCGCAACTGGGCGATGTGATCGGTGCCATCGGGCAGGGCGACCCGGCGACCGGCCTCGTGCTGATCATGCAGTACGTGCAGCACCGCTCCATGGGCCGTGCGGGCCACCACTGGCCGCGCGCGCTGGCGCAGCGGCTGGTGCGCGAAGCGGCCGACGTCGGCTCGCTGATCAATGCCCTGCGCGTCGAACCCGAACTCGGCACGCCGGCGCGCGGCGGCCTACCCGCCACCATCGCCCGCCGCACGCCCGAGGGCTGGCGCCTCTCCGGCCACAAGCTCTATTCCACCGGCGCGCCGCTGCTGCGCTGGTACGCGGTGTGGGTGCGGACCGACGAGGCCGAACCGCGCGTCGGCACGCTGCTGGTGCCCGCCGGCCTGCCGGGCACCCGGATCGAAGCCACCTGGGACCACCTGGGCCTGCGCGCCAGCGGCAGCCACGACATCCTCTTTGACGACGTGCTGGTGCCGCTGGACCACGAGGTCGACCTGCGCCCGCCGCACGAGTGGGGCAAGGGCGACCCGCAGATGCAGGCCGAGCTGGCGGTGTTGATGGGCGCGCTCTACACCGGTGTCGCGCGGGCCGCGCGCGAATGGCTGATCGGCTTCCTGCAGACCCGCAAGCCCTCGGCACTCGGCGCCGCGCTGGCCACCCTGCCGCGGGTGCAGGAAGCGGTGGGCCGCATCGACGGCCTGCTGCTGGCCAACCAGCGCCTGGTCGACGGGCTGGCGCGCGACATCGACGCCGGGCAATGGCCCTCGGGCACCGACAGCAGCCTGATCAAGAGCCTCACCACCAACCACGCGGTGCAGGCGGTCGAGATTGCGCAGTCGCTGACCAGCAACCACGGTCTGGCGCGCAAGAACCCGCTGGAGCGGCACTGGCGCGACGTGCTCTGCGGCCGCATCCACACGCCGCAGGACGACAGCACCTGGATCACCGCCGGGCGCCGTTCGCTCGGCCTCTGACCCACCAAAAGGACCACCATGGGATCGCGCGAACTGCCCCTGCTCACCGTGCTCAACCAGCTGGGCGACGGCGCGCTGCCGCCGGTGGCCGGGGTGCGGGTGATCGACGATGTGCACGCGCCGGCCTGGGACCGCGCGTCGGAGGCCGACATCGTGCTGACCGCGCCGCGCAATGCCTGGCGCGGTGCGCCGGCCGAGCGGCCACCGGGCTGGCCCGGCCGCGTGCGCTGGGTGCACCTGGCCTCGGCCGGCATCGACTACTTCCCGCCCTGGCTGTTCGACGGACCGAAGGTGACCTGCGCACGCGGTGTGGCCGCGGACCCGATCGCCGACTTCGTGTTCGGCACCTTGCTCGACCATGTCCAGCACCTGGGCGAACGGCAGGTGCAGCACCTGCTGGGCTGGCGGCGCGAATTCGACCGCGCCGTGGCCCGGCCCATGGGTCTGCTCAAGGGCCGCACGCTCGGCCTGGTCGGTTACGGCGCCATCGGCCAGGCGGTGGCCCGGCGGGCCCAGGCCTTCGGCATGCAGGTGCTGGCCTTGCGCCGGACACCGCAGCCCGAGACCGGTGATGGTGTGCGGTTCTCGCCCGACATCGAGCACCTGCTCGCGCGCAGCGACCACCTGGTGCTCGCCGCGCCCATCACGCCGCAGACCCGGCACCTGATCAACGCGCGGTCACTGGCCCACGCCAAACCCGGCCTGCACCTGATCAACATCGCCCGCGGCGGTCTGGTCGACCACGACGCCCTGCGCGACGCGCTCGACCTGGGTCTGGTGGGGCATGCCTCGCTGGATGTCACCGAGCCCGAGCCGCCGCCGCTGGACCACTGGCTCTACCGCCACCCGAGGGTGACGCTGACACCGCACATTTCCTGGGCCGCGGGCGACGTGCAGCGCGCGTCGGTCCAGAAGTTCCAGAGCAACCTCGGGCGGTTCCTGACCGCACAACCGCTGCACGACCTGGTCGATCTTTCCCGCGGTTATTGAGTTGCGTCCTTAGTCCTTAGATGTGTTGTCTCCGGCCCCGGTGGGGGACGTTGGCCCTGAAGCCGCAAGGCTTCAGGGCCTCTTTTTTCCACCGCCCACGGATGCGCGCCCGCGTCGTGCGCCCGGGTTTCACGCATATGCATCTGCGAAGTTTGCAGTTGGGTTCTGCCCGCGCCGATGGTCGAATGAAGGCATTCAACCCTCACAGGAACACCGACCATGAAACGACGCGAATTCTCCCGACTTCTCACCACCTCGGTGGCCGCTGCCAGCGTGCTGGCGCCCGCGGTGCTGCGCGCGCAGCCGCGCGTGCTGCTGCGCGCCGGCGACCAGAAGGGTGGCCTGCAGGCGCTGCTGGACGCGGCCGGGGAACTCAAGGACCTGCCCTACGACATCAAGTGGAGCGAGTTCCCTGCGGCCGCGCCGCTGGCCGAGGCGCTCAACGCCGACGCGGTGGACTTCGGCACCATCGGCGACGCTCCGCTGCTGTTCACGCTGGCGGCCGGCAGCGCGGTGAAGGCGTTTGCGGTGTCCCGCTCCGACCCCTATGGCACGGCCATCCTGGTGCGGCCCGATTCGCCGCTGAAGTCCGCCAAGGACCTCAAGGGCAAGAGCATCGCCACCAACCGCGGCTCCATCGGTCACTTCGTCTCGCTCAAGGCGCTGGAATCGGCCGGCCTCGGCTTCGACGAGGCGCAGATCAAGTTCATCCCGCCGGCTGAGGCCAAGCTGGCACTCACGCAGGGATCGGTCGATGCCTGGGCCACCTGGGACCCCTACACCGCGCTGGCCGAAACCGCCCAGCACGCGCGCGTGCTGGTGAGCGGTCGTGGGCTGTGGACCGGCCTGGGTTTTCTGGCCGGCACGGCTTCGGCCCTGAAAGACAAACGCGCCGCGCTCAAGGATTTCAAGGAGCGCGTCGCGCGGGCCCAGGTCTGGTCCTACAAGAACACCGCGGCCTACGGGGATGCGCTCGCCCGCATCATCGGCATCCCGGTCGATGCCGCGCGGCTGCAGTTCGAGCGCCGCGCCACCCGCTGGCAGGACATCGATGCGCAGGTGATTGCCGACCAGCAGCGCACGGCGGACTTCTATCTCAAGGCCGGCCTGATCAAGCAGCGGCTGGACGTGAAGAATACCTTCGACCTGGGCTTCAACAGCAAGGCCTGATGGTGCGTCTCAGGCAGTGGAGGACTTGCGCCGGTGCACCGCCGGCGCCAGCACGCACAGGGCCTCGAACAGGATGTTGGCCGCGTTCTGCGCGGTGAGGCCCGAGGTGTCGAACGGTGGCGAGACCTCCACCACGTCGGCGCCCACGAAGTCCAGCCCGTCGAGCGCGCGGATCAGGCGCTGCGCCTCGACCATGGTGATGCCGCCGGCCTCGGGCGTGCCCGTGCCGGGCGCGTACACCGGGTCCAGCCCGTCGACGTCGAACGACAGGTAGGTCGGGCCGTCGCCCGCGATGCGCCGCGCCTCTTCGGCCACCCAGCGCCAGCCCTGGTCGCTGAACTCTTCCATGGTCACCACGCGCATGCCGGCGTCATGGCTGAAGCGCCACATGTCGGGGTGGTTGACCGAACCGCGGATGCCGATCTGGATCGTGCGCTTCGGGTCGATCAGGCCTTCTTCCACCGCGCGGCGGAACGGCGCGCCATGGTGGAAGCGCGAGCCCAGGTAGTCGTCGCCGGTGTCGCAGTGCGCGTCGATGTGCACCAGGCCGACCGGCCGGTCTTTGGCGATGGCGCGCAGGATGGGCAGGGTCACCGAATGGTCGCCGCCGACCGACAGCGGCGCCACGCCCGCCGCGTGCAGCTTGGCCAGGGTCGCCTGGATCTCGTCGAGCGCGCCCGACAGTTCGCAGGGCTGCTCCAGCCAGGCGTCGCCCACATCGGCCACGCGCAACAGGTCGAACGGCGCGGCGCCGGTGGCCTGGTGGTAACGGCGGATCAGGGTGCTCTGCTCGCGCACCGCGCGCGGGCCGTGGCGCGCGCCGGTGCGGTTGGTCACGCCACCGTCGAAGGGGATGCCGACGACGCCGATGTCGACGCCCTCCAGGCTGTCCACCAACGGTGTGCGGAAGAAGGTGGCGACGCCCGAATAACGCGGGCGCAGCTGCGGGTTGGCCATCTCGGGATAGCGGTGCAGGTCTTTGATCATGGGCAGGGAGCATCGCGCGTGGCCGGGGGTGACCCAAGCGCGTTTTCCGTATGAGCAATGGCGATTTGATTCTTTGTGTGAATGAGGGACGCTGCCTAGCATCCGTTTCGTGGTGAGTCGTTCCATGCCGGTCCGGCCCGCCCCCACTTCATTGCCCACAACAAGGATCGTCAAATGAAATTCCTGAAAAAACTCGCTGCCTTTGCCCTGAGCGCGGTCGCACTCACCAGCACCGCCTACGCCGCCGACAAGAAGGTCGTCGTGGCCTACCAGACCGATGCGCTGCCCTCGTCGGTGGCCATCGCCAACGGCGAGTTCGCCAAGGCCACCGGCTACGAAATCGACTTCCGCAAGTTCAACTCCGGCGCCGACATCTTCGCCGCCATCGCCTCGGGCGACGTGCAGATCGGCTACGTGGGCTCCAGCCCCTACGCCGCCGCGACCTCGCGCGGCCTGGACGTGAAGGCCTTCTACCTGGCCTCGATCTCCGGCATCGACGAAGCGCTGGTGGTGCGCAACGGCTCGGGCATCAACAGCCTGGCCGACCTCAAGGGCAAGAAGCTGGCCGCCGCGCCGGTGTCCACCGACCACTACCAGCTGCTGGCGCTGCTGAAGAAGCAAGGCCTGAGCGAGAAGGATGTGCAGGTCTTCGCCATTCCCCAGCCCGAGATCGTTGCCGGCTACAACCGCGGTGATCTGGATGGTGGCTTCGTGTGGGACCCGGCGCTGACCGAACTCAAGAAGAACGGCAAGGTGCTCATCACCTCCAAGCAGGTGGCCGAGCAGGGTGCACCCACCTTCAGCGCCTGGGTCGCCACCGGCGCCTTCGCCAAGGAGCACCCCGAGTTCCTCAAGAACTTCTCGGGCGTGATCGAGAAGTACTACACCTCCTTCCGCAACGACAAGGCCGCCTGGGGCCCCGAGAGCGACAACGCCAAACAGCTGGCCAAGCTGCTGGGTGGCACGGCCGCAGACCAGGCCGCTGCGCTGGGCAACCTGAACCTGGTGCCGCTGAGCGCGCAGGCCTCGGACGCCTGGCTGGGTGGTGGCGAAAAGTCGGGCGTGGCCAAGATCCTCAAGGACACCGCCGCTTTCCTGAAAGAGCAGAAGAAGATCAACGCCGTGCTGCCCAGCTACGCCGCGTTCGTGACGCCGGCCGCCGTCAACGCGCTGAAGAAGTAACCCAACCGGTCCCGCACCATGCTGTCCGTCCAGAACGCCAGTGTCTTTTTCGCGGCCCGCGACGGCCGGCCGGTGCAGGCCCTGGACCGGGTCTCGCTCGACATTCCGGACCGCGGCTTCGTCGTCGCCTTGGGCACCTCGGGCTGCGGCAAGTCGACCTTGCTCAACGCCATGGCAGGTTTTCTGCCGCTCTCCAGCGGCAGCATCACGCTCAATGGCCGCCCCATCCAGGGGCCAGGCGCCGACCGCGGCGTGGTGTTCCAGAAAGACACCCTGCTGCCCTGGAAAACGGTGGCCGAGAACGTGGCGCTCGGTCTGAAGTTCGCCGGCGCCTCGCGCGCCGAGCGGCGCGACCGCGCGCACGAATTGCTGGAGCTGGTGGGTCTGAAAGACTTCGCCGATTCCGCGCCCTATGAACTCTCGGGCGGCATGCGCCAGCGCGTGGGCCTGGCCCGTGCGCTCGCGCCCGACCCCGACATCCTGCTGATGGACGAGCCCTTCGGCGCGCTCGACAGCATGACCCGCGAACAGATGCAGGAGCTGCTGGTGTCGGTGTGGGCACGCACCGGCAAGCAGGTGTTTTTCATCACGCACTCGATCGAAGAGGCGCTGTTCCTCGGCACCGAACTGATCGTGATGTCGCCGCGGCCCGGTCGCATCGTGGCGCGTTTTGACCTGGACTTTGTCCAGGCCTTCGCGCGCGACGGCAACGCCCGCGCCGTCAAGACCCTGCCGGCCTTCGCGCAATTGCGCGAAGAGGTGCGGGCCATCGTCCACCAGAACGAATCCCTCGAAGGAGTTCACGCATGAACGACTGGGTCCTGGGCACGGTGTTGCCCATTCCTTCTTCCTCTCCACTGCCCGAAGGGCCGGTGGTGCCGGCGCAGCAGCATGCGCCGCGGTCACCACGCCTGGTCAAGCCGCGCAGCTTCGGCATCGGCGAAAAGTCCACGGTGCCGATCAGCCTGGCCGCGGCTGCGGCCATCGGGCTGGCCTGGTGGCTGCTGTCGCTCACGGGCTGGGTCTCGCCGCTGTTCCTGCCGCCGCCGGCCGAGGTCTGGGCCACGGGGGTTTCCATCTTCAACGAGGGCTACGCCAATGCCACGCTGTGGGAACACGTCTCGGCCAGCCTGCTGCGCATCCTGTCGGCGGCGCTGATCGCGGTGTCGCTGGGCATTCCGCTGGGCCTGCTGATGGGCCTGAACCGCTGGGCCAAGGGCGTGCTGGACACGCCCATCGAGTTCTACTGGCCGCTGCCGCCGCTGGCCTACCTGCCGCTGATGATCATCTGGCTGGGCATCGGCGAGACCTCCAAGATCGCGCTGCTCACGCTGGCCATGTTCGCGCCGGTGGTGCTGTCGGCCCAGGCCGGCGTGCGCTCGTTGCCGCTGGAGCGGGTCAACGCCGCGCTCTCGCTCGGCGCCTCCCGCTGGCAACTGTTCCGCGACATCGTGCTGCCCTCGGCCCTGCCCGAAATCCTCACCGGCATCCGCATCGCGCTGGGCATCGGCTGGGCCACGCTGGTGGCGGCCGAGCTGATCGCGTCCACCCGCGGCATCGGTTTCATGATCATGTCGGCCTCGCACTTCCTGGCGACCGACGCGGTGTTCGTCGGCATCGGCGTGATCGCCGTCTGCGCCTTCTCGTTCTCGCTGGCCATGCGCCTGATCGAGGCCTGGCTGGTGCCCTGGAAGGGCAAACACTGAGTCCCCCTCAAAGAAGAAAAGCAACCATGTCCCTGCACATCCGCCCCCTGGGCCCGGCCATCGGCGCCCTGGTCACCGGCATCCGCCTGGCCGATCCCCTGACCCCCGAACACCGCGAAGGCCTGCTGGCCGCGCTGCTGCAGCACCAGGTGCTGTTCTTCGAGGAGCAGCCCATCACACCCGCGCAGCAGCGCGACCTCGCGGCGCACTTCGGTGACCTGCACATCCACCCGATCTACCCCCACGTGGCGGATGTGCCCGAGATCATCGTGCTCGACACCAGCACCGCCAACCTGCCGGACAACGACAACTGGCACACCGACGTCACCTTCCAGCGGCGGCCGCCCATGGGCGCGCTGCTCTCGGCCAAGCTGCTGCCGCCTTCGGGCGGTGACACGCTGTGGGCCAGCGGCGTGGCCGCCTTCGAGGCGCTGTCGCCGCGCTTCCAGGCTTTGCTGGATGGCCTGACCGCCGAGCACGACATGCTGCGGTCCTTCCCGGCGCACCGCTTCGCGCGCACGCCCGAAGAAAAAGTGCGCTGGGACGCGGCGCGCGTGAACAACCCGCCGGTGGTGCACCCGGTGGTCCGCACCCACCCGGTGACCGGTCGCAAGGGCCTGTTCGTCAACGAGGGCTTCACCACCCGCATCCTGGAACTGGGTGCGAAGGAAAGCGATGCGATCCTGAGCTACCTGGTCACCCACATCGCCAAGCCCGAGTTCACCGTGCGCTGGCGCTGGAAGCCCAACGACTTCGCGTTCTGGGACAACCGCCTGACCCAGCACTACGCCACGGCCGACTACCTGCCGCACCGCCGCGTGATGAACCGCGCCACGATCGTTGGCGACATTCCCTTTTGAGGTGATCTAGGGTCACTCGGTTTTCTCATAAGCAAACGCAGAAACCTTCGTTCGTGTTCTGAGGTCGCGCTCCTAGAGTGAGGTTCTCGTTTTCCCGACCACCCACACCGAGACACACCATGAGCACCACCCTGGACACGACACCGGAACTCGAAGCCCTGGCGCAGGCGCGCCAGGCCGCCGCCGCCAGCGGCCTGACCTATGCGGGTGGCGTCACGCCGCAACTGGCTTGGCGCCTGTTCGACACCGGGCAGGCAGTGCTGGTCGATGTGCGCAGCGCCGAAGAACGCAAGTTCGTCGGTCACGTGCCGGGCAGCGTGCACATCGCCTGGGCCACCGGCACCAGCCTGACGCGCAACCCGCGCTTCGTGCGCGAACTCGAAGCCAAGCTGGGCAAGGAACAGCCGGTGCTGCTGCTGTGCCGCAGCGGCAAGCGTTCGGTGGTGGCGGCCGAGGCCGCTGCGGCGGCCGGCCTGCACAACGTGTTCAACGTGCTCGAAGGCTTCGAGGGCGAGATCGACGCGAACCAGCACCGTGGCGGCAGCGACGGCTGGCGCTTTCACGACCTGCCCTGGGTGCAGGACTGACCTCATAAGGAATTCCCATGTCACACATCTACGACGACAACGCCCTCTCCATCGGCCGCACGCCGCTCGTGCGCCTGAACCGCATCACCGACGGTGCCAAGGCCACGGTGCTGGCCAAGATCGAGGGCCGCAACCCCGCCTATTCGGTCAAGTGCCGCATCGGCGCCGCGCTGATCTGGGACGCCGAGCAGCGCGGTCTGCTCGGCCCGGGCAAGGAGCTGGTCGAGCCCACCAGCGGCAACACCGGCATCGCGCTGGCCTTCGTGGCCGCGGCCAAGGGCATTCCGCTGACGCTGACCATGCCCGAGACCATGAGCATCGAACGCCGCAAGCTGCTGCTGGCCTATGGCGCGAAGCTGGTGCTGACCGAAGGCGCCAAGGGCATGAAGGGTGCGGTGGCCAAGGCCGAAGAGATCGCCGCCAGCGACCCGGGCAAGTACGTGTTGCTGCAGCAGTTCAAGAACCCCGCCAACCCGGCGATCCACGAGAAGACCACCGGTCCCGAAATCTGGGAAGACACCGCGGGCGCGATCGACATCCTGATTTCCGGCGTCGGCACCGGCGGCACCATCACCGGCGTCTCGCGCTTCATCAAGCAGGCCAAGGGCAAGGCGATCACCTCGGTCGCGGTCGAACCGACGGCCAGCCCCATCCTCACGCAGCAGCGCAATGGCGAAGAGCTCAAGCCCGCGCCGCACAAGATCCAGGGCATCGGCGCCGGCTTCATTCCCGAGGTGCTGGATCTGTCGCTGGTCGATGCCATCGAACAGGTCAGCAACGAGGACGCGGTGCTGTTCGCCCGCCGGCTGGCGCGCGAGGAGGGCATTCTCTCGGGCATCTCCTGCGGTGCGGCCGCGGCGGCGGCGGTGCGCTGGGCCCACAAGCCCGAGAACGCCGGCAAGACCATCGTGGTGATCCTGCCCGATTCGGGCGAGCGCTACCTCAGCTCGGTGCTGTTCGAAGGCCTCTTCGACGTCAGCGGCCTGCCCGCCTGAGGACACCATGGCTGCATTCGAATCCGAGACCGCGCCGGCGGTCGATGTGGGCGCGATCGTGTCCGAGCTGCGCACCGTGCGCCGCGACTGGCGCCAGGCCCAGGGCCGCTCACTCGAACCTGGCGGGCGTGAGTTGCCCTCGCGCGAAGTGTTGACCGACATCCTGACCGATCTGCGGGGCGTGCTGTTCCCGATGCGGCTGGGACCGCCCGAGCTGCGGCAGGAGGTCGAGGACTTCTATGTCGGCGTGACGCTGGACAAGGCCCTGCACGCGCTGTCGGCGCAGGTGCGGCTGGAGCTGCAGCACTCCGCGCGCCATGCCCATCTGGGTCCGCGCGACGTGCAGGCAGGCACCGACCACATCGTGCGCGAATTCGCGCTGGGCCTGCCGGACATCCGGCGCCTGCTGGACACCGACGTGCTGGCCGCCTACCACGGCGACCCGGCCGCGCACAGCGTGGACGAGGTGCTGCTGTGTTACCCCGGCATCCACGCCATCATCCACCACCGCCTGGCCCACACGCTGTATTCGCTGGGGGCGACCATGCTGGCGCGTCTGATCGCCGAGATCACGCACGGCGAGACCGGCATCGACATCCACCCCGGCGCCTCGATCGGCTCGGGCTTCTTCATCGACCACGGCACCGGTGTCGTGATCGGCGAGACCGCCACCATCGGCGAGCGCGTGCGCATCTACCAGGCGGTGACGCTGGGTGCCAAACGCTTCCCGCTGGACGCCGACGGCCATCTCAAGAAGGGCCTGCCGCGCCACCCGAACATCGAGGACGACGTGGTGATCTACGCCGGTGCCACCGTGCTTGGTCGCGTGACCATCGGCCGCGGCGCCACCATCGGCGGCAACCTGTGGGTGACGCACGACGTGCCCGAAGGCGCCAACCTCTCGCAGGCGCGATCCAACGACAGCAACGCCGTGCCGGCCGCACTGGCCGCCTGAAGCTTTTCTTTTCCTTCCTTCCCCTCAACACGGAGCCTTTCATGTCCACCACACCCCAGGGCCAGCTCGCGCTCGGCGACAACGCCGCGCGGCAACTGGCGAACGCCACCAAGACCGCACCGGTCCTGTCGACCATCAGCCCGCGCTGGCTGACCCACCTGCTGCAGTGGGTGCCGGTCGAGGCCGGCATCTACCGCCTCAACAAGGTCAAGAACCCGGAAGACGTCAAGGTGCTGTGCGCCAAGCGCGACGAGTCCGACCTGCCCACCACCTTCGTCGACTACGAGGCGCCGGCCCGCGAGTACTTCCTGAACGCGGTGTCCACCGTGCTGGACGTGCACACCCGCGTCTCCGACCTCTACAGCAGCCCGCACGACCAGATCAAGGAACAGCTGCGCCTGACGATCGAGACGATCAAGGAGAAGCAGGAAAACGAGCTGATCAACAACGCCGAATACGGCCTGCTCTCGGCGGTGCACCCCGACCAGATCGTGTTCCCGCTGACCGGCGCGCCGACGCCCGACGATCTCGACGAACTGCTGACCAAGGTCTGGAAAGAGCCTGCGTTCTTCCTGACCCACCCGCTGGCGATTGCCGCCTTCGGCCGCGAATGCACGCGCCGCGGTGTGCCGCCGCCGACGGTGAGCCTGTTCGGCTCGCAGTTCCTGACCTGGCGCGGCGTGCCGCTGATCCCCAGCGACAAGGTGCCGGTGGCCGACGGCAAGACCAAGATCATCCTGCTGCGCGTGGGCGACAAGCGCCAGGGCGTGGTCGGCCTGTACCAGCCGGGGCTGCCGGGCGAACAGAGCCCGGGTCTGTCGGTGCGCTTCATGGGCATCAACCGCAACGCCATCTCGTCGTACCTGATCAGCCTGTACTGCTCGCTGGCGGTGCAGTCCGACGATGCGCTGGCCGTGCTGGAGGACGTGGAAGTCGGCAAGTTCCACGACTACCCGGACACGTACAAGTGACACCCCCCTGCGCCGCTGCGCGGCTTCCCCCCTCTCTGGCGCCTTCGGCTGGGAGGGGGGACTGCACCTGCGGCCCGGCGAAGCCGGTTCCGCGGTGCACCTGACTTGTTCCCCCTCTTGTGCCTGCGCCCCCTGGCGACTCGCGTTCTCTTGCTCGCAGCACCTGGATGAATCCCATGTCCGAAACCTTTTCTCCTGGCCGCGCTTCGCCGCCGCCTGGCCTGCCCGACCCGGCCGAACTCGCGCGTCTGGCGAGCCAGCTCTTTGCGGCCTTGCCGGGCTCGCCGGCCACCGGTGGAAACCCCTTGCCCTCGAACCCGCATCCGGCCGGCCTGAGCCTGCCGCCGGGCGTGACCGGGCCATCCAACCCGACCACGGTGCCCTTCGGTGCACTGCCGCCGGGCGCCAACGTGCTGCCCAGTTCGCCGCAGTCGGCGGGCAATGCGGTCGCCTCTGCGCCGGCGCTGGTGCCGCACGCGCAAGCGCCCAATGGCGTGCCCGACAACGCGCTGGCGGCCGCGCCCGGCTATGACGGCCGCTTCGGCAGTCACGTGCTGGGCGTGCCCGAAGCGCTGGGTGTCTCGTTGCCTGTGCCGGCTTCACCACCACACGGTGGCGGTTCGCCGCTGCCGGGTTCCGGGTTCTACTTCCTGAACGAACGGCCCTCGTTGCCCGCGGCGCCGGCCACACCTTCGGTCCCGGCGGTTCCGGCCATCCCGTCGGCCCAGCCGGCGCAGCAGGCTCCATCGGCTCCGGCGGTCGCGCCTGGCGGCTTCTACTTTGTGAATGCGGCGCCCGCGCACAGCGGACACACCGGCCACATCCCGCAAGCCACGCCGTCGGGCCGCCCGCCCTTCGACGTGAACGCGATCCGGCGCGACTTTCCTATCCTGCAGGAGCGGGTCAACGGCCGTCCGCTGGTCTGGTTCGACAACGCCGCCACGACGCACAAGCCCCAGGCGGTGATCGACCGCCTGGCCCATTTCTACGCGCACGAAAACTCCAACATCCACCGCGCGGCCCACGCGCTGGCGGCCCGCGCCACCGACGCCTACGAAAAAGCGCGCGAGACCGTGCGCCGCTTCATCGGCGCCGGTTCGGTGGACGAGGTGATCTTCGTGCGTGGCACCACCGAAGCCATCAACCTGGTGGCCAAGAGCTGGGGTGCGCAGAACATCGGGCCGGGCGACGAGATCATCGTGTCCCACCTGGAGCACCACGCCAACATCGTGCCCTGGCAGCAGCTGGCGGCAGAGAAGGGCGCGAAGATCAAGGTGATCCCGGTGGACGACTCGGGGCAGGTGCTGCTGGAGGAATACCAGCGCCTGCTGAGCGACAAGACGAAGATCGTCTCGGTGACACAGGTCTCCAACGCGCTCGGCACCGTGGTGCCGGTCAAGCAGATCGTGGACCTGGCCCACCGGGCGGGCGCGCTGGCGCTGGTCGACGGTGCGCAATCCGTCTCGCACATGCGGGTGGACGTGCGTGAGCTGGATGCCGACTTCTTCGTGTTCTCGGGACACAAGATCTTCGGCCCCACCGGCATCGGTGTGGTCTACGGCAAGAAGGACGTGCTCGAACGCATGCCGCCGTGGCAAGGGGGCGGCAACATGATCGCCGACGTGACCTTCGAGAAGACCGTCTACCACGGGCCACCCACGCGCTTCGAGGCCGGCACCGGCAACATCGCCGACGCCGTGGGCCTGGGGGCTGCGCTGGAGTACGTGGAGCGCATCGGCATCGAGAACATCGGCCGCTACGAACACGACCTGCTGGCCTACGCCACCCACCACCTCAAGCCCATTCCGGGCGTGCGGCTGGTCGGGACCGCGGCCGACAAGGCCAGCGTGTTGTCCTTCGTGCTCGACGGCTACACGACCGACGAAGTGGGCCAGGCGCTGAACGAAGAGGGCATCGCCGTGCGCACGGGACACCACTGCGCGCAACCCATCCTGCGCCGCTTCGGCCTGGAAGCGACGGTGCGGCCTTCGCTGGCGTTCTACAACACATGCGAAGAGGTGGACCGCTTCATCGCCGTGGTCCGCGGGCTCAGCCAAAGACGGAATCCGAATAAGCAAACTACGACTCAGTCGTTTGTGTAGGGAGACATGCTGCACAGAATCGCAGCATGTCTTCCCCCACCGTCATCATCGTCCCGGGCTGGCGCAACTCCGGTCCCGGCCACTGGCAAAGCCTGTGGACCGCGCGCCTGCCCCATGTCCTGCGGGTCGAGCAGGACGACTGGATCAGCCCGCTCAAGCGCGCCTGGGTCCAGCAACTCTCCGACACCATCGAGAGTGCCCCCGGTCCCGTGGTGATCGCGGCGCACAGCCTGGGCTGCATCGCGACCGTGCACCTGCCCGATGCGGTCAAGACCCGCATCCAGGCCGCGCTGCTGGTGGCGCCGGCCGATCCCGAGCGGCGGGGTGTGCTGGCCGACTTCGCCCCGGTGCCGTACCAGAAGCTGCCATTTCCCAGCATCGTGGTCGCCAGCAGCAACGATCCGTTCTGCCCGGTGCGGCTGGCGGGTGCTTACGCGCGGGCCTGGGGCAGCGAGTTCATGCGCCTGAACGAGGCGGGCCACATCAATGTGGACTCGGGCCATGGCGAATGGCCGCTGGGGCTGGCGCTGTTGCAGGCGCTGGGGGCCGAGATCACGCCGGCCCAGCCGCTGCCGCTGGCGGCCTGACACTTATTCATTTATCGAATAAGAAAACAAGAACAAAGTCGTTTGTTTCAGTTCGGGAGGGTCCCACAATGCCATGCATTCCCTCTATCGGAGACCGGTTTCCATGAAAAACACCCTCAAACTCACCCTTGGCGCCATTGCGTTGGCCGCTGCCTCCGCCGCTTCCGCACAGGCCACGCTGCTCAACGCCTCCTACGACGTCGCGCGCGAGTTCTACAAGGACATCAACACCGCCTTCGTCGCCAGCGTCAAGAAGAGCACGGGCAAGGACATCAAGGTCGACCAGTCGCACGGGGGCTCCAGCGCGCAGGCGCGTGCCGTGGCCGATGGCCTGGACGCCGACGTGGTGACCATGAACACCACCACCGACATCGACTTCCTGGCCGAGAAGGGCGTGGTCGCCAAGGACTGGCGCCAGAAATTCCCCAACGGCGCCGCACCCACCACCTCGACCATGCTGTTCCTGGTGCGCCAGGGCAACCCCAAGGGCATCAAGGACTGGGACGACCTGGTCAAGCCCGGCGTGCAGGTCGTGGTCGTGAACCCCAAGACCGGTGGCAACGGCCGCATGGCCTACCTGGCCGCCTGGGGCCAGGTGCGCGCCAAGGGCGGCACCGACGCGCAGGCCGCCGAGTTCGTCGGCAAGCTCTACAAGAACGTGCCGGTGCTGGCGCGCGGTGGCCGTGACGCCACCGGCATCTTCCTGCAGCGCAACATCGGCGACGTGCTGGTGACGTTTGAATCCGAGGTGGTGTCGGTGGACCAGGAGTTCGGCGCCGGCAAGGTCGACGCGATCCATCCGAGCGCCTCCATCGTGGCCGAGAACCCGGTCGCCATCGTCGAGCGCACCGTGGCCAAGAAGGGCACCGCCGCCGATGCCAAGGCCTACCTCGACTTCCTGTACAGCCCCGAGGGCCAGGAGATCGCGGCCAAGCACAACATCCGCCCGCGCAACGAGGCCGTGCTCAAGAAGTACGCCACCGCCTTCAAGCCGATCAAGCTGTTCACGGTCGAGCAGTATTTCGGTTCGCTGGGTGAAGCGCAAAAGGTGCACTTCAACGACGGCGGCCAGTTCGACAAACTCTATACGGCAGGCAAGTAAGCCATGTCCGGACACGTTGTTTCGCTGCCGGGCACGGCGCCGGTGGCCGGGACCGGCGCGCGCCGCACCAGTGCGCGCGTGCTGCCGGGCTTCAACCTGACGCTGGGGTACACGGTGCTGTACCTGAGCCTGATCGTGCTGATCCCGCTCTCGGCGCTGGTGTTCAAGACCTTCACCATGACCTGGCCGCAGTTCTGGGACGCGGTCACGTCGCCGCGTGTGCTGGCCTCCTACCGTCTGACGTTTGGCGCATCGTTCATCGCGGCGCTGGTCAACGTGGTGTTCGGCCTGCTGGTGGCCTGGGTGCTGGTGCGTTACCCATTCCCGGGCAAGAAGATCGTGGACGCGCTGGTGGACCTGCCGTTTGCATTGCCCACGGCGGTGGCCGGCATCTCGCTCACGGCCCTGCTGGCCGGCAACGGCTGGATCGGCTCGCTGCTGGAGCCGCATGGCATCGTGCTTGCCTTCAACCCCAACGGCGTGGTGATCGCGCTGATCTTCATCGGCCTGCCCTTCGTGGTGCGCACGGTGCAGCCGGTGCTCGAAGACGCCGAGAAGGAACTGGAAGAGGCCGCCACCTGCCTGGGTGCCACGCGCTGGCAGACCTTCAGCCGCGTCATCTTCCCCAGCATCGCGCCCGCGCTGCTGACCGGCTTTGCCATGGCCTTCGCCCGCGCCGTGGGCGAGTACGGCTCGGTCATCTTCATTGCCGGCAACATGCCCATGGTGTCCGAGATCACGCCGCTGATCATCATTGGCAAGCTGGAGCAGTACGACTACGCCGGCGCCACCGCGGTGGCGACCGTGATGCTGGTGATCTCCTTCATCCTGTTGCTCGTCATCAACGGCCTGCAAGGCTGGCAGCGCAAGCGTTCGGCAGGTAACTCCCAATGAGCCAGAACAACGTCCGCACCGCTCAACGCGGCACCACCGAGGCGCCCTGGGTGCGCTACACGCTGACCGGCATCGCGCTGGTGTTCATGTTCCTGTTCCTCGTGTTGCCGCTGGCGGCTGTGTTCACCGAAGCCCTGCGCAAGGGCTGGGACGCCTACTGGGAAGCGCTCAAGGAACCCGACGCCTGGGCGGCCATCCGCCTGACGCTGCTCACCGCCGCCGTGGCCGTGCCGCTGAACCTGGTGTTCGGTGTGGCCGCAGCCTGGTGCATCGCCAAGTACGAGTTCAAGGGCAAGTCCTTCCTGACCACGCTGATCGACCTGCCGTTCTCGGTTTCGCCCGTGGTGGCCGGCCTGATCTACGTGCTGGTGTTCGGCGCGCAGGGCTGGTTCGGCCCCTGGCTGATGGAACACGACATCAAGATCGTGTTCGCCGTGCCCGGCATCATCCTGGCGACCATCTTCGTGACTTTCCCCTTCATCGCGCGCGAGCTGATTCCGCTGATGCAGGCGCAAGGCAATGATGAAGAGCAGGCCGCCATCGTGCTCGGCGCGACCGGCTGGCAGACCTTCTGGTACGTGACCCTGCCCAACATCAAGTGGGGCCTGATCTATGGCGTGATCCTGTGCAACGCGCGCGCCATGGGCGAGTTCGGTGCGGTGAGCGTGGTCTCGGGCCACATCCGCGGCCAGACCAACACCATGCCCCTGCACATCGAGGTGCTCTACAACGAGTACCAGTCGGTGGCGGCCTTCGCCGTCGCCTCGCTGCTGGCGCTGCTGGCCCTGGTCACGCTGGTGATCAAGAGCGTGGTGGAGTGGCGCCACGAGCGCGAGATGAAGGCGATTGCCGAGCTGCCACCCGAGCGCCCCGCGCCCACCGTGGCCGCCACCGCCGCCTGACCCGAACGAGGACAAGACCATGAGCATCCAGATCCGCGACGTCAACAAGCACTTCGGCACGTTCCACGCGCTCAAGAACGTCAACCTCGACATCGACTCCGGCGAGCTGCTGGCGCTGCTGGGCCCTTCGGGCTGCGGCAAGACCACGCTGCTGCGCATCATCGCCGGCCTGGAAACGCCGGACACCGGAAGCATCCACTTCAGCGGCGAAGACACGACCGACGTGCACGTGCGCGAGCGCAACGTGGGCTTCGTGTTCCAGCACTACGCGCTGTTCCGCCACATGACGGTGTTCGAGAACGTGGCCTTCGGCCTGCGCGTCAAGCCGCGCGGCGAGCGCCCCAGCGACGCGCAGATCCGTCAGAAAGTGACCGACCTGCTCAAGCTGGTGCAGCTGGACTGGATCGCCGACCGCTACCCCTCGCAGCTGTCGGGCGGCCAGCGCCAGCGCATCGCGCTCGCCCGCGCGCTCGCGGTCGAACCCAAGGTGCTGCTGCTGGACGAACCCTTCGGTGCGCTCGACGCCAAGGTGCGCAAGGAACTGCGCCGCTGGCTGCGCCGCCTGCACGACGAGCTGCACGTCACCTCCATCTTCGTCACGCACGACCAGGAAGAGGCCCTGGAAGTGGCCGACCGCGTGGTGCTGATGAACCAGGGCGTGGTCGAGCAGGTGGGCTCGCCGCAGGACGTCTGGGACCACCCGGCCAGCCCGTTTGTCTACGGCTTCCTGGGCGACGTGAACCTGTTCCACGGCCGCGCCCACGAAGGGCTGCTGCACCTGGACGGCGTGGCGATCGACACGCCCGAACACGCCAGCGCGCAGAACGCACAGGCCTTTGCCTACGTGCGGCCGCACGACCTCGACGTGCACCGCTACCAGCCCGGCAGCGAAGTGGACGCGGCCGGACGCCCGCAGGGCATCGTGGCCCGGCTGGACCGCGCCATCGTCGTCGGCCCGATCGCCCGCCTGGAGCTGATGCCGGTGGACAGCCAGCCGCGCGAAGGCCACGACCCGCTGATCGAAGCCCAGATCCCCGCGCAACAATTCCGCGAACTCGGGTTCAAGGAAGGCGAGACGCTGGTGGTGTCGCCGCGCAAGGCGCGCGTGTTCCTGCAGCCGGGCTGATCGCGTGCGCGGCTTCAGCCGCGCTGCAGCTCGACCGTGACGTGCACGATCTCTTCGTGCACCGACAGCCAGCGGCGCACTTCGTCGGCGGTCAGCGCTCCGTTGTGTGTGAACAGCGTCAGCGCGCAGGCCCAGGCACCGCGGCCCACGCGCCAGACGTGCAGGTCGGTCAGCCGCAGACCGTCGGCGGCCGCGTGTTGGGCGATGACTTCGCGGATCTCCTCGACCACCGGGTGGTCCATCTCGCGGTCGAGCAGCACCTTGCCGGTTTCCACGATCAGGCCCTTGGCCCAGACGGCCACCAGCACCGCCCCGACCACGCCCATCACCGGGTCCAGCCAGTTCCAGCCGAACCACCAGCCGCCGGCCAGCGCGGCGATCGCCAGCACCGAGGTCGCCGCGTCGGCGATCACGTGCAGGTAGGCCGAGCGCAGGTTCAGGTCGTCGTGGTGGCCGGGGCCGTCGTGGGCCTCATGTTCCGCGTGGAGGTGGTCGTGCCCATGGGTGTGGCCGTGACCGTGGTCGTGGTGCGCATGGCCGAGGATGAAGGCGCTCACCAGGTTCACCACCAGGCCGAGCACGCCGACCGCCATCGCCTCGGCGTAGCGGATCGGCTGCGGGTCCAGCAGGCGCTCGACCGAGCCGGTGACCATCAGCGCCGCGACGCCGAGCAGGAAGAGGGCGCTCGAATAGCCGGCCAGCACCTCGATCTTCCAGGTGCCGAAGGCAAACCGCGGGTCGGCCACCAGGCGCCGTGCCATCGCGTAGGCCAGTGCCGACAGGCCGATGGCGACCGCGTGCGAACTCATGTGCCAGCCGTCGGCCAGCAGCGCCATCGAGTTGAAGCCGATGCCCGCGCCGATCTCCACCACCATGGTCACCAGCGTCAGCCACATCACCAGCCGCGTGCCTCGCTCGGCAGCCGGGTTGCCGCTGTCGAAGGCGTGCTGGTGGGAACAGTGGGGCGGATGGATGCCGATCGGGGGCGAGGTGGTCATGGCGGGCGGGCAGATGGATGCGGGCGATTGTCCCGCATGCCGTGCCGTCACCGCGGCCTCGGACCCTCGGCGCTCAGACCAGCTGGGCGCTCAGCGACTGCACCTGCAGGCGCAGCTCGGCGTTTTCCGCCTCCAGCTGGGCCACGCGCTGCCGCAATGCTGCCACCTCGTCGCTGGCGGGTGCGTCGGTGCCGGTCTCACGGGTTTCGTCGGGTGCCTCGGCTTCGTCGCGCGGCTTGCGGCGCGATTCGCGCACCCGCTTGGCCGCCTGCTTGAGTTCGTCCTTGCCGGCCAGGGCGGCGGCGCGCTGTTCCTCCTCGGGCAGCGTGGCCACGACGGCGGCGGCGTTGAGCGAGAGATCGCCGGCCCGCACGGCCGCCACCACCTCGGGCGCGGCCTGCTTCTGGATCTTCTCGATCATGCCCACCTGGCTGCTGCTCAGGCGGGCGGCGCGCGCAATGTCTTCGCGGCTCTGCAGCGGCTTGGGTTCGAGCACGGCGGCCAGCGCTGCGGCGGGCGTGTCACCTTCCCACGGGGCGTCGCCCGATGGGGCGTCGGTCACCGGCTCCGTGGCCTTGTCCGTCCGGACCTTGGCGCGCGAGCGCCGTTCGGCCACGATCTCGCGCTTGCGCAGCGCCAGCACACCGCGCTGGAAATCGGACAGGCTGCGCCGGCCCAGGTGCTGGTCGATCATCCACAGGTGCACGTCCTCCATCGACGTGAAACGCGGGTTCTGAACCGTCTGGAACGGCAGGCCGTGTTTCTGGCAGATGCCATGGCGGTTGTGGCCGTCGACCAGGATGTCGCCCCACAGCACCAGCGCGTCGCGGCAGCCTTCGGCCAGCAGGCTGCGCTCCAGCGCGTCGTGTTCGTCCGGGGTGAGCGGCTCGATGTAGGCTTTGAGTTCTTCCAGGACGACGATGTTCACGACAAGCTTCCCTCGGGCAAAAGGGCGCGATTGTAGAGAACCTCCGGGGCCGCGCGCTCTGGCATAGTCGCCGCACGGGCCGGCCACCCAGCTGTCGCTGGGTGCACACCGGCTGCCTGCAGAGGAGGACCGTGTCCATGAACGCATTTCTCGTGGTCGGAGGCGCTGCGCTGACCGCGGCGCTGGCCTACTACGGCCGGCGGTACGTCGCGCTGCGCCGCGAAGCCTTCATCCGCCACGCCGAATTTCCGAGGGGCCTGTTCGAGCGGCTTCAGCAGCGCCACCCCGGCCTGAGCACCAAGGACTGCCAGCTGGTCGCACACGGATTGCGGCAGTTCTTTCTGGCGCACCTCAAGAGCGGTCGCCGCTTCGTGTCGATGCCGTCGCAGGTCGTCGACGACCTGTGGCACGAGTTCATTCTCTACACCAAGAACTACGAGCTGTTCTGCCGCCAGGCGTTCGGCCGCTTCCTGCACCACACGCCGGCCGTGGTGCTGGGGCGCGCGCAACAGGGCAATGCGGGGTTGCGGCGCTGCTGGTGGTTTGCCTGCAAGGAGGAGAACATCAACCCGCGCAATGCAACCCGCCTGCCGCTGCTGTTCGCGCTGGACAGCAAGCTGGGGATTGCAGGCGGCTTCCGCTACGTGGCGGATTGCCAGTCGGTGCGGCGAACCGATGATCCCGCATCGAACAGCGTGGTGTTCGCGCCTTACTGCGGCGGCGACTTTTCCGACCCCTCGTTCGACGGCTCGCTCGACGGTTTTGGTGACACCGGCGGCAGCGCGCACTCTTCGCCGGACAGCTCGTCTTCCGAGGCTTCGGGAGACAGTTCGGGCGGTTCCGACGGTTGTGGCGGCGGCGGTTGCGGTGGTGGTGACTGAGTGCCGCCGGTGCCGCTGGACCTTCAGAACCCCACGGCCGCGCCGTCGCGTCGCGGGTCGCTCGCGGCCACATAGCCTTCCGACCCCGGATCGCCCAGGCGCCAGATGAACTGGCCGGCACCGAAGTCCTGGTACGGGTCGTCGATCAGGCGGGTCTGGTGGCCCAGGTCCTTGAGGCCCTGCACCGTGGCCGGTTCCATGGCCGACTCCACATTGATGTGCAGCCCGGCGTCGAAGCGCCAGCGCGGTGCGTCGCAGGCGGCTTGCAGGCCCTGACCGTGGTCGAGCAGGCGCACGAGGGTCTGCACATGGCCCTGCGGCTGCATGTTGGCGCCCATCACGCCATAGCTCATCACCGGCTGGCCGTCTTTCGTGAGGAAGGCGGGGATGATGGTGTGGAAAGGGCGCTTGCCCGGCGCCACGAGGTTGGCGGTGTTGCGGCCTGCGCCGGCGCTCAGGTTGAAACCGTGGCCGCGGTTTTGCAGGCTGATGCCGAAGGTGGGCTCGACCGCGCCCGAGCCGAAGCCCATGTAGTTGCTCTGGATGAAGCTGACCATCATGCCGCGCTCGTCGGCCGCGGTCAGGTAGACCGTGCCGCCTTTGGCCGGGTTGCCGGCGCCGAAGTCCTGTGCGCGGTGCTGGTCGATGAGCCGGGCGCGTTGCTTGAGGTAGGCCGGGTCGAGCATCTGCGCGGGCGTCACGTCCATCGCGCCGGGTTCGGCCACGTAGCGGTAGATGTCTGCAAAAGCCAGCTTCATCGCCTCGATCTGCAGGTGCTGCGCTTCAACGCTGTCCACCTTCATGGCCGCGAGGTCGAAGTTCGAGAGGATGCCCAGCGCGACCAGCGCCGCAATGCCCTGGCCGTTGGGCGGGATCTCGTGAAGCGTGTGGCCCCGGTAGTCCTGGCCGATGGGCGTCACCCATTCGGGCCGGTAGGCCGCGAGGTCGGCTTCGGTCAGGGCGCCTCCGTGCTCCGCCGCGAAGCGGGCCAGCGCCTGCGCGATGGGGCCACGGTAAAAGACCTCGCCCTTCGATTCGGCGATGGCGCGCAGGCCCCTGGCTGCGGCCGGAAACCGGAACAGTTCTCCCACCAGCGGCGCGCGGCCCCGGGGCAGGAAGGCGTCGGCGAAGCCCGGCAGTGATTGCAGCTCCGGCGTGGCCGCGGCCCATTTCTGCTGCACCACGACCGGCACCGCGTAACCGCGTTCGGCCAGCTCGATCGCGGGCTGCATCAGGTCGGCGAACGGCAGTCGGCCGAAGCGCTCGCTCAGCGCCACCCAGCCCGCCACCGCGCCGGGCACGGTCACCGCGTCGAGCCCGCGCTTGGGCGGCGTGAGCGCGTCGGTGCCGTGCTTGCGGTGGAAGTAGTCCGGTGTCCAGGCCATGGGCGCGGGGCCGCTGGCGTTGAGCCCGTGCAGTTGCTGGCCGTCCCAGAGGATGCAGAACGCGTCCGAGCCCAGGCCGTTGCTGACGGGTTCGGTGATGGTCAGCGCGGCGGCGGCGGCAATCGCCGCATCCACCGCGTTGCCGCCCCGCAGCAGCATGCGCAACCCGGCCTGTGCGGCCAGCGGGTGCGAGGTACTGACGATGTTGCGGGCGAACAGCGGCAGGCGGGTGCTGGGGTAGGGGTTGGTGTGCTGGAGGTTCATGGCGGTGTGGTGGCAACGGGCAGCGCCCACACGCGGTGGCCGCCAATGGCGTGAAAACAGCGGCCCGGCGCCGCCGGCAGGGCGTGGCCACCGGTGAAGGCACCAAACGCCGGCAGCACGGCCTGGCCCGGTTCGCTCACAAAGCAGGGCAGGCGCATCGCGTCGCGCGCGGGGCCGCTGAGGCGGCAGACCGGGTGCAGGTGGCCGGCGAGCACGAAGTGGGTGGGGTGCGTTTGGGGGTGGTGGCAGCAGGCGAACGGGCCGAGCAGCCAGGGCTCGTCGACCACGGCGATGCGCGCCTCGGGCGGCGGGTCGCCCGCGCGGTCGTCGTGGTTGCCGCGCACCAGGGTCATGGTGATGTCGCTGTGGCGTTCGCGCCAGTCTTGCAGGGCCTTGAGCACCGGGGGCGTGCGGCCGGTGGCCGCGTGCAGGAAGTCGCCCAGGAACACCAGCCGTTCGGGGCGGTGCAAGGCGATGAGCTCGCTCAGCCGCGCGAGGTTGTCGCGCGTGGTGCCGCCGGGCACGGGCTGGCCGAGTGCCCGGTAGCTGGCGGCCTTGCCCAGGTGCAGGTCGGCGATGAACAGCGCCTGGCCCGCCGGCCACCACAGCGCGTGCGCGGGCAGCAGGTGCAGCGCCTCACCGGCCCAGTGGACGGTGGCGTGTGGGAGCAAGCGATCCGGCGCCGGGCCGCCCCAAGCCGGATCAGCCCCCTTGGGGGGCAGCGGACCGCGCAGCGGTGGAGCGTGGGGGCTCATGCGTAAGCGTACTTGCCGCCTTTTTCGAGTGCTGTCTTGTAGGCGGGGCGGGCGTGGATCTTCTTGAGCCAGGCCATGGTGGCCGGACGGGACGGGCCGAGGCCGGCGCGGGAGACGGCGGCTTCGAGCGGGAAGCTCATCATGATGTCGGCCGCGGTCATCTGCTTGCCGGCGAACCAGGGGCGCGAGGCCAGCACCTGCTCCACGTAGTCCAGGTGCACGTCCACCATCGGCTGCACCTTTTTCACCGCGATCCCGCCGATCAGCGGTACCTTGCTCATGGCCAGCATCAGCAGCAGGTTGGGCATCAGCGAGCCTTCGGCGTAGTGCATGAACTGGCGGTACTGCAGCAGCCCCTCGCCCTGGTTGGTCGGGCCGAGCTTGCCGGTCTTGTCGACCAGGTACTCACAGATGGCGCCGGTCTCCACCAGCTTGAGCTTGCCGTCTTCCAGCACCGGCGACTTGCCCAGCGGGTGCACCTTCTTCAGTTCGGGCGGCGCGAGCATGGTCGCCTTGTCGCGCTCGTAGAAGCGGATCTCGTAGGGCAGCTCCAGCTCTTCGAGCATCCACAGCAGGCGCTGCGAACGGGAGTTGTTCAGGTGGTGGACGATCAGTGTCATGGGGGTTCCCGTGGAAGGCGTGAAGCGATGGATTGTGTTGGTGAATGGTGATTCTGGGCTGGGGCGCACAGCCTAAAGGGGTCTTCGGGGCCGGCGCGGGCGCGGTTCGCGCTTCTCGCGGGGCGCTGACTTGTCCGGCGTACCCTCGCGGCCAAAGGCGAGCGAGCCGCGCACCTGTTCCGGGTCGCCGTCGGCGTGACCGCCTGCCGCCTTCTCCAGCTGCGCCAACATGCGCGCGATGCGGTCGGCCACGCTTTCGTTGCTCAGCTTCTCGCGCAGGCGCTCGACCATCAGCGGGAAGGCAAACGGTGTGGGCCGCGCCAGATCCTTCAGCACCAGCGCCTGCCGCGCCATGCGGTGCAGGGCGCTGCGCAGACGGCCGATCTCCAGCTCTTGCGCCAGCAGCTCGGTCTCGGCCTGTTGCAGCAGGCGGTTGCCGGGGTCGTACTTGCGGAACACCTCCCAGAACAGGCTGCTGGAGGCCTGCAGCTGCCGGCTGCTGCGCTTCTCGCCCGGGTGGCTCTGGAAGATCAGGCCCGAGACGCGGGCGATCTCGCGGAAGCGTCGCTGCGCGAGTTCGCTGGCGTTCAGGCTTTGCAGGATCTCGTTCAGCAAGGCTTCGTCGTCGGTCTGTTCTTTCATCAGTGCGGGCAGCAGCGACGGCCAGTCGATCGCGGTGGCGCTCAACAGCTCGAAGCCGTAGTCGTTGACCGCAATGGAGAAGGTGTTGGGTGCGTGCTGCGCCACGCGCCAGGCGATCAGGCTGGCCAGACCCAGGTGCGCGTGCCGGCCGGCGAAGGGGTAGAGGAAAAGGTGCGTGCCCTCGCGCGAGTGCATCACCTCGGCGAGCAGGGTGTCGGGCGAGGGCAGGGCGGACCATTGCGCCTGCAGCTCCAGCAGCGGCCGTGCGGCCTGCAGTTCGGGGTCGTCGAAGTCGCCGGCCTGCACGCGCGCCAGCTGCACGACCATGGCGTCGGCCAGCGTGGTCGAGAGCGGCATCTTGCCGCCGTTCCAGCGCGGCACGGCGGGCCGGCGGCCGGTCGCGCGCTTGACCCAGGCCGTCATGTCGTGGATGCGCACCAGCTCCAGCAGGCGCCCGCCGAAGGTGAAGCAGTCGCCCGGTTTCAGGCGCGCGGCGAAGCTCTCTTCGACGTTGCCGATCTTGGAGCCGCCCAGGTACTGCACCGCCATGCTGGCGTCGCTGACGATGGTGCCGATGTTCATGCGGTGCCGCCGCGCCAGCCGTGCGTCGGGCACGCGCCAGACGCCGTGTTCGTCCGCCACCACACGGTGGTAGTCCGGGTACGCCGCGAGCGACGGACCGCCCTGCGAGACGAAGTCCAGGCACCAGCGCCAGTGCTCTTCTGACAGCCCGGCGTAGGCCGCGGTGCTGCGCACTTCGGCCAGCAGCGCGTCGGGCGTGAAGCCGCCACCGAGGGCGACGGTCACCAGGTGCTGCACCAGCACGTCCAGCGGCTGGCGCGGCGTCTCGCGTGCCTCGATCTGTCCGGCCCGCACCGCGGCGCGCGCAGCCGCGCCTTCGACCAGCTCCAGGCTGTGCGTGGGCACGATGCTCACGCGCGAGGGCCGGCCCGGCGCGTGGCCCGAGCGGCCCGCGCGCTGCAGCAGGCGCGCGATGCCCTTGGGCGAACCGATTTGCAGCACGCGCTCGACCGGCAGGAAGTCCACGCCCAGGTCCAGGCTGCTGGTGCAGACCACGGCGCGCAGCTCGCCCGCTTTCAGCCCGGCCTCGACCCACTCGCGCACCGAGCGGTCCAGCGAGCCGTGGTGCAAGGCGATCAGGCCTGCCCACTCGGGTTTGGCGTCGAGCAGCGCCTGGTACCAGATCTCGGCCTGCGAGCGCGTGTTGGTGAACACCAGCGTGCTGCCGCTGCCCTCGATCTCGCTCGCCACCGCCGGCAGCATGGCCAGGCCCAGGTGGCCGCCCCAGGGGAAACGGTCCACGCGCGGGGGGAGCAGGGTGTCCACCGTGAGTTGCTTGGGGGTCTGCCCGCGCACCATGCGGCCGGTCTCTGCGGCCTGCGGGCCGAGCAGCGTGTGCATCGCTTCATCCAGGTTGCCCAGCGTGGCCGACATGCCCCAGATGCGCAGCGCCGGGTTCCAGTGCCGCAGCCGCGCGATGGCCAGCTGCGCCTGCACGCCGCGCTTGTTGCCCATCAGCTCGTGCCATTCGTCCACGACCACCAGCGCGGTGCGGCCCAGCGTCTCGGCCGCGTCGGCGCGCGCGATCAGCAGGCTCAGGCTCTCGGGCGTGGTCACCAGCACCGTGGGCAGGCGCTCGGCCTGCTTTGCGCGTTCGCTGCTGCTGGTGTCGCCGCTGCGCGCGCCGGCGGTCCAGGCGGGGGCCAGGTCGGGCAGCGGCGCCTGCAGCGCGCGCAGCGTGTCGGCCGCGAGCGCGCGCATGGGCGTGAGCCAGACCACCGTCAGCGGCGGTGTGCGTTTGGCATCCGGCTGGGCCAGCGCCTGCAGCGCACCCAGCCACACGGCGTAGGTCTTGCCCGCGCCGGTGGTGGCGTGCAGCAGGCCGCTCTCGCCGCGCGCCATCGCGCGCCAGACCTCGCGCTGGAACGGGAAGGGCGCCCAGCCGCGCGCGGCCATCCAGGCGGCGGCATCGGGGCGTTGGGGGACAGGGGCGCGGGCGGGCACGGTGCGGCCATTCTGGCAGCGGGCTCGCTGCCAGAATGGCCAGGGTCAAGCGCGCGGGCGCGTCACCCAGGCGGCCGACGCCACGATCAGCAAGCCGCCGATCCAGCCCTGCAGCGCCATGTGTTCGCCCAGCCAGAGCACGGCGATCAGAGCGCCCCACAGCGGCTCGCTGCCCATGAGCAAGGCCACGCGCGAGGGGCTGGTGCGTGAGGCGGCGTGGTTCTGCACGAAGAAGGCCAGCACCGTGCACAGCAGCACCAGAAAGGCCATCGCGCCCCAGAACGGTCCGCTGGCGGGCAGCGGCGCCCAGCCCGGCCCCGGCGCCACCCACATCAGCAGGGCCGAGCCCAGCGTCATCACCCCCATCTGCACCGCGGTCATGGTCAGCGCCGGCAGGCCGTGGCGCTGGCCGTGGCGCCGCGTCAGGCAGACCATGACGCCGCGCAGGAAGGCGGCCAGCACCATCAGCCCATCGCCCCAGGCCAGTGCCGACAAGCCGCTGCCGTGCTGGAAGGCCAGCAGCCCCGCGCCCAGCAGCGACAGCGCCGCCGCGGCCAGCACGGTGCCGGTGGGCTTGTGCCCCAGCAGCCACCATTCGCACAGCGGCGTGAAGGCCACGCACAGGCTGACCAGGAAGGCCGCGTTCGACGCCGTGGTCAGCGACACGCCGAAGGTTTCGCAGACGAAGATCGCCAGCAGGTTGCTGCCCAGCAGCGCCGCGCCCGCCAGCGCCGACGGCCAGGCCGGCACCGCCAGCCCTCGCAGCGCGGGCAGCAGCAACACGAAGGTCAGGCCGAACCGCAGCACCAGGAACTGCAGCACCGGGATCTGGTCGGTGGCGATCTTGGCGGCGCTGTAGCTGCCGCCCCAGACGGCGGCGACCAGGAGCAGCAGCCATTCGACACGGGGCACAAGGGTGCGGGATGCGGGCAGGGTGGTGGCAACAGACATGCAGCGATTGTTCGGGGCTGTGGCCGGCGCGACTAGACTGGCCGCCAGAACAGGAGCTGTGCGCGGTGAGAACAGATGACGTCCTTGAGGTGATGCACGAGCTGGTGGCCTTCGTCCGCGTGGCGGAGGCCGGCAGTTTTTCGGCCGCGGCGCGGCAGCACGGGCAGACGCCGTCGGCCGTCAGCCGCCAGGTGGCGCGGCTGGAGAAGGTGATGGGCGTGGCCCTGCTGCAGCGGAGCACGCGGCAGCTGCGCCTGACCGAGGCGGGGCTGGAGGTGCTGGAGCGCGGGCGTGAGATGGTGGCCGCCGCCCAGGCCACGGTGCGGGTCGCCGAGGGCCATGTGGGCGAGCCCCGCGGCCGGGTGCGCATCAGCGCCCCCAAGGCGGTGGCGCGCCAGTTGCTGCACCAGCCCCTGCTGGACTTTCTGCAGCGCTACCCCGCGGTGGACCTGCACCTGATGGTGGTGGACCGCCCGGTCGATGCGCTGCGCGAGGGTGTGGACCTGGTGGTCCGCCTGACCGACGACCCGCCGCCGGGCATGGTGGCCCGCGCGCTGAGGCCGGTGCGCCAGTGCGTGCTGGCCAGCCCGGCCTACCTGGCCGGCCGTGCGCCGGTGCACACGCCCGACGACCTGATGGCCCACAGCTGCCTGGCGCTGGGCGAGCAGGAGCGCGACAGCCGCTGGCGTTTCGTGCGGGCGGGCGAGACGGTCGAGGTTGCGGTCGACGGCCGCTACACCGTCAACCACAGCGAGATGCGGCTGGCCGCGGTGGAGGCCGGGCTGGGCGTGGGCTGCGTGCCCGACTTCGTGGCGCGCGAGGCGCTGGCCGCTGGCCGTGTGGTGCGCCTGCTGCCCGACTGGGTGTTCGACAACGCCTACCAGGGCACGGCCTACCTGCTGTTCCCCGCCTCGCGCCACACCGCGCCCAAGGTGCGCGTGCTGATCGACCACCTGGTGGCCGCGCTCGGCGCCGGCGCTCAGTCTGGCTGACCCAGCCTGTCCGGCAGCAGCGCCGCCAGCGTCTGCAGCGTGTCGGCCTCGTCCACCGGCTTGTCCTCGCGCCAGCGCAGCATGCGCGGGAAGCGCACCGCGATGCCGCTCTTGTGGCGCGGGCTGTGCGCGATGCCCTCGAAGCCCAGCTCGAACACCAGCGTGGGCCGCACGCTGCGCACCGGGCCGAAGCTCTCGATGGTGGTGGCGCGGATGATGGCGTCGACCTTGGCCATCTCGGCGTCGGAGAGGCCCGAGTAGGCCTTGGCGAACGGCACCAGCGCGCGGCCTTCGGTGCCGGGCGGCGCGTTCCACACCGCGAAGGTGTAGTCGCTGTACACGCTGGCGCGGCGACCGTGGCCGCGCTGGGCGTAGATCAGCACCGCGTCCACGCTCATCGGGTCGGTCTTCCACTTCCACCAGGTGCCGCTGGCCTTGGTGCGGCCCACGCCGTAGCTGCTCTCGCGCTGCTTGAGCATGAAGCCTTCGGTGCCGCGCTCGCGGGCTTCTTCGCGCAACGCGGCGAGTTGTGTCCAGGTGTCGCCGGTCAGCACCGGGCTGGCGATCAGCAGCGGGTGGTTCAGGTGCTGCACCAGCGCGTCCAGCGCCGCGCGGCGCGCATGCAGCGGCTGTTCGCGCAGGTCCTCTCCGTTGCGTTCGAGCAGGTCGTAGGCCAGCAACGCCACGGGCAGCTCGCGCAGGATCTTGGGGCCCAGGTTCTTGCGGCCGATGCGCTTCTGCAGGTCGGCAAAGGGCTGTGGTTTCCCAAGGCCGTCTGAGGCGGCCCCCTGTGGCGGCCGGTGCCAGACCACGATTTCGCCGTCGAGCACCGTGCCCTCGGGCAGGGCCTCACCCAGCGCGGCGAGTTCGGGAAAGCGTTCGGTCACCAGCTCCTCGCCGCGCGACCACAGCCAGACCTGGCCCGCACGCTTCACCAGTTGGGCGCGGATGCCGTCCCACTTCCATTCCACCTGCCAGTCGGCGGGCGGGCCCAGCAGCTCGTCGAACCGCTCCAGCGCTTCGTTGAACGGGTGCGCGAGGAAGAAGGGGTAGGGCTGGCCGCTGGTCTGCTGGTTCTGTTCGGTGGCGCTCTCCGGTGCCACCAGGGCCGCGTAGTCGACGGCGGTGGGCTGGGCGCCGATGTGCGTGTAGCCCATGAGCCGCTGCGCCACGCGTTTGGCGTCCACGCCCGCCACGGCCGCGAGCGCCTGCGTCACCTGCAGCTTCGACACGCCGACGCGGAAGCCCCCGGTGATGAGTTTGAAGTAGACAAAGCGCTGGTCGTCGGGCAGCGCGTCCCACTGCGCGCGCAACTTGTCGGCCAGCGCCTCGGGCGGCAGGCCGCGCAGCGGCAGCAGGTGTTGCGTGAGCCACTCGGCCAGTCCCCGATCCACCGGCGCGCTGGCCGGCGGCAGCAGCAGCGACACGGTTTCGGCGAGGTCGCCCACGGTCTGGTAGCTCTCTTCAAACAGCCACTCGGGCAGGCCGGTGGCCGCCTGTGCCAGTTCGCGCAGCGCGCGCGTGGGCACGGTCTGGCGCGGCTTGCCACCCGCCAGGAAGTACACCGCCCAGGCCGCATCGGCGGCGGGTGCTTCGCTGAAGTAGCGCTGCAGCGCGGCCTGCTTCTCGCGCGTGGCGGTGCTGACGTCCAGTTCGCGGTAGAGCGCGGCGAAACGCTGCATCAGAAAGCCTCCGTCCAGCGGACTGCGGCGCGAGCCCCTTCGGACGGCCGTGCGGGGCTCATGCTTCCGGCTCCGCTGGCGCCGCTTCAACGGCCTTGTCCGCCGCATCCTCGTCGCCGTACTCCGTTTCAAACGCCTGCGCGTCCAGTCCCTGCTCGGTCAGCCAGCGCACCAGCACCGGCACGCTGCCGTGCGTGACGCGAATGTGCTCCGCCCCCGTGGCTTTGATCGCGCTCATCAGCCCCGGCCAGTCCGCGTGGTCGGACATGACGAAACCGCGGTCCACCCCGCGCCGTCGCCGGGTGCCGCGCACCAGCATCCAGCCGCTGGCAAACGCGTCCACCGCGTCGGCGCCGAAGCGCTTCATCCACGGCGTGCCCTGGGCCGAGGGCGGGGCGAGCACCAGCGCGCGCTGCAGCGCGGCCTTGTCGAGTTCGGTCACGCGGTGCGTGGGCGGCAAGGCCACGCCCGCCGCGCGGTACACCGCGTTCAGCGGCTCCACCGCACCGTGCACGACGATGGGGCCGATGCTCGGATCCACCCCGTGCAGCAGCCGCTGCGCCTTGCCGAAGGCGTAACACAGCAGCACCGAGGCGCGGCCCTCGTCGGCGTTGCGGCGCCACCAGGCGTTGATGTCGTCGAACAGCACCGCCTGCGTGGGCCAGCGGTAGATGGGCAGGCCGAAGGTCGATTCGGTGATGAAGGTGTCGCAGCGCACCGGCTCGAAGGGCGCACAGGTGCCGTCGGCCTCGGTCTTGTAGTCGCCCGAGGCGACCCAGACCCGTCCTCCATGTTCGAGCCGCACCTGGGCCGAGCCCAGCACGTGCCCGGCCGGGTGCAGCGACAGGCGCACGCCATGGTGTTCGATGACCTCGCCGTAGTCCAGCGTCTGCAGCGCGATGTCGGCGCCCAGCCGCTGGCGCAGCGTGCCCGCGCTGTGGGTGTGGGCCAGGTAGTGCGCGTGGCCCCAGCGCGCGTGGTCCGAATGGCCGTGCGTGATGACGGCCCGCTCCACCGGCCGCCAGGGGTCGATGAAGAAGTCGCCCGCCGGGCAGTACAGGCCTTCGGGGCGGGCGACGACGAGGTCGGAGGCGGGCGGGACCATGGTGCGCACAGTGTGCCGCAGAGCGTCTGCGGGTCGTTGGCGCCGCGTCACAATGGCCCCATGGAACCCACCCAGGATCAGCCTGCCTTGCACCCGGCACCGACAGCGTCGCGACCGGCCGCGCTGCTGTCGGTCGGCGCCTACCTGGCGCTGCTCGCCCTGCTCGTGTGGGGCATGGTCTACGGCCTGCGCATCCGCTGCGAAGGCTTTGGCTGCATGGGTGTCGGCCTGTACTGGTTCGTGTGGGCCGGCCTCTGCGCCGTGACCGGGCTGCTGGGGCTGTGGGCGCGTTCGCGCAGCCTGCGCGCCGGCGTGGCGGTGGGCCTGGTGCGGGCGGCCGTGTGGGGGCAACTGCTCATGGCGCTGGGGCTGCTGGCCTGGTGGTGGCTGGGTTGAAGGCGGGTTGACCGCCCGGGCACCTCAGGGCACAGTGGTTGCCCCGTCACACACCGGAGATCACCATGGCCACCGCCCCCAACGCGATCAACTGGTTCGAAATCCCCGTCACCGACTTCGCCCGCGCCAAGGCCTTCTACGAGGCCGTGCTCGGCCGCCCCATCGAAACCATGAACATGGGCCCGTCCACCATGGGTTTTCTCTCCACCAGCCACGAGGGGGTGGGTGGTGCCATCGTGCACGGCGATGGCACCGCGCCGTCCAGGAGCGGCACCCTGGTCTACCTCAACGGCGGTGACGACCTGGCGCCGATGCTTGCGCGGGTCGAGGGCGCGGGTGGCTCGGTGGCCGTGCCGAAGACGGACATCGGCAGCGGCTTCGGCTTCTTCGCCCACTTCATCGACACCGAGGGCAACCGGGTGGGTTTGCACTCGATGGGGTGAGACAGGGAGTCCCGACCGCCATGGCCGCCCACCGCGTCTTCGCCACCCCGTTCGCCAGCGTGTACCCGCTGTATGTGCAGAAGGCGCAGCGCAAGAACCGGACAAAAGACGAGGTGGACCGCATCGTCTGCTGGCTGACCGGTTACAGCCCGGCGCAGCTGCAGCAGCAGATCGACTCTGGTGCCAGCTTCGAGGCCTTCTTCGACCAGGCGCCGGCCCTGCACCCCAATACCGCGCTCATCAAAGGCGTGGTCTGTGGCGTGCGCGTGGAGGCGGTGGACGACCCGCTGATGCAGAAAATCCGCTGGCTCGACAAGCTGATCGACGAACTCGCCAAGGGCAAGGCGATGGAGAAGATCCTGCGCTGAGCAGAGGGCATGCGCGGTATGCGGCGGGCTGCTTAAGATGGCGCAGACCCCCAACTTCTTTGCCCGCCCATGTCCACGCGCCATTGCCTCTTCCTCATCGCCTCCACCCGCGAACCCGGCCACGTCGGCAACACCGAATGGCTGGCCCGCCAGGCCGCGGCCAGCCTGCCGCCCGACACCACCCAGACCTGGGTGCACCTGGCCCGCGCTGGCATCCCCGAATTCATCGACCAGCGCCACACCGTCGGCAGCTACCCCATGCCCGAAGCCGGCAGCGTGATGCGCCAACTGCTGGACCAGACCCTGGCCTGCACCGACCTCATCTTCGTCGCGCCGGTCTACTGGTTCAGCTTCCCCGCCACGCTCAAGGCCTACCTCGACCACTGGAGCGCCTGGCTGCGCGTGCCGGGGCTGGAGTTCAAGGCCCAGATGAGCCAGAAGCGTCTGTGGCTCATCACCACCAACGGCGACCGCGCCAAGGCGCAGCCGATGATCGACTCGACCGCGATGTGCGCCAAGTTCCTCGACATGCCGCTGGCCGGGGTGCTGTGGGGCAAGGGTGGGCCGCCGGAGGCGGTGAAGGGGGACGTGGCCGCGTTGGAGCAGGCGCAGGCCTTCTTCGTGTCCTGACGTCGCGAGCTTGTGCCGGCACCATGCAAAAGGGGCGACGGTCATCCGTCGCCCCTTTCCGTTTCTGAACCCTACAGCGCGAATCAGCTGAAAAAGCTCTTCGCCTTCTCAAACCACCCCTTGTCGTTCGGGCTGTGCTTGTGGCCACCCTTCTTGAACGACTCGTCGAGTTCCTTGAGCAGCTTGCGCTGGTGCTCGGTCAGCTTCACCGGCGTCTCCACCGCCACGTGGCAGTAGAGGTCGCCGGGGTAGCTGCTGCGCACGCCCTTGACACCCTTGCCGCGCAGGCGGAAGGTCTTGCCGCTCTGCGTGCCTTCGGGCAGGTCGATGGTGGCCTTGCCTTGCAGCGTGGGCACGTCGATCTCGCCGCCGAGCGCGGCGGTGGTCATGCTCACCGGCACCTGGCAGTGCAGGTCGTCGCCCTCGCGTTCGAAGATGTCGTGCTTGCGCAGGCGGATCTCGATGTAGAGGTCGCCGGCGGGGCCGCCGTTCTGGCCCGGTTCGCCGTTGCCGCTGGAGCGGATGCGCTGGCCGTCGTCGATGCCCGACGGGATCTTGATTTCCAGCGTCTTCTGCTTCTTGATCTTGCCCTGGCCGCTGCAGGTGGTGCAGGGCTCGGGAATGATCTTGCCGCTGCCGTGGCAGTGCGGGCAGGTCTGCTGCACGCTGAAGAAACCCTGGCGCATCTGCACCACGCCCTGGCCGTGGCAGGAGGTGCAGGTCTTGGCGCTGGTGCCGGGCTTGGCGCCGCTGCCCTTGCAGGTTTCGCAGTCGTCCCAGCTCGGGATGCGGATCTGCGTTTCCTTGCCGGTGGCCGCTTCTTCGAGGCTGATTTCCATCGCGTACGATAGGTCGGCGCCACGGTAGACCTGACGGCCGCCGCCACCACGGCGCTGGCCGCCGAAGATGTCGCCGAAGATGTCGCCGAAGGCTTCGCCGAAGCCGGCAAAACCTTCCGCGCCGGGGCCGCCCGGGCCACCGCGCATGTTTGGGTCCACGCCGGCGTGGCCGTACTGGTCGTAGGCCGCCTTCTTCTGCGGGTCCGACAGCATCTCGTAGGCTTCCTTGGCCTCCTTGAACTTCTCTTCGGCGACCTTGGCGGCATCTCCCTGGTTGCGGTCAGGGTGGTGCTTCATCGCCAGCTTGCGATACGCCTTCTTGATCTCGTCGTCCGAGGCGTTCTTGGGCACGCCCAGCACTTCGTAAAAATCGCGTTTGGCCATGGTGGTGAATCGGAGGTTCTGTTGAGCAGAAACGCCGCGTCAGGTTGCCCCGACGCGGCGATGGGTTGAACGCGGGAGCGCGGCGATCAGCCCTTCTTCACTTCCTTGACTTCGGCGTCGACGATGTCGTCGTCCTTGGCGGACGACGATGCACCGGCGGCGGCCTGTTCGGCACCACCGGCGGCACCGGCCGCCGCGGCTTCGGCCTGCGAGGCGGCGTACACCTTCTCGCCCAGCTTCTGGCTGGTGGTCATCAGCGCTTCGGTCTTGGCTTCGATCGCGGCCTTGTCGTCGCCCTTGGCGGCTTCTTCGAGGTCCTTGATCGCGGCTTCGATGGCTTCCTTCTCGCCGGCGTCCAGCTTGTCACCGTGTTCGCCCAGCGACTTCTTCACGCTGTGCGCCATGGCTTCGGCCTGGTTGCGGGCCTGCACCAGCTCGACCTTCTTCTTGTCGTCGGCGGAGTTCAGCTCGGCGTCCTTGACCATCTTCTGGATTTCTTCTTCAGACAGGCCGGAGTTGGCCTTGATGGTGATCTTGTTTTCCTTGCCGGTGCCCTTGTCCTTGGCGCCCACGTGCAGGATGCCGTTGGCGTCGATGTCGAAGGTCACTTCGATCTGCGGCATGCCGCGCGGTGCGCTGGGGATGCCTTCGAGGTTGAACTCGCCCAGCAGCTTGTTGCCGGCAGCGATTTCGCGCTCGCCCTGGAACACCTTGATGGTCACGGCCGGCTGGTTGTCTTCGGCGGTCGAGAACACTTGGCCGAACTTGGTCGGGATGGTGGTGTTCTTGGCGATCATCTTGGTCATCACGCCGCCCATGGTCTCGATGCCCAGCGACAGCGGGGTCACGTCCAGCAGCAGCACGTCCTTGCGGTCACCGGAGAGCACCTGGCCCTGGATGGCGGCGCCGACGGCCACGGCTTCGTCGGGGTTCACGTCCTTGCGCGGGTCCTTGCCGAAGAACTCCTTGACCTTTTCCTGCACCTTGGGCATGCGGGTCATGCCGCCGACCAGGATCACGTCATGGATGTCACCGACGGCCACGCCGGCGTCCTTGATGGCGGTGCGGCAGGGGGCGATCGTGCGTTCGATCAGCTCTTCCACCAGGGCTTCGAGCTTGGCGCGCGTGAGCTTGATGTTCAGGTGCTTCGGACCCGAGGCGTCGGCGGTGATGTAGGGCAGGTTGATGTCGGTCGCGGCCGAGCTGGACAGCTCGATCTTGGCCTTTTCGGCGGCTTCCTTCAGGCGCTGCAGGGCCAGCACGTCCTTGGACAGGTCGACGCCCTGGTCCTTCTTGAACTCGCCGATGATGAAATCGATGATGCGCTGGTCGAAGTCTTCGCCGCCCAGGAAGGTGTCGCCGTTGGTGGACAGCACCTCGAACTGCTTTTCGCCGTCGACGTCGGCGATCTCGATGATGGACACGTCGAAGGTGCCGCCACCCAGGTCATACACGGCGATCTTGCGGTCGCCCTTTTCGGTCTTGTCCAGACCGAAGGCCAGCGCGGCCGCGGTGGGCTCGTTGATGATGCGCTTGACTTCCAGGCCGGCGATGCGGCCGGCGTCCTTGGTGGCTTGGCGCTGGGCGTCGTTGAAGTAGGCCGGCACCGTGATCACGGCTTCGGTCACGGGCTCGCCCAGGTAGTCCTCGGCGGTCTTCTTCATCTTGCGCAGGATGTCGGCCGAGACCTGCTGGGCCGACAGCTTCTTGCCGCGCACTTCCACCCAGGCGTCGCCGTTGTCGGCGGCCACGATGGAGTAGGGCATCAGGTCGATGTCCTTCTGCACTTCCTTCTCGGTGAACTTGCGGCCGATCAGGCGCTTGATCGCGTAGAGCGTGTTGCGGGGATTGGTCACGGCCTGGCGCTTGGCCGAGGCGCCGACCAGCACTTCACCGTCTTCCTGGTAGGCCACGATCGACGGCGTGGTGCGCGCACCTTCCGAGTTCTCGATCACCTTGGTGGTGTTGCCTTCCATGATGGACACACAAGAGTTGGTGGTGCCCAGGTCGATGCCGATGATTTTTCCCATGTTTTGCTCCGGTTCGAAAGATTGAATAAGTGTGTGGGTGGGCTGTGGGCCCGTTGTGGAGGAGGTGTGGATAACCGGTGGACTTTTCAAGACCGGCTGGCCGGGTTTCCTGCCTTTATTTGGGCGCCGCGACGGTGACCAGGGCCGGCCGCAGCACGCGCTCGGCGATCAGGTAGCCCTTCTGCAGCACGGTGACCACGGTGTTGGTTGGCTGGTCGGCGGGCACGAGGCTGATGGCCTGGTGCTGGGCGGGGTCGAACCTGGCGCCGGCGTCGGGCGCGATGGCGATCACCTTGTTGCGCTCGAGGGCGCTGCGCAGCTGCTTGAGCGTGGCGTCGGCGCCTTCCCGGATCTGCTGCACCGAGGCTTCCTGCACCGCCAGGCCGGCTTCCAGGCTGTCGAGCACCGGCAGCAGGCTCTCGGCAAAGCTCTCGACCGCGAACTTGCGGGCCTTGCTGATTTCCTCGTCGGCGCGGCGGCGGGCGTTTTCGGCCTCGGCCTTGGCGCGCAGGAACTGGTCGGCCAGGTCGGAGTTCTTGGCCTTGAGGTCGCTGACCTCGTTGGTCAGGGCGGCCAGCGCGTCGGCTTCGGCCACCGCGGCAGCGGCCAGCGCTTCTTCGGTGCTCTGGTGGGCGGTCTGGGGGTTGTCGGCGGGGTTCTGTGGTTGGCTCATGACAAACAAGGTTCCAGAAAATCGGGGCAACGCTGCCCGTGCGCGGCACATGGGGGCGCCCGCAGGGGCTTCAAGGGGGCGACAGGAAAAAAGCCGGGACGGCCTCAGAATGGCGGGTTTTCAGCCCCAAAACACGAGGAAAACCGCATGAAACTGATTCGCCACGGCCTTCCCGGCGCGGAAAAACCCGGCCTGATCGACGCCAGCGGGACGCTGCGCGACCTGTCGGGCGTGGTGCCGGACATCGCCGGCGCCGTGCTGGGGCGTGATTCTATGCGGCGGCTGGCGACCCTCGACCCGGCCGCGCTGCCGCCGGTGCCCGCCGGCAGCCGGCTCGGCCCCTGCGTGGGGGCGGTGGGCAATGTGGTCTGCATCGGCCTGAACTACGCCGACCACGCGGCCGAATCCGGCATGAAGGCGCCGGGCCAGCCGATCGTCTTCAACAAGCACAACGGCGCCATCAGCGGCCTGGACGACGATCTCTGGATCGCGCCCGGCTCGCAGAAGCTGGACTGGGAGGTGGAGCTGGGCATCGTGATCGGCGAACGGGCCTTCCAGGTGAACGAGGCGGAGGCGCTGCAACACGTGGCCGGCTACTGCCTGGTCAACGACGTTTCAGAGCGCGCGTTCCAGATCGAATATGAGGGCCAGTGGACCAAGGGCAAGAGCTACCCGACGCATTGCCCGATCGGCCCCTGGCTGGTGACACCAGACGAACTGGGCAACGTGCAGGACGTCGATCTCTGGCTGGACGTGAACGGCCAGCGGCGCCAGACCGGCAACACGCGCACCATGATCTTTGGTGTGGCGCAGATCGTGAGCTACCTCAGCCGCTTCATGGCGCTGCAGCCGGGTGACGTGATCCCGACCGGCACCCCGCCGGGCGTGGGCATGGGGCACAAACCGCCGCTGTTCCTTCAGGCGGGTGATGTGGTCACGCTGGGCGGGCGTGGCCTGGGCCAGCAGCGCCAGAAGGTCGTGCCCACCCCCTGAGCACCTGTTTTCAGGGCGCGTGTACGGCGGCAGGTGTTGCCGCGACCCCCGCCATCGCCGCCCGGGCCTGCTGCTGGGCCCAGCGGCCGGCGAACTGCTGCACTTCGGTCATGCGCCGCGCAAGTTCGGCGCCCTGGGGCGTGAGGCGGTAGCCGTCGCCGGTGTGGTCGACCAGGCGTGCCGCGCGGAGTTCTTTCAACCGGGTGTTGAGGGTGTTGGGCGTGACACCGCCGACGCTGTCCTGCAGCAACCGGAAGGTTTGCGGGTGGCCGTCGCTCAGGGCCCAGATCACGCGCATGGCGTAGCGCGATTCCAGCAGGTCGAACAGCTGAATGACCGCCGCTTGGTCTTTGGCACTCATGGGTTGTCTCCTGGACCAGCCTTCTGTGTCGAGGCTTGAACCCACTATACGGCGCGCGCTAGCAGTTCGCTAGCTGGGCAAGCCCGCGAGACGGGGAAAGAACGGTCGGGATTTACCCGGATTGCAGAGGGTGGCCCCCACGCTCCACCGCTGCGCGGGTCGCTGTCCCCCGAGGGGCTGGGCCTGCCTTGGGGCGGCCCGGCGGCTGGCCCTGTCGCCCCCAACGCTGCGCGGGTCGCTAACCTCGGTACACCTTGCGCAGCAGGTCCTTGAGGGTGTCGAGTTCCTGCGCGGTGAGCCGGCTGGCCACATCGCTTTCGAGCTGGGTCGCGGTGGCCTGGGCGCTCTTCTGCAGCTTCTTGCCCGCCGCCGAGACGTGCAGACCCTGGGCGCGCCGGTCGGTCGGATGGGGGCGGCGCTCGATCAGGCCGCGCTGGTCCAGGCTCTTGATCATGCCCACCAGGTTGGGCGGCAGGATGTCCAGCGCCGCGCAGAGCTGGCGCGAGGTGATGCCCGGGTTGTGCGCGATCAGTGTCAGCACCGAGAAATCGACCGGTCGCAGGCCGTAGGGCGCCATGCGCTGCAGGAACACGCCGATCACCGCCAGCGCGGCGCGGCGGGCGTTGTAGCCCAGCAGCGTCTCGAGGTAGCTGGTGTCGATGCCGGAATCGTTGTCCACGACCGGGAATGTGGTGGCAGGCGCCGCGGTCTTGCGTGGCGCACGCGGTCGGCGCAGGGTGTTGGCGACAGAGGTTTCGGACATGGTGGCCAAGGATAACGGGGTCGTTGCCAGGCGCGCGGTGGGGTTCACCCGGCGAGGGTCGAGTCCATCATCGACACGCGCATGCCGAACTCGGGCCAGACCCAGCGCCAGAAGCCTTGCTGGGCGGTCTGCCAGCGGCTGGCATCGGCACCCGGGGTGGCGCCGATGCGCGCCCAGGCCCAGGCCATCAGCAGCAGCGTGAGCGCGCGCAGGAAGTCGTCGGCCAGCCAGTGCGCCAGGTCGGCGGGCGCGTCCTTGGCGGTGGCGCGGGGCAGCAGGCGCTCGCGCAGGAAGCCGGCGAAACCGGCGAACTGGGCCTTCACCCGGGTGGCCTGGTCGTCGTCGCCCAGGTCGGCCGCCAGCTCGCCCAGCAGCGTCAGCAGCGACGCACCACCGTCGGGCAGGGTCTTGCGCAGCAGCAGGTCGATCGCCTGGATTTCGTTGGTGCCCTCGTAGATCATGGACACGCGCGAGTCGCGCACGATCTGTTCGATGCCCCATTCGCGCACGTAGCCGTGGCCGCCGAACACCTGCAGGCAGGCGCTGGCGCCGTGGAAGGCCTGGTCGGTCCAGGCGGCCTTGAGCACCGGCGTGACCAGGGTGCACCAGCGGCCGGCGGCCTCGCGCCGGGCGGCGTTGCCGTGGTGTTTGAGGATGTCGAGTTCGATGGCGGTGCGGTAGGCGACCACGCGGCCGGCGTCGATCCAGGCGCGCTGCGCGTCGAGGATGCGGCGCATGGCCGGGTGCTGCTCGATCAGGTCGGCCTCGCCCGCTTTCTCGGAGCCGCCGGGCGCGCGCATCTGGCGGCGCTCCTTCGAATACGCGTCGGCCTTCTGCCAGGCGGCTTCGAGCAGGCCGATGCCCTGCAGGCCCACGTGCAGCCGCGCGGCGTTCATCATCACGAACATCGCGTTCAGGCCCTTGCCCGGCTCACCCACGATCCAGCCCGGCGCCTCGTCGAAGCGCATCACGCAGGTCGGGCTGCCGTGCAGGCCCATCTTCTCCTCGATGCGCTCGCAGACGGCCGCGCTGCGCGTGCCATCCGGGTAGAACTTCGGGCAGAGGAACAGCGACAGCCCCTTGGGGCCGGGCGGCGCGTCGGGCAGGCGGGCGAGCACCAGGTGCACGATGTTGTCGGTCAGGTCGTGTTCGCCGCCGGAAATGAAGATCTTGGTGCCCGACAGCGCGTAGCGGCCGTCGGCCATGGGGACGGCCTTGGTGCGGCACAGGCCGAGGTCGGAGCCGGCGTGCGGCTCGGTCAGGCACATGGTCGCCAGCCACTCGCCGGTCGCCACCTTTTCCAGGTACTGCGCCTTCAGCGCGTCCGACGCGTGGTGCTTGATGCACTCGTAGGCGCCGTGCAGCAGTCCGGGCGCCATGGTCCAGCCGTGGTTGGCGGCGCTGAGCATCTCGTAGAGCATGGCTTCGAGCACCGCGGGCAGGCCCTGGCCGCCGTCCTCGGTGGCGCAGGCCAGGGCAGGCCAGCCGGCCTGCCAGAAGGCCTGGTAGGCGTCGCGAAAACCCGGCGGCATGGTGACGGCGCCGTCCTTCCACTGGGCACCGATCTCGTCGCCGTCGCGCGTCAGCGGCGCCACCACCTCGGCCACGAACTTGCCCGACTCTTCGAGCACCTGCTGCATCAGGTCGGCGTCGGCTTCGGTCCCTTCACCCGAGTACGCGGGCAGCGCCTGCAGCTGTTGCGGGGCCTGCAGCACGGACTGCAGGATGAAGGCCATGTCGGCGGTGGCGGGCTGGAAGTGGTTCACGGTGTGCGGGGGGCGAAAAAGGGAAGAGCGTCAGCGGCCGCCGGTGGCGTCCTGGGCCTTGTCGGGCGAGCCTTCGAGACCGGCGAGCAGGGCCTTGCTGTTGCCGGGGATGACCATCTGGAACTTGTTGTCGACCACGGTGTAGTCGTAGTAGCCCATGCGCGCGATCGGCTGGATCTTGAGCACGTCGACCAGGCCGTTGCCATCGATGTAGGCATCGTCGATGTGGATGCCGACCACGCGGCCGAACACCACGTCGACCGTGCCCATCGGCGGCCGGCCGGGGAAGCGCAGGGTGTTGAGGTACTCGCACTCGAACTGGATCGGCGAGCCCTTGATGCGCTTGGGTTTCACGAGCCGGCTCTCCAGCTTCTCCAGCCCGGCGCGCTGAAACTCGTCCACGCCCAGCGGCAGCTCTTCGGCACTGATATTCACGGCCTCGCGCAGCGCGTAGGTCGCCATGTTCCAGACGAACTGGCCCATCTGCTCGGCGTTGTGCACCGAGTCCTTGCGTTCGCCCTGGGTGGTCTGGTTGGCGCTGAACATGACGATCGGCGGATCGAAGGTCACGTTCTGGAACTGGCTGTAGGGCGCGAGGTTGTCGCGCCCCTGCGCGTCCACCGTGGAGATCCAGCCGATGGGGCGCGGGATCACGCAGGACTTGAACGGATCGTGCGGCAGGCCGTGGGGTGTCTTGCCCGGCTCGTAGTACATGCGTGTCTCCTGGCGATGGACGGTGGGGCGCGGGCTCAGCGGCAGCTGAAGTTCGCGGCGTCTTCGGGGTTGCCGCTGCCGTTGTAGTGGGCGTGTTTCGGCCAGGCGCAGAGCGGGCGGGTGCGGCCGGGGAAGACGGTGGTGCCTGCGGCGGTGATCTGCTGCGGAGCCTGGCCCTTTTCGACCCAGTCGACCAGCGCGCTCAGGCCGTCCCAGCTGTCGGTGGCGGCGCCGCCGCTGCAGTGGCCCATGCCGGGAATCAGGAACAGGCGCGCGAAGTCGGGCGTGGTGGCGCCGTGTTCGGCGCTCAGGCGCTGGTAGTAGTCGATCATCTCGTCGGGCGAGAAGATCGGGTCGGCCATGCCGTGGGCGAACAGCAGCTTGCCGCCGCGCGCCCTGTAGCCCGCGAGCTTGACGTCGTCGGCGGTGTTGAAGATCCAGCTGTGCGCGTCCATGCGCGCCGGGTCGCGGTCAAAGTCGAACGCCAGGATCGACAGCGAGCGGTCGGGCGGCGTGACGAAGTAGCCCTGCAGCGCGTCCTGCATCAGGAACACGTGGCGCGAGTTGGGTGTGCCGGCGGTGGCGGTGCCCAGCTTCCAGGCGCGCCAGTCGTTGGCCGGGTGACCGACGCCCGCGTCCCAGGGCCAGCTGAAGTACAGCGGCTTGCCGGCGCTGTTGCGCGCGCCTGAGAAGACCTTCTGCAGCGCGCCGACCTGCGGGGCCGAGAGGCAGCTGTCGTCCTTGGCGCCGCTGCATTGCAGCTTCTTCACGTCGAAGCGGCAGGCGGCGGGGTTGGACACCAGGCCATCGGCCAGGCCGTCGTCCGCATCGCAGGCGTCGAGGATGCCCTTGCGCAGCAGGCCCAGGTCGTTGTTGGACAGCGCCATGCTGATGGCGGGTTTGCCGTCGGTGCCTGCGGGCGCAATCGCCTGCAGCGCCTGCGTGTCCCAGGCCGCGGCGATGGTCGCGCCCTTGGAGACGCGCATGGCCGGCGCCATCGCGATCACGCCGTCGAAGTGCTGCGGGAAACGCTGCGTGAACATCATCCCCTGGCGCCCGCCGCCCGAGCAGCCGATGAAGTAGGACTTGTCGGCCGGCTTGCTGTAGAAGCGGCGCACCAGGTCCTTGGCGGTCACGGCCACGCGGTCGTGCGCGGCGTAGGCGTTGTCGGTGCGGGCGATGGGGTCGAAGCCGAAGTCGGCGGTCGGCCCCTGGTGGCCGGCGTCGGTGGTGACGACGGCGAAGCCGCGGTTGAGCGCGTAGCCGCCGGGGCCGCCGGTGGCCTGCGGGCCGACCGCCGGGCGCACCACGCCGTCGTTGCCGCCGCCGCCCTGGTAGAGCAGGCGCCCGTTCCACTGGGTGGGCAAGCGCAGCTCGAAACCGATGTGGTAAGGCTTGCCGTCCTGCCCCATCCGTTCACCCATCTTGCCGCTGAGGCGGCAGTGCTCGACCAGCAGCGGCCCGCCGCCCTGTCCGGGCGGGCGCACGGTGTCGCCCTGGATGCGCTCGGCGGTCAGCGTGACGCCCGCCGGGGCCTGCGCGGCGAAGGCCGCACAGTCGGTGCCTTGCGCCATCGCCACGGGGGCGGCGATGGTCAGTGTGGCGGCCACGAGGCTGGCCAGTCGAATCGTGTGAACGGTGTGCATGGTCGGCCTCTTGGCGTGGTTCAGCGGCAGCTGAAGTTCGCGGCGTCTTCCAGCGAGCCCGAGCCCTTGTAGGTCGCGACCGTCGGGTAGGCGCACAGAGGGCGGCTGCGGCTGGCGGACCAGTCGGCGGGCAGCTCCTTGTTTTCGCCACCGGGGTTGCCGGCGCCACGCGCGGTGGCCGGCACGGCCTGCGGGGGCACGCCCTGTTCCACCCACTTCACCAGCGGCGAGAGCAGGTCGAACTGGTCGGTGGCCAGGCCGCCGCTGCAGTGCGCCATGCCGGGCACCGGGAAGAAGCGCGCAAAACTGTCGGCCTTGCCGCCCAGGGCCTGGTCCAGGCGCAGCAGCCACTGGCGCGTGTCTTCGGCGGAGAAGATCGCGTCGGCCACACCGTGGTAGATCACCATCTTGGCGCCGCGGTCCTTGAGCCTGGCGAGGCTCACGGGCTTGTCGTTGCCGGGCGGGGTCATGAGCGACAGGCCCGATTCGCGGTACACGTCATTGGTCGCGCTGAACAGCGGCAGGCGGGCGTTCAGGTCGTCCTTGAGCGGATCGACCGGGCCGGGCGGCGTGCTGAAGACGGTGCCGACCGACAGCGGGTCCAGTGCCACCGCGTTGGCGAACTTCCACATCGCCCAGTTGTCACCGGCCAGACCCGGGTCGAGCGGGAAGGCCGAGTAGATGGCCTGGCCACCGGTCGTGCGGCCACCGGCGAACACACTGGCGATCACGTCCTTCTGCGCGGTGCTCAGGCACTGGCCATTGCGTTCACCGCTGCAGGTCGCGACATCGGTCTTGAGGTTGAAGGCCGACTGGCAGGCCTGCGTGGCCTGCACCAGGCCGTCCTTCGCACCGTCGAGCGCGTCGCACTTGGCGAGGATGGCGCTGGCGACCAGCTGGCGTTCGGCCTTGGTGAAGGCGCCGCTGAGGTCGGGGATGGAGGCGTTCGGGTTGAGCGGGTGCTTGGTGGTGGCACCGGCCACGGCCAGCGGCGCCCACTGCTGCGCGCCCCAGAGCTGGGCCAGCGCCGCATTGGGCAGGCGGTAGCCGGGCGCGCCGACGAGGTAGCCGTCGTAGGACTGGCCGCGCGCGGCCTCGACCATCGCGTGGCGGCCGCCGTTGGAGCAACCGCCCAGGTAGGAGCGGTCCGGACCCTTGCCGTAGGCGCTGGCGATCAGGGCCTTGGCCATGGGCGTGAGCTTGGCGACGGCCTGGTAGCCGTAGTCCAGCCGCGACTGCGGCTCGGCGCCGAAGAAGGGCGTCTGCGCGCCGGTGTGGCCGGCGTCGGAGCTGATGACGGCAAAACCCTGGGCCAGGGCGCCGGTCAGCGGGCCGCCGCCCAGCGCACCCTGCGCGGGTTGCACGGCGCCGTCGAGACCGCCGTTGCCCTGGTAGTAGAAGCGACCGTTCCAGGCCTTGGGCAGGCGCATCTCGAAACCGATCGCGTAGTCGCGGTTGTCGCTGCCCTTGCGCTTGAACATCGCGCCCTTGACGAGGCAGTGTTCGGCGACCGGCTGGCTGCCCAGCTTGAGCGCGCCGGCGGCCTGCACCGTGGCCGAGTCGATGCTGGTGTTGTCGTGGCGGAAGCCGGCGGCCAGCGTTTCGCACTGTTGCAATGCCGCCCCTTCGGCGGCCTTGAGCGGGCCGCCAGCGCTGCTGCCCGCGGGCAGGCTGCCGCAGGCGCTGAGCGCCAGGCCGAGGGAGGCCGGCAGCACCAGGTGCAGGGCGCGCGGACGGTGGATCGACGACGTCTTCATGGCTTGTCTCCAGTGTGTGCGGTCAGGCCGCTTTTTGTGCGCTGCCGAGATAGGTCTCGATCACGCGGGGATCGTTGGCGAGCTGGTCGGCCGGGCCTTCGGCGCTGAGTTCGCCCATTTCCAGCACATAGCCGTGGTCGGCCACCTGCAGCGCGGCGCGCGCGTTCTGTTCCACCAGCACGATGGTCACGCCGGTCTTGCGCAGGTTGTCGATGATGGAAAAGATCTCGCGCACGATCAGCGGCGCAAGGCCCAGGCTGGGTTCGTCGAGCATCAGCAGGGCGGGGCGCCCCATCAGGGCGCGGCCCACGGCCAGCATCTGCCGCTCGCCGCCCGAGAGCGTGCCGGCGAGCTGGGCGCGGCGCTCCTTCAGGCGCGGAAAGATGTCGAACACGTCGGCCAGCCGGTCGCGCCATTGCGCATTGCCCAGCCGCATCTGGCGGAAACCGCCCAGCAGCAGGTTGTCTTCCACCGACATGGTGCCGAACAGCTCGCGCTTCTCGGGCACCAGGGCCATGCCCAGCATCACGCGCTCCTCGAGCGTGAGCGCGCTGATGTCCTGGCCGTCGAAGTGCAGGCGGCCCTTGCCGGGCAGGATGCCCATGATGGTGTTGAGCAGGGTCGACTTGCCGGCACCGTTGGGGCCGATGACGGTGATGACGCTGCCCTTGTCGGCGTGCAGGCTGATGCCGTGCAGCACCTCGGCGCGGCCGTAGCCGGCGCGCAGGTCGCTGATCTGGAGAAGGGGGGTGCTCATGGGACGGGTTCCCGTTCAGTGTTCGGTGCCCAGGTACGCGGCGCGCACCATCGGGTCTTGCTGCACATGCTCGGGCGTGCCCTGGGTGAGCAGGGTGCCGAACTCCATGACCACCAGGTGGTCGCAGATCTGCATCACCAGATCCATGTCGTGCTCGACCAGCAGGATGCTCATGCCTTCCGACTTGAGCTGGCGCAGCACGTCGGCCAGGCCCTGCTTCTCCTTGTGGCGCAGGCCGGCGGCGGGTTCATCGAGCAGCAGCAAGGCCGGATCGGCGCACAGGGCGCGCGCGATCTCCATCAGCCGCTGCGGACCCATGGCCAGGTTGCCGGCCTGCTCGTGCAGGTAGTCGCCCATGCCGATGCGTTCGAGCTGGCGCTGCGCTTCCTTGAACAGGCGCTTCTCTTCGGCCCGGTTGCTGCGCAGCATGGCCGAGAGCACGCCCTTGCTGCCGCGGGTGTGGGCGCCCAGGGCCACGTTCTCCAGTACCGTCATGTCCGGGATCATCTTGACGTGCTGGAACGTGCGCGCCATGCCCTTGCGCGAGATCTCGCGCGAAGAGTGGCCACTGATGGTCTCGCCGCGGAACTTCACCGAGCCGCTGGTCAGCGACAGCACGCCGGTGACCAGGTTGAAGGTGGTCGACTTGCCGGCGCCGTTGGGGCCGATCAGGCCGACGATCTGGCCCGCCTGGATCTGGAAGCTGATGTCGTTCACCGCGGTCAGACCGCCGAACTGCTTGCGGATCTTGTCCACGTCCAGCACCAGGTCGCCCTGCGCCGGCTTGTCGCGCGCCGGCAGCGCGGGCGCGTCGTTCCAGTCCTGCTGGCGCTTGGGCGCGGGCATTTTCTTGCCGACCACCGACCACAGGCCATCGGGCAGGTACTTGAGCACCAGCACCATCAGCACGCCGAACACGATCACCTCGTAGCTGCCGCTGGTGCCGATCAGCTTGGGCAGCAGCACCTGCAGCTGGTCGTCCAGGATCTTGATCAGGCCGGCGCCCACGATCGCACCCCAGACGTGGCCGACGCCGCCGATCACCGTCATGAACAGGTACTCGATGCCCATCTTCAGGCCGAAGGCCGAGGGGTTGACCGTGCGCTGGAAGTGCGCCAGCAGCCAGCCCGCGATCGAGGCCAGCACGGCGGCCAGCACGAAGATCGTGACCTTGTAGCGGAAGGTGCTGATGCCCATGGCCTCGGCCATCTGCGAGCCGCCCTTGAGCGAGCGGATCGCACGGCCGGCCCGCGAGTCCAGCAGGTGCAGCATGCCGGCCGCCGAAGCGACCAGGATGCCCCAGGTCAGCACGAAGAAGGCACGGCCCTGGCCGATGTCGAAGCCGCCGATGGACAGGCTCTTGAGACCCAGCAGGCCGTCGTACTTGCCCAGCGCGTCCAGGTTGCCCATCAGGTAGTAGAGCGACAGGCCCCAGGCGATGGTCGCCAGCGGCAGGTAGTGGCCCGACATGCGCAGCGTGATGACGCCGACCACCAGCGCGCTCAGCGCGGTGAACCCCATGCCGATGAACAGCGTGAGCCAGGGCGAGATGTCCATGTTCAGCGTCAGCCAGGCGGTGGTGTAGGCACCGATGCCGACGAAGGCCGCCTGGCCGAACGAGGTGAGGCCACCGACGCCGGTGAGCAGCACCAGACCCAGACAGGTCAGGCTGTACAGGCCGATGTAGTTGAGCTGCGTGATCCAGAAATCGGGCAGCGGCAGCACCGCGATCAGCGGCACGGCGGCGATGAGGGCCAGCAGGCCGGTTTTGCGAATGTCCATTTCAGTGGTCCTCGTCGGAATGGCTGCTGCCCAGCGAACGCACCAGCAGCACCGGCAGGATCAGCGTGAACACGATGACCTCCTTGAAGGCGCTGGCCCAGAACGAGCCGAAGGACTCGACCAGACCAACAAACAGCGCACCCAGCAGCGCGCCGGGGTAGCTCGACAGCCCGGCGACCACGGCCGCCACGAAGCCTTTGAGACCGATCAGGAAGCCCGAGTCGTAGAACACGGTGGTGGTGGGGCCGATCAGCAGGCCCGAGAGCGCGCCGATGAAGGCCGCCATGGTGAAGGTCAGCTGGCCCGACGCGTGGGTCGAGATGCCCATCAGGCGCGCACCGGTGCGGTTGACCGCGGTGGCCCGCAGCGCCTTGCCGCGCAGCGAGCTTTCAAAGTAGAGGCGCAGCATCACGATCAGCGCCAGCGAACACAGGGCGATCACGATGGTCTGGCCCGACAGGGCCACCGGGCCAAGCTCCAGCCGGTAGTCCCAGAACGGGGGATTGCGGAAGCCTTCGGCACCGAAGAAGAGCAGGCCCAGGCCGGTCATGGCGAAGTGCACGCCGACCGACACGATCAGCAGCACCAGCGGCGTGGCACTCTCCAGCGACTGGTAGGCGACGCGGTAGACCAGCGGGCCGAAACTGGTGACGATCGCCAGGCTCAGCGCGGCCTGTGCCCACATCGGGAACTGCTGCGGCGCGGCCCAGATGCTCACCAGGGCGATCACTACCGGCGGCACCAGCGTCTTGGCCGCCGAGCGCAGCGCGCGCAGGGGCTGGCCGTGGTGGCGCCAGCGCTCAAGCAGCTCCATCAGCGAAGCCACGACCGCCAGGATCAGCAGCAGCCACACGGTGCCCGGCGTCTTGCCGGTCTGCAGCATGGCCAGCGTGAGCGCCCCATAGGCGACGAACTCGCCCTGCGGAATGAAGATGACCCGGGTGACGGTGAACACCAGCACCGTCGCCAGGCCCAGCAAGGCATAGACGGCGCCGTTGGTCAGGCCGTCCAGCGCAAGAATGCTGGCAATAGAGAAATCCATACAAAACCTTCAACGATAGAAAGAAGGGCGGCTGTCCAGGCCAGGGACACCGAGGGTCCGGCTCTGCCGGCCCCAGGTGTCGCCCCCCTCCCGCCAAAGGCGAGAGAGGGGGGAGGCGCCGAAGGCGACGCAGGGGGTGCGGATGCTCAGTCCGCCTTGAACTTGCCGTCGACGACCTTGAGCATCACGCCGGTTTCCAGCGTGTAACCCCAGTGGTCGGCGGCGGTCCAGTTCATCACGCCGTGCGAGAACACGGTGCGGCCCATGGTTTCCATGGCGTCGCGCAGGGCGGCGCGGAACTCGGGGGTGCCGGGCTTGGCCTTCTTCAGGGCGACCGGAATGACCTTTTCCAGCGTGATCTGCGCGTCGTAGGCGTGGCCGGCGAACTGGTTGCGCGAGTTCGGGCCGTAGGCCTTCTCGTACTTCTGCACGAAGTCGATGGCGACCGGCTTGGACGGGTGCTTGTCGGGCAGCTGTTCGGCGATCACGGCCGGGCCGGACACCACCAGCGTGCCTTCGACGGCCTTGCCGCCGACGCGCATCAGGTCCTGCGTGGCTGCGGCGTGGGTCTGGTAGATCTTGCCCTTGAAGCCGCGGTCGACGATCGCCATCTGGGGCATCGCGGCGCCGGAGCCCGAGGCCACGATCAGCACCGCGTCGGGGTTGGCGGCGGTGATCTTCAGGGCCTGCGGGGTCACGCTGGTGTCGGTGCGGGCGAAGCGCTCGGTGGCGACGATCTTGATGCCGGCCTTGTCCAGCTGGGGCGTGATTTCCTTGAGCCATTGCTCGCCGTAGGCGTCGGTGTAGCCCAGGAAGCCGATGGTCTTGATGCCCTTTTCCTTCATGTCTTCGACCACGGCGTGGCCCATGACGGTGTTGGACTGCGGCAGGCGGAACAGCCACTTGTCCTTGCCGGCGGGCACGCCCACGGGCGAACCGGCCAGCTGCACGGTGCCGGCTTCGCTGGCGATGTCGGTCATGGCGGCGGCGACCGCGGTGATGCACGAGCCGATGATCATGTCGACCTTGTCTTCGGTCACGAAGCGGCGCGCGTTGGCGGCGCCCTTGCCCGGGTCGGTCGCGTCGTCCAGCACGATCAGGTTGACCTTCTCACCGGCGATGGTCTTGGGGAACAGCTTGAACTGGTTCTGCATCGGGATGCCCAGACCGGAGCCGGGGCCGGTCAGCGCGAGGCTGACGCCGATGTTGATGTCGGCTTGTGCGGCGCCGGCGGCGAGCAGGGTCACAGCGGCGGCGACCAGGGTCTTGAGGGCTTTCATGCGATGTCTCCTAGGAGGGTGGAACGGGAACAGGGAACAGAAAAACGGTGGATGGGGTCAGGAACACTTGGTCCGGATGTCGTCCGGGATCGGGATCGCCTTGATGCGGTCGGGGTTCTCCGGGTCGCGCATGCAGAACGCGCGCGTCTCGGAGCCTTCGCACAGCACGGTGTCGCCGCGCATGACCACGTGCTTGTGGATCAGCACTTTCTCGCGCCATTCGGTGACGCTGGTGTGGATCTGCAGGCGCTCGCCGTAGGTGGCGGGCTTGAAGAACTTGGTGTGGATCTCCAGCAGCGGCGTGCCGATGATCCCGGTCGTCTTCATCAGTTCGCGCCAGGGCGGCACTCCGCACTGCACGAAGAAGTTCAGCGACGAGGCGTCCATCCACTTGCTGAAGTTCGGGAAGAAGACGATCCCGGCGGGATCGCAGTCGCCGAACATCACCTCGACTTCGTAGACAACGGTCTTGCTCATGGTGTTCTGTTCAGCGGGGAGCCATGCGCAGGGCGCCGTCGAGACGGATGACTTCGCCGTTGAGGTGGCCGTTGCTGACGATGTGTGCCGCCAGTTCCGCGAACTCCTCGGGCTTGCCCAGGCGGTTGGGGAAGGGAATGCTCTTGGCCAGCGACTCCTGCACCGGCTCGGGCAGTTCCTTCATCAGCGGCGTGGCGAACAGGCCGGGAGCAATGGTGCAGACACGGATGCCGTGCTGCGCCAGGTCGCGCGCCATCGGCAGCGTCATGCCGGCGACGCCGGCCTTGGAGGCGCTGTACGCCTGCTGGCCGACCTGGCCGTCGAAGGCGGCGACGCTGGCGGTGAACACCATCACGCCGCGCTCGCCGTCTTCCATCGGGTCGAGCTTGGCGCAGGCCGCGGCGAACAGGCGGGCCGCGTTGTAGGTGCCGATCAGGTTGACGTTGATCACGCGGGCGAAGTCGGCCAGCGGGGCGGCATTGCCGTCCTTGCCGACCACGCGCTTGGCGCTGCCGATGCCCGCGATCTGCATCAGGATGCGGGCCGGGCCGTGGGCCGCGGCGGCGGCGTCGACGGCGGCCTGCATGCTGTCCGGGTCCGACACATTGCACTGCACCGCCACGCCGCCGATGTCCTTGGCGACGCGCTGCGCGTTCTCGAGGTTCAGGTCGAGCACCGCGACCTTCGCACCCAGGCGGGCCAGTTCGCGGGCCGTGGCCTCGCCGAGGCCGGAGCCACCGCCGGTGACGAGCGCGGCATGTCCTTGAATGTTCATCTCAGTTTCCTTCCAGGTTCTCAATGAGGAGGGCAATGCCCTGGCCACCGCCCACGCAGGCGCTGGAGATGCCGTACTTCGCGCCGCAGCGCTGCAGTTCGCGCGCCAGCGTCAGCGTCAGGCGCACGCCGGTGGTCGCCAGCGGATGGCCCAGCGCGATGGCGCCGCCGTTGACGTTCAGCCGGCCGATGTCCATGCCCAGCTCCTTCGCGACCGCCAGGGTCTGCGCACCCTGGGCTTCGTTGACTTCGAAGCGCGCGATGTCGTCGAGCTTCAGACCCGTGCGCTCCAGCAGCAGCCGGATGGCGGGGGCCGGGCCGATGCCCATGATCTCGGGCGGCACACCGACCGCTGCCGCTGCAACCAGGCGTGCCAGCGGCTTCTTGCCTTGTGCCTTGGCGTAGGCCCCGGAACTGACCACGCAGGCCGCGGCCGCGTCGACCAGGGCCGAGCTGTTGCCACCGGTCTGCACGCCGTGTTCGAACACCGGCTTGAGCTTGGCCAGCACCTCGACCGGCGACAGCCGCGGGTGCGTGTCCGTCGCGACCTCGGTCACCTTGCCCTGCAGGCGGATGCCGCGCGGTTTGTAGCCCTCGATCTCGAACTTCTCGCTGACCACCGGCACGATCTCGCCGGCCAGGAAGCCGCTTTCCTGCGCGGCCACCGCATTGGCAAACGACGAGGAGGCGAACGCATCCACCTCCTCGCGCGTGATGCCGTACTTCTTCGCCAGGTTCTCGGCGGTCTGGATCATGTTGATGCCGGCCGCCGGGTCCTTCAGTGCCTCCCACATGTAGTCCTTGAAACCCACCGGCGCGCCGAGCTTGAAGCCGGTTCGGTGGTCGAAGGCGGCGATCGGGTTGCGCGTCATGCTTTCGGTGCCCACGACCAGCGCCACGTCGGCGGCACCGCCCTGGATGTGCTCGCCGGCCTGGCGGAACAGCTCGAAGCCGGTGCCGCAGATGCGCTGCGCCATGATGGCCGGCACCTCGACCGGCACGCCGGCGTAGAGACCGATGTGGCGCGGCAGGAAGAACTGGTCGAAGTCGCCGGGCGCCATGTTGCCCGTGACCACCGAACCGATGTGATCGCCTGGCACGCCGGCGCGCTGCAGCGCAGACCGCGCCGCCTTGATGCCCAGGTCGGTCGGCGAGAGGTGGCCCAGCGCGCCGCAGTAGTCCACCATCGGCGTGCGCACGCCGTCGAGGATCACCACATCGGCGAACGCATTGAAGAAGCCTTTGCTGGCCATGTCGTGTCCCTTCAGGCCGTCGGTTTGACGATGAAACGCAGGCCGTCGCTGTGCAGCTTGGCCACCGTGTCGGCGCGGTGCGAGAGCACGGCGCGCTGGTTGATCGATCCCTTGTCGGTGATCTCGCCGCGGTCGATGGTCGGCGGGTCGGCCAGCAGGCAGAGGCGGGCAATGCGGTTGGCCGAGCCGGTCGAATTGCGGGACAGCTCGTCCACGATCTTCTGGAACTGGGCCAGCACCGGCGCCGCGTCGAGCACGTCGTGCATCGAGGCATCGGCGGGCAGGCCGGCTAGCTGGCGCACGGCCGCGGTCGGGAACACCATGGCGCCGACCTCCTTCATGTTCAGTCCGGTGAGCACCACGTCCTGGATGTAGGGCGCGCCGGCGGCGATGATCTTGCCGCGCAGCGGGCCGACGCTGACGAAGGTGCCGGTGGCGAGCTTGAAGTCCTCGGCGATGCGGCCGTCGAACTTCAGGCCCTGGTGCACGTCGGTCTCGTCGATCCACTTGACCGCGTCGCCGGTCTTGAAGAAGCCTTCTTCGTCGAAGGCGTCGGTGGTCTCTTCGGGCTGGCGCCAGTAGCCAGGGGTGATGTTCGGGCCCTTGTAGCGGACCTCCGTCTTGCCCTGCATGTCGACCAGCTTGAGTTCCAGGCCGGGCGTCGGCAGGCCGAGGTCGCCGGCCTTGACGTTGGGGTTGGTCACGAAGATGCCGAACGGGCCGGACTCGGTCATGCCCAGGCCGGTGGTCATCACGACGCGTTCACCGATCTCGCGCTCCTGGCTCTCGAACAGGCTGTCCCAGATCGGCTGGGCGAGGGCGGCGCCGGCGTAGAAGAACATGTTGACCTTGGCCAGCAGCGTCTTGCGCAACTGGTCGTCGGTCTGCATCGCGTTGGCGATCGCCTCGAAGCCGGTCGGCACGTTGAAGTACACGGTCGGCGAGATCTCGCGCAGGTTGCGCAGCGTCTCGTGCATCAACGCGGGCGTGGGCTTGCCGTCGTCGATGTAGAGCGTGCCGCCGTGGTAGATCACCATGCCGAAGTTGTGGTTGCCGCCGAAGGTGTGGTTCCAGGGCAGCCAGTCGACCAGCACCAGCTCCTTCTCGGCCAGCACCGGCATCGAGGCGGCCATCTGCGCCTGGTTGGCACACCAGAGGCGCTGCGTGTTGATCACGGCCTTGGGCATCTTGGTCGAGCCCGAGGTGAAGAGGAACTTGGCGATCGTGTCGGGGCCGGTGGCGGCCATGGCGGCGTCGACGGCGGGCGTCGGCTCGGTCGCCATCAGGGCGCCGAAGGATGTCGTGTCGCGGCCGGGAATGGTGCCGTTCGTGGTCACCAGTTCCACCTCTTCGCCCAGGGTGGCCAGCATCGCGCGGCTGTAGCGCAGCGCGTCGCTGGCGAACACCAGGCCCGGTGTCAGCGTCTTGATGACGTGCTTGAGCTTGTCGAAGTCCTGGCTGATCAGCGAGTAGGCGGGCGAGGTCGGGCAGTAGGCGACGCCGGCGTAGAGGCAACCCAGGGCGAGCAGGGCGTGTTCAAGGTCGTTCTCGCTGAGGATCAGCACCGGCTTGTCGGCCGACAGGCCGCGGTTGAGCAGGCCCTGGCCGATGCGGCGGGCGGCGTCCAGCGCCTGCGCGAACGTGATGTGCTTCCAGTCGCCGCTGCTGCCATCGGCATTCTTCACGCGGCGGGCGAACAGGGTCTGGTCCGGGCGCTCCTTCGCCCAGTGCACCAGGCGGTCGGTCAGGCGCCCGGGGAAGGGGCCGAGTTCCTGGTCGGCGCGCAGGTAGTGCACACCGGTCTCGCCGTCTCGCAGCGTGGCGCGGGTGACGCCGAACTTCAGGGGGCGGTACTTCGCAGCAGTCATCGTTTGTCTCCAGGGGTCTTGTCTTTATCGGGTCGGTCTGCGGCGGTGGCCGGTCATTCCTTCTTGACTTTCGCCGCCTTGCCCTCGAGGAAGGCGCGGACGCGGGCTTTCGCTTCGGGCGCCGACTGCGCGATCGAGGCCATCAGGGCTTCGGTGAACAGGCCGTGGTCGGCGGGCTGCTCGGCGATGCGGGGCAGGGCGTGCATCAGCGCGAAGTTGGTCATGCGCGCGTTGGTGGCGATGCGCGTGGCCAGTTCGATGGCCCTGTCCAGTGCGGTGCCGGTGGGCACGACGTACTGCGAGAGGCCGATGCGTTCACCGTCGATGGCGTTGTAGACACGGCCGGTGAGCATCATGTCGGTCATGCGCGCGGCGCCGATCAGCTTGGGCACGCGCACCGCGCCACCGCCGCCGACGAAGATGCCGCGCGTGCCTTCGGGCAGGGCGTAGAAGGTCGACTCGTCGGCCACGCGGATGTGGCAGGCGCTGGCCAGCTCCAGGCCGCCGCCGACGACGGCGCCGTGCAGCGCCGCGATCACCGGGACCGTGCCCTTCTCGACGCAGTCCAGCGCGGCATGCCACATGCGCGAATGGAACACACCTTCGGCCGCATCGCGCTCGCTCAGCTCGGACAGGTCCAGTCCGGCGCAGAAGTGCTCACCTTGACCATCGATGACGGCCGCCTTCACACTGGCGGGCAGGTTCTGGAAGGCGTCGCGGATCGCCAGGATCAGACCATCGTTGAGCGCGTTGCGCTTGGCCGGGCGGGTCAGGGTGACGATCGCGACTTCCTGTTGTTCGCCGTGCAGTTGGACGCTCAGGTCGGGGTGCTGTGTGGTCATGGTGGTGCGGGTTTTCTGGCTTGTTGGGTGCTGGAATTATTGTTATAAACAATAACCAAATCAAGCGAAACCCGGCCCGGACACCCCCGGATTTACCCCTAGTACCGACCCTTGTCAGGAGACACCATGGACCACCAGAACCTGATTGCCATCGACATCCACACCCACGCCGAAGTGAGTTGCCGCAACCCCTTCGACAACTACGGCGAAGAGTACGACCGCGCCGCCGACAAGTACTTCGGCAGCAACCGGCGCCCGACCATCGCCGAGACGGTGGCGTACTACCGCGAGAAGAAGATCGGCCTGGTGATGTTCACGGTCGACAGCGAGAGCCAGCTCGGTCGCCGCCGCATTCCCAACGAAGAAATCGCGCAGGCCGCGCGCGAGAACAGCGACATGATGGTGGCCTTCGCCAGCATCGATCCGCACAAGGGCAAGATGGGTGCGCGCGAGGCCGAGCGCCTGATCAAGGAGGAAGGCATCAAGGGCTTCAAGTTCCACCCCACGGTGCAGGGCTACCACCCCTACGACAAGATGGCCTGGCCGATCTACGAGGTGATCAACGCGCACAAACTGCCCGCCATCTTCCACACCGGGCACAGCGGCATCGGCTCGGGCATGCGCTGCGGCGGCGGCCTTCGGCTGGAGTACAGCAACCCCATGCACCTGGACGACGTGGCGATCGACTTCCCCGACATGCAGATCGTCATGGCGCATCCCAGCTTCCCCTGGCAGGACGAAGCGCTGTCGGTCGCCACGCACAAGCCCAATGTCTGGATCGACCTCTCGGGCTGGAGCCCGAAGTACTTCCCCAAGCAGCTGGTGCAATACGCCAACACGCTGCTGAAGGACCGCATCCTGTTCGGCAGCGACTACCCGCTGATCACGCCCGAGCGCTGGATGAAGGACTTCGAGGTCGCCGGCTTCAAGCCCGAGGTGATGCCCGGCATCCTCAAGGGCAATGCCGTGCGCCTGCTCGGGCTGGCCTGAGTGCGGCGCTTTGCTAGGGTAAATACCGACAGATCAGGCGCGCATAGCTGAATGTGGGTAATGCCGCTTTTCAAAACGGCTGGAAGCACCGACAGTGCGCGATGAACCCGCCCGTGCGGACCCCGGGCCCGTGCGGGTGGTACCTTTTGAACCCATGAAGGAGACCTCCATGACACACCGTTCCGTTCGCCGCAGCCTGCTGGCCACGCTGGCAGCCCTGTCCGCCCTGGCCGCCGTGCCGGCCCAGGCACAGACCGTCACCCTGCGCCTGCACCAGATGCTGCCGGCCACGGCCACCATCCCGGCCCGCGCGATCGTGCCCTGGGTGCAGAAGGTCGAGGCCGAGTCCGGCGGCAAGATCAAGGTGCAGGTCTTCAACGCGATGCAGCTGGGCGGTGCGCCGCCGCAGCTGTTTGACCAGGCCAAGGACGGCGTGGTCGACATCACCTGGACCGTGCTGGGCTACACCCCGGGCCGTTTCCCCAAGACCGAAGTGTTCGAGCTGCCGTTCATGAGCAGTTCGGGCGAATCCTCGTCCAAGGCGCTGCAGGAATATGTCGAGAAGTTCGCGGCCGACGAGTTCAAGGACGTCAAGCTCATCGCCGTGCACACCCACGGTCCCGGCCTGTTCCACACCAAGCAGCCGATTGCCGGCCTGGAGAGCCTGCGTGGCATGAAGGTGCGGGGCGGCTCGCGCATCATCAACAACATGCTGACCAAGCTGGGCGCGACGCCGGTGGGCATGCCGGTGCCGGCGGTGACCGACGCCCTGTCCAAGGGCACGATCGACGGCACGACCATTCCCTGGGAAGTGGTGCCCTCACTGAAGGTGCACGAGCTGGTGAAGAACCACACCACCTTCGCCGGCAAGGAAGGCCTCTACACCCAGACCTTCGCGTTCTCGATGAACAAGGCCGCCTACGACAAGCTGCCGCCCGACCTCAAGAAGGTGATCGACAACAATTCGGGCCAGGTCGCCGCCGCGATGTTTGGCAAGGCCATGGACGATGGCGACAAGGCCGGCCGCGAGGTTGCGGTCAAGGCGGGCAACAAGATCACCGAACTGGAGCTGGCGGAAGTGCAGCGCTGGCGGCGCACGGCCTCGACGGTCGAGACCGACTGGGTCAACGAAGTCAAGGCCAAGGGCATCGACGGTGCCAAACTCGCGTCCGAGGCCCGTGCCCTGATCGCGAAGTACAACAAGTGAGCTGGTAGCGGACCTGGTGCCGGAAGTTTTCTGGTGTTTCGATAGGTTGAACGGATTTCACAATCCGTAACTTCCGGCTATAGTCCGCCCCGTTTCGCCCCTCAACCCCTCAAGGTGACCGTTTGAAAATCCTCTCTGCCCTGGCACGCCTGTGTGCCGTCCTGGCGGGCGTGCTGATGACGGCCATCACGCTGGTGACCTGCGCCAGCCTGATCGGCCGCAACACGATCGGCGCCACGCTGCTCGGTGACTACGAACTGACGGCCGTGACCGCCGGCGCGGCCGTGGCCCTGTTCATGCCCTGGTGCCAGCTCAAGCGCGGCAACATCATCGTGGACTTCTTCACCGCCAAGCTGTCCGATGGCGCCAACGCCGGTCTGGACCGGTTCGGTGCCCTGGTGATGGCCAGCATGATGCTGCTGCTGGCCTGGCGCACCGCGATCGGTGCCATGAACGCCTACAGCGCCCAGACCACCACCATGATGCTGGGCTTTCCGGAGTGGATCGTCTACACGGCGATCGTCCCCCCCCTGTGCCTGACCGGTGTCATCGCCCTCTACCAGGCTTTTGTCGGTGACTTCGAGGAGCAGGCGCAATGAATTCGATTTCCATGGCCGGCGCCATCTTCGGCGTCATGCTCTTGCTGATGGCGGTCCGGGTGCCGATCGCCGTCTCCATGTTTGCGGCCGGCGTGTTCGGTTACCTGGCCCAGGTGGGCTGGCTGCCGTTTTCCAACAACCTCAACGGCATGGTCTACGCGCGCTTCGCGAGCTACGACCTGTCGGTGATTCCGCTGTTCATCCTGATGGGCAACTTCGCCACGCAGGGCGGCATTTCCAAGGCGTTGTTCGAAGTGGCTGCTGCGGCAATGGGCCGCTTCAAGGGCGGTCTGGCGATGGCCGCCGTGGTGGCCAGTGCGGCCTTCGGTGCGATCTGCGGTTCCTCGGTCGCCACCGCGGCGACGATCACCTCGGTCGCTCTGCCCGAGATGAAGCGCCACGGCTATTCGGGTCGCCTCTCCACCGGCACGCTGGCCGCGGGCGGCACGCTGGGCATCCTGATTCCGCCGTCGGTGCCGCTGGTGATCTACGCCATCCTGACCGAGCAGAACATCGCCAAGCTGTTCGCCGCCGCGATGGTGCCCGGCATCATCGCCATGACCGGCTACCTGATCGCCATCGCGATCTATGTGCGCGTGGTGCCCGGCCAGGCGCCCGACCACGACGACGAGAACCAGCCCAGGCTGAACGGCAAGATGGTGCTCGGCGTGGCACCGATCGCCGTCGTGTTCGGCATCGTGTTCGGCGGCATCTACGGCGGCCTGTTCACACCCACCGAAGGTGCCGGCGTGGGCGCGGCGGCGACCTTCGTCGCGGCCCTGCTCAAGCGCGAGCTGACCTGGGCCAAGGTCAAGCAGTGCTTCTTCTCGACCGCCGAGGCCAGCGCCATGATCTTCATGATCTTCATCGGCGCCGACCTGATGAACTCGTCGCTGGCGCTGACCCAGGTGCCGGCCATGCTGGCCGAGGTCGTCAACGGCTGGGGCCTGTCACCCCTCATGGTCGTGACCGCGATCCTGCTGTTCTACGTGGTGCTGGGCGCGGTGATGGACGAGCTGTCCATGATCCTGCTGACCATCCCGATCTTCTTCCCGATGATCATGGGCATGGACTTCGGCATGAGCAAGGAGATGACCGCGATCTGGTTCGGCATCATGGTGCTGATGACGGTGGGCTTCGGTCTGCTGGCGCCGCCGGTGGGCCTGAACGTCTACGTGGTCAACGGCATGGCCAAGGACGTGCCGATCAGCGAGAGCTACAAGGGCGTGATGCCGTTCCTGATGAGCGACGTCGTCCGCACCACGCTGCTGCTGCTGTTCCCGTCGATCTCGCTCTGGCTGGTCCAGTTCGTCGGGAACTGACCGCCGCCGCCCGGCCCTGATCACGTTCGGGCATATCTGAAAGGGCCTGCGAGCGATTGCAGGCCCTTTTTCTGTTCACTACAGTCGGCATCTGTGCCCCGAACAACCCGAGGAGACTTTCCATGACACCGCATCTGTCCCGCTTCCGCCGCGCCCTGCTGTCTGCCGGCATCGCCCTGACTGCGCTGGGCCTGTCGGACATGGCTTCGGCCCAGAGTTTCCCGAGCAAGCCGCTGCGCATCGTCGTCCCCTTTGCGGCCGGCGGCGCGGGCGACCTCACGGCCCGCATCGTCGGTGCCGAGCTGAGCCAGTCGCTGGGCCAGCCGGTCACGATCGAGAACAAGCCGGGCGCGGGCGGTGTGGTGGCGGCCGAGACGGTGGCGCGCGCGGAGCCTGACGGCCACACGCTGTTCCTGATGTCCAACGGCACCGCCGTGACGGCCAGCCTGTTCAAGAGCCTGCCCTACGACACGCTCAGGGACCTGGCGCCGGTCTCGACGCTGGGCACCTTCGACCTCGCCGTGCTGGTGCCGGCCGATTCGCCCTACAAGACACTGGGCGAGCTGATCGCTTACGCCAAGTCGCACCCGGGCAAACTCAACATCGGCAGCATCAACATCGGCAGCACGCAGAACCTGGCGGCCGAGCTGTTCAAGTCCAGCGCCGACATCGACGCCCAGATCGTGCCCTTCAAGGCCACGCCGGAGCTGATTGGTGCGCTGCGCGGCAAGCAGGTCGATGCGGGTGTCGAGATCCTCGGCCCCACGCTCACGCAGATCAAGTCCGGCGCCTTCCGTGCGCTGGCCGTGACCGGCAAGAAGCGTTCGAGCGTGCTGCCCGAGGTGCCGACGGCGGTGGAAGCCGGCGTCAAGGGCTTCCAGGCCTCGTCCTGGAACGCGCTGGCGGTGCCAGGCAAGACGCCGCGCGCCGTGATCGACCGCCTGAACAAGGACATCGTCGCCGCGCTGGCCAAACCCGAGGTGAAGAAGAAGCTGGCGGATCTGAACATCGACGCCGACAACAGCACGCCCGACGAAGCCACGCAGCTGCTTGTGTCGGACATCAAGCGCTGGGGCGCGGTGATCGACAAGGCCGGCATCCCCAAACAGTGATCGGGACACGACGGCATGAGTGAATTGCGCATCGGCCTGATCGGCTATGGCGAGGTGGGCCGCATCTTCACGGCGGGCCTGAGGGACAAGGCGGCCTGGACCGGTGCCTGGGACCTGAAGTTCGCCGACCCGGCGGCGCGAGACGACGCTCTCGCGCACGCCGCCGCGGCCGGCGTGGTGGCCTGCGAGAGCGCGGCCGCACTGTGCGCGCAGGCGGATCTGGTGATCTCGGCCGTGACGGCGAGCAACACCCTGGCGGTGGCCGAAGCGGCGGCGCCGCACATCCGGCCGGGCAGCGTGTTCCTCGACCTGAACTCGGCCTCGCCGGGCACCAAACAGAAGGCGGCGGCGCTGATCGGGGCGGCCGGCGCGCACTATGTCGAGGCCGGCGTGATGACCTCGGTCCCACCGTACGGCATCCGCGTGCCGATGCTGCTGGGCGGCGCACACGCGGCCCGCCTGCTGCCGGTGCTCCGCGACCTGGGCCTGGACGCCAAGGTGGCGAGCGAGCAGCTCGGCATCGCCTCGGCCACCAAGATGTGCCGCAGCGTGATGATCAAGGGGCTGGAAGCGCTGGTGCTGGAGAGCTACACGACCGCGCGGCACTACGGTGTGGAAGACGCCATGATCGCCACGCTGCAGGAGACCTTCCCCGGCATCGACTGGACCAGGCAGGGCGCCTACTTCTTCAGCCGCGTCGCACAGCACGGCAAGCGCCGCGCCGAAGAGATGCGCGAGGTGGCCAACACCGTGCGCGAGGCCGGGTTCGAGCCCTTCATGGCCGCCGCGATCGCGCAGAAGCACGACTGGATGGCCGCGCAGGCCCGCGCCGGACACTTCGCCGGTCTCGACCAGAACCCGCCCTGGCAGGGCTACGCCGACCGGCTGCTGGCCGCCCGCGGCAGCGCCGCCAACGACGACCAGGCCTGACCAGGCCGATCACCCCATGCTCGACATCCTGGCCATCACCGGCCCGATCTACCTCTGCATCGCGCTGGGCTACCTGGCGACCCGGCGCGGCCTGTTCGAGCGCGGCGACATGCGCGTGTTCGGCAAGTTCGTCATCAACCTCGCGCTGCCGGCGCTGCTGTTCAACGCGCTGTCGCAGCGCAGCGTCGGCGAGATCTTCAACGGCCGCTACCTGCTGGCCTATGCGCTGGGCAGCCTGATCCTGCTGACGGCGGCCACGCTCTGGTACCGCAAGGCCGGCCAGGAAAGCATGAGCCGCTCGGCCATCATGGCCATGGGCATGTCCTGTCCCAACAGCGGCTACGTCGGTTATCCGGTGCTTCTGCTGACGCTGGGCGCGCCGGTGGCCGGCGTGGTGCTGGCGCTGAACATGGTGGTCGAGAACCTGGTGGTGATTCCCGTGCTGCTGGCGCTGGCCGACATGGACCGCCACGATTCGGGTCACTGGCACAAGCTGGTGGTGCAGACCCTGCAGGGCCTGGTGCGCAATCCGCTGATCATCGCCATCGTCGCCGGCTTCCTGGTGTCGGCGCTGGGCCTGCACATGCCTTCGCCGGTGTCGCGCACCGTGACCCTGTTCGCGCAGGCCAGCAGCGCGCTGTCGCTGTTCGTGATCGGCGGCAGCCTGGTGGGCCTGCAGTTGCAGGGCCTGAAGTCCGCGGTGGCGCAGATCGACATCGGCAAGCTGGTGCTGCACCCGCTGTGCATGCTGGCGGTGATGACCTGGCTGGTGCCGATCGACGACACGCCGCTGAAGGTCGCTCTGCTGCTGACGGGCGCCATGCCGACCATGGGCATCTACACCATCCTGGCCCAGCGCCAGGGCCACGAGGGGCTGGCTTCGGCGGCCTTGCTGGTGGGCACCATGGCCTCGTTCTTCACGCTCAGCGGCCTGCTCTGGGTGTTGCGCCACAGCGCGGGCTGGCTGGCCTGAGGCCGCTTCCGGCGGCGCCCGTTCAGGGCTTGCCGGCCGTCTCGACGGTTTCTTCGCCGATCTTCCAGCCGTCGGCGCCGCGCACGAAGACCAGGCGTTTGTGCACCTGGTCGTCCAGCGCGCCGGCCCGGTAGCGCTGCAGGAAACGCGCGGTGGCGCGCTCACCCTCGGTGCTCACCTCCAACTGCTCGATCTGCACCCGCAGGCCGCGCGCGTTGCGCAGCCGGTCTTTGCGCTGCGACACCCAGGCTTCGTGGGACGTCACGTCCGCGGGGTGGAAGTCGGGCGTGTACGCGGCCAGGTAGCGCGGCAGGTCGCGCGCGGCCCAGGCGCTGCGCCAGGCCTCGACCGCCGCCGTGACTTCTTCCCTGGCGTCCGCGGCCGTTGGCACCGCAGGGGTGGCGGGCGCTGGCGCCGCGACCGGGGCGGGGGTGTCCGGCGCGCCGGGGACCGCGGGTACCGAGGGCGGTGTCACCACGTCGGTCGCCACCCCCGCTGGTGGCGGACTGGCCACCGCTGGCGACGGCGCGGGCCGGAACGCGACATAGGCCACAGCGAGCAAAGAGCACAACAGCACCACGGGCAGCGGCCAGCGGCGCGAATGGCGGCGCGTGAACAGCTGGAAGCCGCTGCCACCGCCGACCGGGCGGGCGCGCAGGCTGTCGGCCGAGAACAGCACGACGATGAAGCCCAGCACCAGCACCAGCAGCGCGATGGCCAGTGTCTCGGCGGTGAGCCGCCCGCCGAGCGACAGCATCAAGGCCATCGCTGCGAAGGTGGCGCCGAAGGCGGCGATCAGGATGAACATGGGCCGGGCAGCAGTCTCGGGTGGAACGTCGGGCGCCGCATTCTATTCAGAGCCCAAGCCCGGCGCAGACCTCGCCGATGAGACCGAGCGCGGTGCGCTGGGTCAGGGTGGCGGGGCGCTGCGAGCTGGTCGCCAGGCTCACGCGGGTGCGCAGGCGCGGTTCGACCGGGCGCATGCGGTAGGCCGAGGGCCGGATCGACGAGGCGACCGCGTGGCGAGAGAGCAGGGCCGAGCCGGCGCCGTCGGCGACCAGGTCGAGGATGGCCGACACGCCATCGATCTCCAGCCCGATGACCGGCCGGCAGCCGATGGCGGCCATCTCGGCCTCCACGTGCATGCGGATCGCGTTGGGCCGGCTGGGAATCACCAGCGGCAGCGCGGCCACCTCGGCCAGCGGAATCGGCGAGGGCGGCGGGTCTTCGGCCAGCCCGGGCGGGCGGGGCTGCACCAGCACCAGCTCTTCTTCCATCAGCGGCGTGATCTCGACGTCGGGCGCCGGGATCGCGTTGTAGAGCACGGCGATGTCCAGCCGGCCGGTGTGCAGCCATTCCTGCATCGTGGCCGACAGGCCTTCGCTGATCGACAGGCTGGCCTCGGGCAGTTGGGCCCGGAAGGCGCGCGTGAGCGGCACCGCCATCACCCGCGACAGGCTGGGCGGCAGGCCGATCGCCACGCGGCCGGCCAGTGCCCCACGGACCCGGCCCAGCTCTTCGCGCGCGCGCTCGACCTGGTGCAGGATGCCGCGCCCGTGTTCGAGCAGCAGCTTGCCGGCTTCGGTGGGGGTGGCGCCGCGGCCGTTGCGGATCAGCAGGTTCTGGCGCAGCTCCACTTCGAGCAGGCGCACCTGGCGCGAGAGCGCGGGCTGGGCCACGTCCAGCGCGAGCGCGGCCTTGGTGAAGCTGCCCAGCTCCGCCACGCGCACGAAGTATTCGAGTTGCTTGAGGTCCATGCAGGTCCCGGTGAGGAGACCTGATTATTCCACTCTGCGATAGCGGGTGGCCTGCTATGCCAGAAGATGCGCTCCGGCGCCGGCGGCGCGGGGGGGTTCAATCTGCCTTCACCCGGCCCGAGGTGATGACGGGCCGCCAGCGCTCGATTTCCGCCGCGATGTACTTGCCGAAGGCTTCCGGGCTGGTCGGGTTGGCGACCGCGCCTTCGGCGTTGAGGCGTTTCCTGAGTTCGGCCGAGTTGAGCGCGGCGTTGATCGCCTGGTTGAGCTTGGCCACCGTGTCTGCCGGCGTGCCGGTCGGGGCGACCACGCCGTACCACTGGTCGGCCTCGAAGTCCTTGAGGCCCAGCGCCTCGTTGACCGTCGGCACCTCGGGCAGGGCCTCGACGCGCTGCTTGCCCGACACGGCCAGCGCCTTGAGCTGGCCGCTGCGGACCTGGCCGATCACGGCGGGCACGCCGGTGAACAGCACCTGCGTCTGGCCGGCGACCAGGTCGGTCACGGCCGGCGCCGTGCCACGGTAGGGAATGTGCACCAGGGAAATGCTGGCGCGCAGCTTGAGGTATTCGGTCGCCAGGTTGGCGGCACTGCCGTTGCCGCCCGAGCCGTAGTTGAGCCGGCCGGGGTTGGCCTTCGCGTAGGCCACGAAGTCTTTCATCGTGCTGGCCGGCGTCGAGGGGTGCAGCACCAGCACATTGGGCACGTTGGCGACCCAGGCCACGGGCGTGAAGTCCTTGAGCGGGCTGTAGGGCAATTTGGGGTAGAGGCTGGGGTTCACGGCCAGCGTGCCGATGTGGCCCATCAGCAGGGTGTAACCGTCGGGTGCGGCCCGCGCGACCTTCTCGGCGCCGATGGCGCCGCCCGCGCCGGGCACGTTGTCGATCACCACCGTCGCGTTCCAGGCCTTGCCCAGCTCCTGGCCGATGGCGCGCGCCAGGATGTCGGTGCTGCCGCCCGGCGTGAACGGCACCACCAGCCGGATCGGCCGGTTCGGGTAGGCCTGCGACCAGGCGGCCTGCGGCAGGCCGGCCAGCAGCGCCAGGGCGCCCAGGCCCAGCAGCCGACCAAAGCCCCGGCGTGGCAAGGTGGTGTTCATGCGTGTCTCCTCGTGGTTGTTGTGTGGCCAATCTATCAGTGCCGCGGGTGGCCGGTCGGTCGCGCGGGCATCTTTCCGTTATCGCAGCCCGGCATGGATCGCTGCATTCATGAGTTTTTGCGATATCTGGTAGAGGGGTATCACACTTGTCTCTGGCTGGTGCGGTGTCCAGAATCTGCGTCATCGCACAAAACGGAGACCGGACATGTCCCTGCAAAAGCCCCTCATCATCGACTGCCACGGCCACTACACCACGGCGCCCAAGGCGCTGGAAAACTGGCGCAACCAGCAGATCGCCGGCATCAAGGACCCCGCCGCGATGCCGAAGGTCGCGGACCTCAAGATCAGCGACGACGAACTGCGCGAGTCCATCGAGACCAACCAGCTCAAGCTGATGAAGGAGCGCGGCTCGGACATCACCATCTTCAGCCCGCGCGCCAGCTTCATGGCCCACCACATCGGCGACTTCAATGTCTCGTCCACCTGGGCCGCGATCTGCAACGAGCTCTGCTACCGCGTCAGCCAGCTGTTCCCCGACCACTTCGTGCCGGCCGCCATGCTGCCGCAAAGCCCGGGCGTGGACCCCGCGACCTGCATCCCCGAACTGGTCAAGTGCGTCGAGCAGTACGGCAACGTCGGCCTCAACCTCAACCCCGATCCCTCGGGTGGCCACTGGACCAGCCCGCCGCTGACCGACAAGTCCTGGTACCCCATCTACGAGAAGATGGTCGAGTACGACATCCCCGCGATGATCCACGTCAGCACCAGCTGCAACGCCTGCTTCCACACCACCGGCGCGCACTACCTGAACGCCGACACCACTGCCTTCATGCAGCTGATCCAGGGCGACCTGTTCAAGGACTTCCCGACGCTCAAGTTCGTGATCCCGCACGGTGGCGGCGCGGTGCCCTACCACTGGGGCCGCTTCCGTGGCCTGGCGCAGGAGATGAAGAAGCCCCTGCTCAAGGACCACCTGCTGAACAACGTGTTCTTCGACACCTGCGTCTACCACCAGCCCGGCATCGACCTGCTGACCAAGGTGATCCCGGTCGGCAACATCCTGTTTGCCTCGGAAATGATCGGCGCCGTGCGCGGCATCGACCCCGAGACCGGCAATTACTACGACGACACCAAGCGCTACGTGCAGGCCACCGGCAACCTCAGCGACGAGCAGCGCTACCAGGTCTACGAAGGCAACGCGCGCCGCGTGTTCCCGCGCCTGGATGCCCGCCTCAAGGCCGCCGGCCAGTAACCCATCACAGAACCCGAGGAGAAAAACATGTACGAACTGGGCGTTGTTTACCGCAACATCAAGCGCGCCGACCGCGCAGCCGCCGATGGCCTGGCCGCGCTGGGCTCGGCCACGGTGCACGAGGCCATGGGCCGCGTCGGCCTGCTCAAACCCTACATGCGCCCGATCCAGACCGGCGTGCAGGTGTCCGGCACGGCCGTGACCGTGCTGCTGCAACCCGGCGACAACTGGATGATGCATGTGGCGGCGGAGCAGATCCAGCCGGGCGACATCGTGATCGCCACCGTCACCGCCGAGTGCAGCGACGGCTACTTCGGCGACCTGCTGGCCACCAGCTTCCAGGCCCGCGGCGCCCGCGGCCTGATCATCGAAGCCGGCGTGCGCGACGTGAAGACGCTCAAGGAAATGAACTTCCCGGTCTGGTCGCGCTACATCTCGTCCAAGGGCACGATCAAGGCCACGCTGGGCTCGGTGAACATTCCCATCGTCTGCGCCGGTGCCTATGTGACGCCGGGCGACGTGATCGTGGCCGACGACGACGGCGTGGTCTGCGTGCCGGCCGCCAAGGCCTCCGCCACGCTGGAAGCCGCGATCAAGCGCGAGAGCTTCGAAGGCGAGAAGCGCGACAAACTGGCCTCGGGCGTGCTGGGCCTGGACATGTACAAGATGCGCGAGCCGCTGGCGGCTGCCGGCCTGAAATACATCGATTGAGGACGTCACCATGAGCAAACCCGTTTCCGGTGACTTCACCAAGACCGCCGGCTGGATGGACTGGTACACCGGTCCGTCCGAGCCCCGCTTCCAGCTGCCGGCCGGCGCGGTCGACGCGCACTGCCACGTGTTCGGCCCCGGTGCCGAGTTCCCCTACGCGCCCGAGCGCAAGTACACGCCCTGCGACGCGAGCAAGCACGAGCTCTACGCGCTGCGCGACCACCTGGGCTTCGCCCGCAACGTGGTGGTGCAGGCCACCTGCCACGGCGCCGACAACCGCGCCATGGTCGATGCCTGTCTCTCTTCGAACGGGAAGGCTAGAGGGGTCGCCACGGTCAAGCGTTCGGTCACCGACGAAGAGCTGCAGGCCCTGCACGCCGCCGGCGTGCGCGGCGTGCGCTTCAACTTCGTCAAGCGCCTGGTGGACTTCACGCCCAAGGACGAGCTGATGGAGATTGCCGGCCGCATCGCCAAGCTGGGCTGGCACGTGGTCATCTACTTCGAGGCGGTGGACCTGCCCGAGCTCTGGGACTTCTTCACCGCGCTGCCGACCACCGTGGTGGTGGACCACATGGGCCGGCCCGATGTGAGCCTGCCGGTCGATGGCCCGCAGTTCGCGCTGTTCGAGAAGTTCATGCGCGAGCACAGCAACGTGTGGAGCAAGGTGAGCTGCCCCGAGCGCCTGTCGGTCACCGGGCCGAAGGCGTTGAACGGTGAGCAGAACGCGTACACCGACGTGATCCCGTTTGCCAAACGCATCGTCGAGCAGTTCCCGGATCGCGTGCTCTGGGGCACCGACTGGCCGCACCCCAACCTGAAGAACCACATGCCCGACGACGGCCTGCTGGTGGACTTCATTCCGCACATTGCGCCGACCGCCGAGCTGCAGCAGAAGCTGCTGGTGGACAACCCGATGCGCCTGTATTGGCCCGAAGAAGTCAAATAAGCGGAGACATCCATGTCGCTCAACAAACCCTACCTGGACGTGCCCGGCACCATCATCTTTGATGCCGAGCAGAGCCGCAAAGGCTACTGGCTCAACCAGTTCTGCATGTCGCTCATGAAGGCCGCCAACCGCGAGCGCTTCAAGGCCGACGAACGCGCCTACCTCGACGGGTGGGCGATGACCGAAGAGCAGAAGCAGGCCGTGCTGGCGCGCGACCTCAACTGGTGCATGCGCACGGGCGGCAACATCTACTTCCTGGCCAAGATCGGCGCCACCGACGGCAAGAGCTTCCAGCAGATGGCGGGCTCCATGACCGGCATGACCGAAGAGGAATACCGCCACATGATGATCAGCGGCGGTCGTTCCGTCGAAGGCAACCGCGTGGTGGGCGAAGACGGTGACGCACAGGCGCACCGCCAGCCGCAAGGCGCCGCAGGCAAGAAGGGCAACTGACCATGGCAAAAATCACCGCATCCGTTTTCACGTCGCACGTGCCCGCCATCGGCGCGGCCATGGACCTGGGCAAGACCAAAGAGGACTACTGGAAGCCGCTGTTCGCAGGCTACGACTTCTCCAAGCAGTGGATGAAGGACAACAAGCCCGACGTCATCTTCCTCGTCTACAACGACCACGCCACGGCTTTCAGCCTGGAGATGATCCCGACGTTCGCCATCGGCACGGCGGCCGAGTTCACGCCGGCCGACGAGGGCTGGGGACCGCGCCCGGTGCCCAAGGTGATCGGCCACCCCGACCTGGCCTCGCACATCGCGCAGAGCGTGATCCAGCAGGACTTCGACCTCACCATCGTCAACAAGATGGACGTGGACCACGGCCTCACGGTGCCACTGTCGCTGATGTGCGGCGAGCTGGACCCGAAGAAAGACGCCTGGCCCTGCCCGGTGATCCCGTTCGCGGTCAACGTGGTGCAGTACCCCGTGCCCTCGGGCAAGCGCTGCTTCATGCTCGGCCAGGCGATCCGCAAGGCGGTCGAGAGCTACGACGACAACCTGAACGTGCACATCTGGGGCACGGGCGGCATGAGCCACCAGCTGCAGGGTGCGCGCGCCGGCCTGATCAACCGCGAGTGGGACAACAACTGGCTGGACCTGATGATCAACGACCCGGTGGCCTGCGCCAACGTGCCGCACATCGACTACGTGCGCGAAGCGGGCAGCGAAGGCATCGAACTCGTGATGTGGCTGATCGCCCGCGGCGCCATGTCCGACGTGGTCGATGGCAAGGTCGTCGGCCCGGCGCCCACGGTCAAGCACCGCTTCTATCACGTGCCCGCGTCGAACACGGCCGTCGGTCACGCCATTCTTGAGAACGCATAAGGAACACACCATGACCATCAAAGTAGCCCTCGCCGGCGCCGGCGCCTTCGGCATCAAGCACCTGGACGGCATCAAGAACATCGACGGCGTGGAAGTGATCTCGCTGATCAGCCGCGACCTGGAAAAGACCAAAGAAGTGGCCGACAAGTACGGCATCGGTCACGTGACCACCAAGCTCGAAGACAGCCTGGCGCTCAAGGAAGTCGACGCCGTGATCCTCTGCACCCCGACGCAGATGCACGCCGAGCAGACGCTGGCCTGCCTGAAGGCCGGCAAGCACGTGCAGGTGGAGATTCCGCTGGCCGACAGCCTCAAGGGCGCCGAAGAAGTGGTGGCCTTGCAAAAGCAGACCGGCCTGGTGGCGATGTGCGGCCACACCCGCCGCTTCAACCCCAGCCACCAGTACGTGAACCAGAAGATCACGGCTGGTGAGTTCAACATCCAGCAGATGGATGTGCAGACCTACTTCTTCCGCCGCACCAACACCAACGCGCTGGGCCAGGCCCGCAGCTGGACCGACCACCTGCTGTGGCACCACGCCGCCCACACCGTCGACCTGTTCGCCTACCAGTGCAACAGCCCCATCGTGCAGGCCAACGCCATCCAGGGCCCGATCCACCCGGTGCTGGGCATCGCCATGGACATGAGCATCCAGCTCAAGGCCGCCAACGGCGCGATCTGCACGCTGAGCCTCTCGTTCAACAACGACGGCCCGCTGGGCACTTTCTTCCGCTACATCGGCGACACGGCGACCTACCTCGCGCGCTACGACGACCTGTTCACCGGCAAGGAAGAAAAGATCGATGTGTCCAAGGTGGCGGTGTCCATGAACGGCATCGAGCTGCAGGACCGCGAATTCTTCGCCGCCATCAAAGAAGGCCGCGAGCCCAACTCCAGCGTGGCCAAGGTGTTCAACTGCTACCAGGTGCTGCACAACCTGGAGCAGCAACTCAAGGGCTGAACAGGTAAAGGCGGGCGCGGCGCTATCCTTCGCGGATGAACTGGAAGACGCTCGCCTTCATCGCCCTGATCGGCTTCGGGGCCTACCAGCACTTTCACAGCCGGCCGGTCCATCAGGCCCCGGGCGCCGTGGCGGCGGCCGTGCCGCAGCAGCACGACGCCCAGGCGGCCGAGTTCCCGTTCAAGGGCTACACGCTGCAGCCCTTGCAGGATTTCCAGATCGAGGCGCGCGTGCTGGCCAGCGAGACCTACCGGACCGGTCGCGAGTCGGAGCTCTCGCCGGTCGACCTCGCGCTGGGCTGGGGCCGCATGTCCGACAGCGCGGTGCTCGACAAGGTCCGCATCAGCCAGGCCGGCCGTTTCTACGCCTGGCACGTCGACGAGTTTCCGATCCCGCGCGAGGAGATCGAGCAATCCAGTGCCAACATGCACATGATTCCGGCCGACGGCGCGATCGCGGGCCGCCTCAAGGACGTGCGGCCCGGGCAGGTCGTGCGCATCCAGGGCTGGCTGGTCGAAGCCCGTTCCGGCGACGGCTGGCGCTGGCGCAGTTCACTCACCCGCAACGACACCGGCGCCGGCGCCTGCGAAGTCATCTTCGTGCGCGACCTTCAGGTGCTCTGAATCCATCTTTACCAGGGAATATTCCATGCAACAGCGACAACTCGGTTCCTTCAGCGTCGGCGCCATCGGCCTGGGCTGCATGAACATCTGCCACGCCTACGGCGCACCGGCCAGTTTCGAGGAGGCCGAGCGCCTGCTGCTGACCGCGCTCGACCACGGCGTCACCCACTTCGACACCGCCGCGCTCTACGGCTTCGGCCAGAGCGAGACCGTGGTCGGCAAGGTGCTGTCGAAGCACCGCGCGAAGTTCACGCTGGCCAGCAAGTGCGGCATGACCGGTGTGCCCAACGCCGAGGGCGTGAAGGTGCGCGTGATCGACGGCCGCCCCGACACGATCAAGGCGACCTGCGACGAAGCCCTGCAGCGCCTGCAGACCGAGGTGATCGACCTGTATTACCTGCACCGCTGGGACAAGCAGGTGCCGATCGAAGAGAGCGTGGGCGCCCTGGGTGACCTGGTGCGCGCGGGCAAGATCCGCAGCATCGGCCTCTCCGAAGTCTCGGCCTCGACCCTGCGCAAGGCGCATGCGGAGCATCCTATTGCCGCGCTGCAGACCGAGTACTCGCTCTGGTCGCGCAACCCCGAGATCGCGGTGCTGCAGGCCTGCCGCGAGCTGGGCGTGAGCTTCGTGGCCTTCAGTCCGGTGGCGCGCGGTTTCCTGTGCGGCCCGCTGGATGTGGGCGGACTCGACGCCAAGGACATCCGCCGCAGCATGCCGCGCTTCTCGCCCGAGAACCACGCGAAGAACGCGCAGCTGCTGCCGGCGTACAACGCCATCGCGGCCGAGGTCGGTTGCACGCCGTCGCAGCTGGCGATCGCCTGGCTGCTGCACCAGGGCGACGACATCCTGCCGATCCCGGGTACGCGCAGTGTCGACCACCTGCTGGACGACCTCGGCGCCGCCAACGTGTCGCTGTCGGCCGACGTGATCGAGCGCCTGAACGCGCTGATCAACCAGCACACGGTGCATGGTTCGCGCTACAACCCGCAGGACAACAGCGAGGTGGACACCGAGGTGTTCTGACCCCGGTGCGCCCGCGCCGCCTCAGCGGTGGTCAGCCCTGGTTGAAGCGCGCGGGCCGCTTGTCCAGCCGGGCGCGCATGCCCTCGTGTTTGTCGGGGCTCGCGAACGAGGTCTGGAAGGCGTTGCGCTCGAATTCCAGCCCGGCCGACAGCGGCGTTTCCATCGCCATCAGCACCGATTCCTTGACCAGGCGCAGCGCGACCGCGGGCAGCGCCACCAGCTGCTGCGCGATTGACAGCGCGCGCGCTTCCACCGCGTCGTCGTCCAGCACCTCGGCCACCAGGCCGATGCGGGCCGCGGTCTCGGCGTCGATGGGCTCGCCGAGCAATAGCAGCTTCATCGCGCCGAACTTGCCCAGCGCGCGGGTCAGGCGCTGCGTCGCGCCACCGCCGGGCATGATGCCGACCTTGACCTCGGGCTGGCCGAAGCGCGCGCTGCGCCCGGCCAGGATCAGGTCGGCGTGCAGCGCGAGTTCGCAGCCGCCGCCCAGCGCGTGGCCGCGCACCGCGGCGATCACCGGCTTCTTGCAGGCCGCGATCGCGCCCCAGAGCAGGTCGTGGCGGCGCTGCAGCAGGTCGATGGGGCTGGCGTCCACGTACTCGCCGAGGTCGGCGCCGGCACAGAAAGCCCTGGGGCCGCCAGCGAGCACGATCACGCGCACGGCGGGATCGGCGTCGAGCCGCCGGAAGGCTTCGGCCAGCGCGCGGCGCAGCGCGAGGTTGAGCGCGTTGAGCACCTCGGGCCGGTGGATGCGCAGCAGCACCACGCCGTCGGCGGGGCGTTCCTCCAGCAGCGGACTTTCGGTGACGGCGCTCATGCGCCGCCCCCGCTGAACACCGGTGTGCGCTTCTCGAAGAAGGCCGCGACCGCTTCGGCGTGGTCGGCCGTGTGGTGCGCCAGGCCTTGCAGGCGGCCGGCGGCGTCGAGTGCTTCGTCCAGCGTGCCGGTGCGCGCCTGCTGCAGCAGCTGCTTGGTCCAGCGCAGCACCTGCGGCGGGTTGGCGGCGATGCGGCCTGCCAGCTTGAGCGCTTCGGGCAACAGCTCATCGGGTGCGACCACGCGGGAGACCAGGCCGATGCGTTGTGCTTCTTCGGCGTCGACGGCATCGCCGGTCAGCGCCATCTCGGCCGCACGCGCATGGCCGATCACGCGCGGCAGCAGCCAGCAGCCGCCGTCGCCGGGGATGATGCCGACCTTCACGAAACTCTCGGCGAAACGCGCGGTGGAGGAGGCGATGCGCAGGTCGCACATGCAGGCCAGGTCGTTGCCGGCGCCAATCGCCGGGCCGTTGACGGCCGCGATCAATGGCACCTGCAGCCGCGCCAGCGCGCGCGGGATGCGCTGGATGCCCTGGCGGTAGCGTTCGGTGATCTCGTCGGGCGACCCCGCGAACATGCCGCTGCGGTCGCGCATCTCGGCCACGTTGCCGCCGGAACAGAAGGCCGTGCCTGCGCCGGTGAGCACGGCGGCGCGCACCGACAGGTCGGCGTTGAGATCGTCGACCAGCGACTCGAAGGCCGCGAACATCTCTTCGCCGCTGAGCGCGTTGCGCGTGTCGGGGCGGTTGAGCGTGATGAGTGCGACGTGGCCGCGGCGGGTGATGAGCAGGGGGGGGTGGTTCATGTTTGGTCCCATTTTTTGACGATCCGGCGCTGGGCCGCCCCGAGCCGGATCAGCCCCCTCGGGGGGCAGCGACCCGCGCAGCGGTGGAGCGTGGGGGCTCATGTGCGTTCAATCGCCATGGCCACGCCCTGGCCCACGCCGACGCACATGGTCACGAGGCCGTAGCGGCCGCCGGTGCGCTGCAGCTGCCGCGCGGCGGTGAGCACCAGGCGCGCGCCGCTCATGCCCAGCGGGTGGCCGAAGGCAATGGCGCCGCCGTAGGGGTTCACGTGCGGCGCGTCGTCGGGCAAGCCCAGCGCGCGGGTCACGGCCAGGCCCTGAGCGGCGAAGGCTTCGTTGAGTTCGATCGCGTCGAAGTCGCTGATGCGCAGACCGGTCTGTGCCAGCAGCTTGTGCACCGCGGGCACCGGGCCGAATCCCATCACGCGCGGTGCGATGCCGGCGCTGGCATAGCCGACGATGCGCGCCAGCGGGCGCAGGCCGTGTCGCGACACGGCCGCTTCATTGGCCAGCAGCAGCGCGGCCGCGCCGTCGTTCACGCCCGAGGAGTTGCCGGCCGTGACCGTGCCGTCCTTGCGGAAGGCGGGCTTGAGCGCGGCCAGGCTCTCGGCGGTCGTGTCGGCTCGCGGGTGTTCGTCTTCGGTGAATTGCGTGACGGCGCCCTTGCGGCCCTGGATCTCCACCGGGGTGATCTCTTGCGCGAGCACACCCGAGCGCATGGCTGCGGAGGCGCGCTGCTGGCTGCGCAGTGCGAACGCGTCCTGGTCGGCGCGCGCAATGCCGTGTTCCTGCGCCACGTTCTCGGCCGTCTCACCCATCGCGTCCACGCCGTGCAGTTGCTCCATGCGCGGGTTGACGAAGCGCCAGCCGATGGTGGAGTCGTGGATCTCGGCGTGGCGCGAGAACGCGGCGGTGGGTTTGGGCATGACCAGCGGCGCACGGCTCATGCTCTCGACACCACCCGCGATGGCGAGTTGTGCCTGGCCCGCGTGCAGTGCCCGCGCCGCCTGCGCTACCGCTTCGAGGCCGGAGCCGCAGAGCCGGTTCACCGTCACCGCCGGCACCTCCACCGGCAAGCCCGCGAGCAGCGCGCTCATGCGCGCCACGTTGCGGTTGTCTTCACCGGCCTGGTTGACGCAGCCGTAGATCAGCTCGTTCACCAGGGCCGGATCGAGACCGGGGTGCCGCGCCATCAGCGCACGGATCGGGATCGCACCGAGGTCGTCGGTGCGCACGCCCGAAAGCGCGCCACCGTAGCGCCCGATCGGCGTGCGCACGCCGTCACAGAGGTAGGCGTTCATGCTCACAAGCCCAGCACCCGCTCGGCGTTGCCGTGCATGATCTTTTCCATGACCTCGGGCTTGTAGCCCAGCTCGTCCCACTCGCGCAGGATGCGTTCGTAGGGCAGGCTGGGGTAGTCGCTGCCGAACATGATCTTGTCCTGCAGGCGGCCGCGAATGTCGACCTTGAGGTTGCCCGGGAAGTGCTTGGGCGCCCAGCCCGACATCTCCCAGTACACGTTGCCCTTGTGCAGCGCCACGGCCGTGGTCTCGTCGACCCAGGGCCAGCCGGGGTGGGCCATGATGATATTCAGCTTGGGGAAATCGGCCGCGAGCTGGTCGATGTGCTCGGGGTGGGCGTGGCGCACCAGGGCGCCGTTGCCGCCCGGCATGCCGGCGCCCATGCCGGTGGTGCCCACGTCCACCATGACGGCCGCGCCCATGGCGTTGATCTCTTCGAACAGCGGGTAGTAGCGCCGGTCGCTCACGGCGAAGTGCTGCATGATGGGGTGGAAGTGGAAGCCGATGAAGCCCAGCTCTTTGATGGCTTTGCGGGCCTGGATCATCGCGATCTCGCCCTTGGCCGGCTCGACCGCGCCCCAGCACTGGATGATGCGTTGCGGGTGGCGTTTCCACATGCCGTGCACGTACTCGTTGGTGCAGGGCGGGGCGGCCACCGTGGTCTCCAGGTCGAGCGCGACGAGGCAGGCCTCGACGCCGGCGCCGGTGAATTCTGCGACCACGTCCTCTTCGCTCTTGCCCACCCAGTCGCGTTTCCAGTAGCGGGCGAGTTCGGCCGGGTAGGGGCCTTGTGATTCGATCCAGGTGGGGGTACCGGGGTAGCAGTGCAGGTCGATGATGCGCATGGCGGGTCTCTTGTGTTGTGGGGTCAGTGGGCGGTGGCGGCTTGCTCGGCTTGCAGCTTGCTGGCGACCAGTTCGCCCAGGGCTTTCTTGGACACCTTGCCGAAGGTGGAGACCGGGAAGTCGGGCAGCACTTCCAGCCGCTCGGGCAGCTTGAACTTGGCGATTTCCTTGGTCAGCAGGAAGCCCACCAGTTCCTTGAGGTGCAACTTCTGGCCGGCCTTGAGGATCACGAAGGCGCACATCTTTTCGCCCATGGCCGCGTCGGGCATGGGCACGCAGGCCACGTTCTGCACGGCGGGGTGCATGAGGATCAGGTTCTCCACCTCTTCGGCGCTGATCTTTTCGCCGCCGCGGTTGATGAGGTCTTTCTTGCGGCCTTCGACGATGTAGTTGCCGCTCGGGTGCTTGCGCATCAGGTCGCCGGAGCGGTAGAAGCCCTCGGGCGTGAACTGGCGCGCGTTGTACTCGGGCACGCCGTAGTAGCCGCGCAGCGTGTAGGGGCCGCGCACGGTGAACTCGCCGACCTCGCCGTCGGGCACCAGGTGGCCTTCGTCGTCGAGCAGCAGCACCTCGTCGTCCTCGCAGACCGGGCGTCCGCAGGTTTCCAGCTTCACCTCTTCGGGGTCGCTGGCGCGCACGAACATCAGCGTGCCTTCGGACATGCCGAAGTTCTCCTGCACGAACACGCCAGGGATCAGCGCGCGCGTCTTCGCGCGCACCTCGGGCTGCATGCGCTGGCCGCCGCTCTGGATCAGCTTCAGGCTGGACAGGTTGAAGTTCTCCACCGCCGGGTCGTTGATCAGACGGATCAGCAGCGCCGGCACGACCTTGAGGTGCGTGACCTTGTGCTTCTCGATCAGCGCGCACATCTCGGCCGGTCGCGTGTTGCCGTGCAGGACGACCTTGGCGCCCTTGAACATGAAGCCCTGGATGCCCGGGCAGGCCAGCGGCAGGTTGTGCGCGATCGGCAGCACCAGCAACAGCGTGGAGTCGGCCGTGATCTCGGTGACCTCGGCCGCCACCTTGGAGTTGTAGGCGTAGTCGTTGTTGGTGCGCGGGATCAGCTTGGGGATGCCGGTGGTGCCACCCGAGAGCTGGAAGATGCAGGGGTCGGTCGGGTCGATCTGGATCTCGCTCAGGCGCGAGGCAGGCAACGTCGCTGGCTTCTTGATCAGCTCGCGCAACGACACCTCACCGGCGCCGGCTTCGCCCAGCACGATGCGGAACTTCAGCGACGGGTGCTCGGCCTGCACGCGGGTGATCACCGGGCCGAAGGCGAAGTCGCCCGACGTGTCGGGGTAGACCGCGGTGGTCGCACCCGAGAGCTGCACGAACTGGCTGATCTCGGCGTAGCGGTGCGTGACCAGGGCGGCGATCGGGATGCAGCCGATCTTCTGCAGCGCGAAGTACAGCACCACGAACTCGTGCACATTGGGCAGCGTGGGCACGACGCGGTCCAGCGGCTGCAGACCGAGTTCGAGCAGGTTGAGCGCGAGGTTGGAGCTGACGCGGTCGAGCTCGGCGTAGGTGTAGACGGTGTCGCCGTCGATCAGCGCCACGCGCTCGGCGTAGCGCTGGAACACGGCATCGAATTCCTGCGCCAGCGAGCGGTCCTGCCAGTAGCCCTTGGCGCGGTAGCGCGCGGCGTATTCGGGGGGGAAGGGAACGAAGCCTTCGAGCATGTTGGTCTCCTCGTATGGGTTGGGTCAGGTCGAGCTCGTGAAGCCGCCGTCGATGACGACCACCTCGCCGGTCACGAAGCGCATGCCGGTGATGAGGTTCAGCATCACCTCGGCCACGTCGTCGGCGGTCACGCAGCGCTTGAGCGGCGTGGCCTTGGCGCGCGCGCCCATGAGCGCGTCGTACTTGTCGCCCAGCATGCGTTCCATCCAGTCGCCTTCCATCCAGCCGGGAGCGACAGCGTTCACGCGGATGTCCGGCCCCAGGTTCCAGGCCATCATCTTGGTCAGGCTCACCACGGCGGCCTTGCTGGCGGCGTACGGTGGCGGCTGCGGGCCGGGGCGCAGGCCCACGATGCTCGCGGTGTTGACGATGCAGGGTTCGCCGCCCGATTCCTTGCTCTTGCGCAGCAGCGCCACGGCGGCGCGCGTGACCTGGAAGTTGCCGCGCACGTTGACCGCGAAGGTGCGGTCCCAGGCGTCCATGTCCAGGCTGTCCAGGTCCTTGACTTTCCAGGTCGCGGTGGTGCCGGCGTTGTTGATCAGCGTGTCGAGATGGCCGAAGGCCTCGCCCACCTTGGCGAGCATCTGGCGCACAGCGGCGTCGTCGCTGACGTCGCACTGCAGCAGCAGCGTCTGCGCGCCCAGGGCCTGGGCTTCGGCGGCCACTTCCTGTGCGGCCTGGGCGCTGGAGGCGTAGTTGATCGCGACGTCGAAGCCGGCGCGGGCCAGGGCCAGCACGGCGCTGCGGCCGATGCCGGTGCCGCCACCGGTGACGAGGGCTTTTTTGCGGGTACTCATGGAAATGCTCCGTGGAATGAAAGGGGTCACTGCGGCTGGATGCCGAGGTCGGAAACCAGGCGCTTCATCGCCTTCTGCTGCTCGTCGAAGAAGTCGGCGGCGGCCTTGACGCTGTCCTGGCGCGGGTAGACGCCCATCTCGCCCAGCTTGGCGGTGACTTCGGGCGAGGCGGTGATGCGGTTCACGTCGGCGTTGATGCGTTCGACGATGGCGGCCGGCGTGCCGGCGGGCACGATGATCTGGAACCAGCCGATGGCTTCGTAGCCCGGGTAGGTCTCGGCCACGGCCGGCACGTCGATGCCCGGCAGGCGCTTGGCCGAGGTGACGCCGATGGCGCGCAGGCGGCCCGACTTCACGTGCTGCAGCAGGCCCGGCACGCCGTCGATGGTCAGCGTCGCGTCGCCGGACAGCACGGCGGTGACCGCTTCGGGCGGTGCGCGGAACGGCACGGTGAACAGGCCCATCGCACCGGCCTTGCTGACCATCTCGCCGGCCAGGTGCGGCAGCGAGTTGAGCTGCGGTGCGGCGAAATTGATCTTGCCGGGGTTGGCCTTGGAGACCTTGGCCAGATCGGCGACCGAGTGAATCGGGCTGCTGGCCGGCACGGCCAGCATCAGCGGGCTGATGCCCACGGTGGCGGCCGAGGCCAGCTCGGTGTCGGGGTTGAATTGCGGGTTCTTGAACACCAGCGGCGTGATGGTGCCCATGGCCGCGGGCACGAAGCCGATGGTGTAGCCGTCGGGGGTCGAGCGGGCCAGCGCCGACATGCCGGGGATGCCGCCGGCACCGGGCTTGTTGTCGACCACCACGCCCTGGCCCCAGGCGGCCGAGAGCTTCTCGCCGATGATGCGGGCGATCACGTCGGGGGCAGCGCCGGCACCGGCCGGCACGATCAGTCGCACGGGTTTGCTGGGCCAGGCCTGGGCCATGGCCCCGGTGCTGGCCAGGGCCAGAAGGGAAAGGCTGGCCTGCAGCAGGCCGCGCTTGGAAATCAGTGGCATGTTTGTCTCCGTCTTGTGGTTCTGGACCGTCCCCGGGTGTCGGGGTGGGGCGAACTCTAGGGAGACGCGGGGATTCCAATAAGATGGCGCTTTGTCAAAAGCGATTCGTTTTCTGAATCTCCTCTCCACGACCCGTTCCCATGAAACTCGAACAGCTGCAGCACCTGATCGCCATCGTTGAACACGGCAGCCTGCGCGCGGCCGCGCGCCGCCTGGACGAACCGCAACCCGCGCTGACGCGCAGCGTGCGGGCGCTGGAGCGGGAACTGGGGGTGGACCTGTTTGCGCGACAGACCACGGGCATGGTGCTGACGGCGGAGGGGGTGCGTTTTCACCGCCGCGCCTGCGCGATCGCCAACGAGGCGCGGCGTGCACGCGAGGAGGTGCAGCAGCCGGGACCGGGCTATGAGGGCACGGTGTCGGTGGCGCTGTCCATCATGCCGCACCTGGGCATGCTGCCCGAGGCCCTGCCGGTGTTCCGGCGCACCTATCCCAAGGTCAAGCTGAGCATCACCGAGAGCCTGTTGCCTGCGGTCGAAGGCGCGCTGCGCGACGGCAGCATCGACTTCTACCTGGGCGCCGCGCCGCGCCTCAAACCGGCGCCTGGCCTGGCGCTGCAGCACCTGTGCGACAACACGCGCGTGGTGGTCTGCCGCAAGGGGCATCCGCTGGCGCGGGTGCGCAGCCTCAAGGCGCTGGCGAATGCCGAGTGGGCCGCGACCACCATCGACCACAACGCGGAAGAAGACCTGGCGCGGCTGTTTGGTGCACACGGCCTCGAAGCGCCGCGCGTGATGCTGCGCGCGCACTCGGCGCTGTCGGTGCAGGTGGCGCTGGCGCAGACCGACCTGCTGGCCATGCTGCCCAGGCAGTGGATGAGTTTTGCGATGACCCGAGACGTGCTGGACGTGATCGCGGTGCGCGAGGTCTTGCCGGCGCCGGCCATCGTGCTGGTGCGCCGGCCCGACCTGCCGCTGTCGCCGCCGTCCGAATTTTTCTGCGACGTGCTGTTGCGCGGCTTGCCGCGCGACTGAGCGTGCCGCTTCAGGTCAGGCGGCGCAGGCGCGGCGGACGAAGGCGGCCAGCGGGTCGCCGACCGTGCCGTCCTCGCTGCCCAGCGAGGCGCCGGGGGTGAAGTGGTCGTGGCCGCGCCACCAGTGCAGCTCGGGCGAATAGCCGTGTCGCGTGACCAGGCGTGCGAACAGCTCGCCGGCCTGCACCTGCATCTGCAGCAGGTCGCGTTCGGCGGCCGCGATCAGCAGGGGGAAGGGGGCCGCATCGACCTGGTCCACCGTGCTGGCCGTTGCCCAGAGCGCCGGGTCGTCGCCGAAGTAGGCGTTGTTGCGGATGTCGGGCTGCGCGATGCCCAATGCCTCGGGGGCGGCGGCTTCCAGTCCGGCGTTGTAGGGGCCGGAGAGCAGGGCCGCACCCGCGATCTGCCAGCCGGCGGGCTGGAAGCGGGTCATCAGCGCGGCGGCGGCCACGTGCGCCGCGCCGGCCGACTCGCCGGCCAGCACGATCTTCGACGGATCACCGCCCCACCCGGTGGCCTGTTCGCGCACGAACCGCCAGACTGCCGCGACATCCTCCGGTCCGCTGGGCCAGCGGTGATCGGGCGCCAGCCGGTAGTTCGCCAGCACGGTCACGAAACCCTGCGCAGCGCCCCAGGCGCCGACGTTGGCCCGCATGCCCTTGTCGCCGCGGATGAAGCCGCCGCCGTGGAAGAACACCAGCACCGGTGCGCCCTGCACACCGGCCGGGCGGAACACGTCGAGCCGCTGCCGGGGGTGCGGCCCGTAGGCCAGGTCGGTCAGGGGAGGGACGGCATCGGGCATGGGTGTGACAGCGTTGGGAAGGTCCCGCACTGTAGGTGGCAGGGCCTCCACACGCCAGATGCCGTTTCCCCCGCCGTGATGCGTTCAGCGCATCACCCGGACCGGTGCGGCGCGTTCAGCGCGCCTTGAGGAAGTCGCCGACCTCCAGCAGGATCAGCTCGTCGTCGTCGGCCTGGTTGGGCTCGCGGCTGCTGGAGAAGGGCAGGTTGTTGTCGTTGCCGACCACGATGTGGGTCGCGTCGACCACGTCCACGTTCTCGATGGTGAAGAACGGGAAGCTCAGCTCGCCGCCCACCAGCGGCTTGCGCGCCAGCTTGGCCGGATCGGCGATGTGCAGCAGGTCGATGTAGCCGATCTTGCGCAGCGGCGCACCCACGTTGGCTTCGTTCAGCTCGATCTTGTAGACCCGCTTGAACTGCGGCAGGTCGTGGAAGCAGTCGGGGCGCTTCTCGCCTGCGGGGCAGGCCTTGTCGGGCGTGCCTTCGCCGTTGTCGCGCTCGATGATCAGGCCGGTGGTGGCGTCGATCATGTTGAAGTCGCCAATCGCGTGGTGGTTGGCTTCGAGCACGTACTTCCAGTGCCGGCCGGTCCAGCGCTCGGTCTTCACGTCGAACTCCAGCACGCGCAGGTACTGCTTGCCGTCGACCGTTTCGTAGGCCTTGGCCGCGTCGTCCCACAGCGCGCCCTCAAGCAGGGCGTAGAGCTTGCTGCCGTCGGGGGACGAGGCCATGCCCTCGTAGCCCTTGGAGCGGCGCGACTGGAACTTCACTTCACCGCCGGGCGCGCCCGGGGTGGTGACCGAAGGATGGTCGGGCGAGACGATGGTCTTGCCATCCACCTTCGTTTCAATGACGGCCCGTACCCGACCCTTCATGTCGGTCTTGATGAGGTACGGGCCAAACTCGTCGCCGATCCAGATCGTGTCGCCAATGATCTGGACGCTTTCGGTGTCGAAATCGGCACCGGTGAGGTAACGCTGCTTCGTGCCTTCGTGGACGATGCGGAACGGCACCTTCTTGTCGGGGTCGTGCAGGAACACCGTCTGCTGGCGCTTGAACTGGCCGCTCTTGAAGTCGATCGCGTAGCGGTTGAGGTAGAGCATGAAGTCCGGCGAATTGGCCTTGGAACCGGCGCCGTTGTCGGTCAGCAGCCAGAAGCTGCCGTCGGCCATGCGCTTGATGCCGGAATGGCCCTGCGCGGGCTGGCCCTGGAACGGCAGCGACACCCCGGTGGGGCGGCCGGCCGACTTGCCTTCGACCGTGCCGATGGCTTCCACGCGCTGGCCGGTGGTGAACTTGCCGCTAACCCGCAGGTCGGCGGGCGCGTCCTTGGGCGCGGCGATGAAGGTCTTGGCGGGCAGCACCGCGTGGCCGGCCAGGGTGGCGGGGTAGGCGGTCTGGGCCTGGACGGAACAGGCGCCCAGGGCCAGGGCGATGGAGGAAACAAGGTGCAGGGGCTGATGGCGCATGGCTGGGTGGCGGTGTGTGGGGACGGCGAGAGCGTGCCCGCGTGCCGTGACATTGCCGTGAACGCTGGTTGACACCACGGTGACCCGCGGCTGAAACAAACCGAAAAAAAGCGAGACGGCGCCGACACCCGCTGCGGGGTGGGTCTGGGCACCATCACGGTCATGTTCAACCGATTCCCGAAAGGAACACCGTCATGAAAACCTGGATCAAGCGCTCCCTCATCGGCCTGGCGGCCGCCACCGTGGTTCTCGGCGGTCTCACCGCCTGCGGCGCGCGCGGCGACCACGCCCGCGGCTGGAGCGACGAGAAGATCACCGAGATGCGCGGCAAGGCGGTCGACAAGATCAGCAGCAAGCTGGATCTCAACGCCGAGCAGAAGACCAAGCTGGGCGCGCTGGCCGACGAGATGATCGCCTCGCGCAAGGCCTTCCGCGGCGAGTCGGCCAGCCCGCGCGCCGACATGGCCTCGCTGATCGCCGGCGACAAGTTCGACCGCAGCAAGGCCCAGCAGATGCTGGAGCAGAAGACCACCGTGCTGCAGGGCCAGGGCCCCAAGGTGGTGGCCGCCTTCGGCGACTTCTACGACAGCCTCAACCCCGAGCAGCAGAAGCAGGTGCGCGAGAAGCTGGAGCGCCGTGGCCATGGCTGGTGGGGCCGTGGCTGACGCCATCCACGCGATCGCCCGGCAGGTCCGCCCGCACACGGCGGTCCTGCTGGCCGACGCCGACGATCCGCACGCCGAGCTGCTGACCCTGTTCTGGGGGCCGCAGTTCGATCGCGAACACGCGCTCGCGCTCTGGGCGCGCTTTTCGCAGCAGCAGCCGGTCGAAGCCGTGCCGCTGCTGCCCGAGCTGCTGTCGGTGGGCGCGCGCTTTGACGCCCTGGCCCCGGGCGAGCAGCACCGGCTTCGCCGCCTGATCCTGCGCCACCGCGCCCTGTCAGAATGAACCGATGAACCGCATCCTGCTGATCGACGACGACGAAAACCTCGGACCGCCGCTGGCCGCCTACTTCCAGCGCTTCGAGCTGCAACTGGTCCACGCCACCCGGCCCAGCGCCGGGCTGGCGCTGCTGCGCGGCGGCGGTTTCGACGCCGCGATCCTCGACGTCATGCTGCCCGAGATGGACGGCTTCGAACTGTGCCGCACCATCCGCAGGGACAGCGACATCCCGATCGTGATGCTGACCGCGCGCGGCGAGGTGATGGACCGCATCGTCGGCCTGGAGATCGGCGCCGACGACTACCTGCCCAAGCCCTTCGAGCCGCGCGAGCTGGTGGCCCGGCTGCAGACCGTGCTGCGCCGCCTCAAGCCCAACGGCAACGGTCACGCGGCCGTGCTCGGCGCCGCGCCGACGCTGAAGTTCGAGGGCCTGGAAATCGACACCGCGCGCCGCAGCGTGCTGCGCCAGGGCGAGGCCATCGAGCTGACCGGCACCGAATACGAGCTGCTGGCGGTGCTGGCGCGCGAACCGGGCCGGGTGTTCAGCCGCGACGACATCCTCAACCAGCTGCGTGGCCACGAGGCCGACCTCTACACGCGCGCGGTCGACATCGTAGTCAGCCGCCTGCGCAAGAAGCTGGAGCCGCTGGACTGCATCAAGACCCTGCGCAACGCGGGCTACTCGCTGGCGCTGCGGCGGGAGGCCGAATGAGGTCGGAGAACAAGTCCGCCTGGCGCCGCGCCAAGCACCGCGTTGCGCATTCGATCAAGCTGCGCATGGTGCTGGTGTTCCTGGTGCTGGCGGCGGCGCTGAGCTTCGTGTTCTTCACCGGCGCGCAGAAGGCCTTCACCATGGGCTGGCGCGACGCCGCCCGGCCGATCCTGATGGACTACGTCGACCGGCTCACGCTGGAGGTCACGGGCGGTGGCGCCCCATCGGTCGAGCGCGCGCGCGCCATCACCCAGCGCCTGCCGCTGACGGTGCGCATCAGCGGGCCGGTGGTCAACTGGGCCTCGCACCCCGACCAGGGGCCACCCGACTGGATCCGCGCGCGCAGCAGCGATGCGCCATCGGTGGGGCAGGACTGGGGCAACGGCAAGGACTGGCCGCGCATCCTGCACCGCCAGACCGCCGACGGCCACACCATCGAGTTCGGCATCAACGGCGACGCCTTCGAGCACCGGCCGCGCATGATCGGGTATCTGCTGTGCGCCCTGTTGCTGCTGACCTTGCTGGCCTGGCTCTATGTGCGCCGCCTGCTCAAGCCGCTGGACGCGATCGGCGAAGGCGCCCGGCGGTTCGGCGCCGGCGACTTCAGCCTGCCGATTCCCGAGCGCTGCGTGCACGGCCCCGACGAACTGGGCGAGCTCGCACTGACCATCAACACCATGGGACGTGACATCCACCAGATGCTCGAAGCCAAGCGCGCGCTGCTGCTGGCGATCAGCCACGAATTGCGCAGCCCGCTCACGCGCGCCCGGCTCAACGCCGAGCTGCTGCCCGAGTCGGCCGAGGTGAACCCGCAGCGCGACGCGCTGCTGCGCGACCTGCAGGAAATGGCGACGCTGATCACCGACCTGCTGGAAAGCGAACGCCTGGCTGGCCACCACGCCGCGCTGCAGCGTGAGCCCACCGATCTGGCGGCGCTGGCGCGGTCGGTGGTGCAGGACCTGGGCGCGCGCCACGCGGGTGCGGCGCAGGTGACGGTGGAGGCGCCGGCCGATCTGCCGAGGGTGGCGATCGATCCCGCGCGTGTGCGCCTGCTGATCCGCAACCTGCTGGACAACGCGTTGCGGCACGGTGCCGGCGCCCCGCAGGCGCCGGTCGTTCGGCTGTCGGTGGACGCCGCCGGGGCCTTGCACATCGGGGTGCGTGACCACGGACCCGGTGTGCCCGACGACCAGATCGAGCAGCTGGCCCAGGCCTTCTACCGGCCCGACAGCGCGCGCACCCGCAGCGCCGGCGGCGTGGGGCTGGGCCTGTACCTGTGCCGGCTGGTTGCGCGCGCCCACGGCGGCAGTTTCGAGGTGCGCAACGCCCAGCCCGGGCTGCAGGTGACGGTCACGCTGCCACCGGCTTGATGTCGGTCATCGCCGTGCGGCCCTTGTTGTGACATGCTGCGGCGATGAACTCCGACCGCACCGCGTTTCTGCCCGGCTTCGCCACCGCTCCCACCCGCTTCCTGTTCTTCACCGGCAAGGGCGGGGTGGGCAAAACCTCCCTGTCCACCGCGACCGCGATTGCACTGGCCGATGCGGGACAGAAGGTGCTGCTGGTCAGCACCGACGCCGCCTCCAACCTCGACGAGATGCTGGGTGTGCCGCTGTCCAACCAGCCGGTGCCGGTGCCCGGCGTGCCGGGTTTGCAGATGCTCAACATCGACCCCGACACAGCCGCCGAGGCCTACCGCCAGCGCGTGCTGGCGCAGATGGCGTCAGGGGCGAGCGACGGTGAGCGTGCCACGGTGCGCGAGCAGCTCTCGGGCGCCTGCACCACCGAGATCGCCGCCTTCGACGAGTTCGCCGCGCTGCTGGCCGGCGAGGGCGTGGAAGGTGGGTACGACCACGTGGTGTTCGACACCGCACCGACCGGCCACACGCTGCGCCTGCTGAGCCTGCCCAAGGCCTGGACCGGCTTTCTCGCCGGCAACGACCGTGGCGCGTCCTGTCTCGGTCCGCACTCGGGCCTGAAGATGCAGGAGGCGCGCTTCAACGCGGCGCTCCAGGCCCTGAGCGATCCGGCGCAGACGACGGTGGTGCTGGTGACACGGCCGGACCCGCGGCCCATGCAAGAGGCCGCGCGCACCGCCGAAGAGTTGCGGCAGCTTGGCCTGGGCAACCAGCGGCTGGCGGTCAACGGCGTGTTCCATGCCATCAGCGCCAGCGACCCCATCGCCACCGCCATCGAACGGCTGGGCCGCGAGGCGCTGGACAGCATGCCCGGTGCGCTGGCCCGTCTGCCGCGCGACGAGGTGCCGCTGCGTGCCTTCGACACCGTGGGCCTGCCTGCGTTGCGGGCGCTGCTGCAGGGTGGCGAAGTGGCGACGCCCGAGCCCGCAACGGCAGGGCCCCTGCTGTCCGCCGGGCCACTGTCCCGTCTGGCCGACGAGCTCGCCGCCACCGGTCACGGCCTGGTCATGGTGATGGGCAAGGGTGGTGTGGGCAAGACCACCATCGCCGCCGCGCTCGCCGTCGGTCTGGTGCAACGTGGCCACAGCGTGCACCTGACCACCACCGACCCGGCCGCCCACGTGGCCGACGCGCTCAACGGCAGCCTCGAAGGCCTCAAGGTCGGGCGCATCGATCCCAGGGCCGAGACCGCCGCCTACATCGCCAAGATCATGGCCACGCGCGGCAAGGACCTCGACGAACAGGGCAGGGCCCTGCTGCTCGAAGACCTGCAGTCGCCCTGCACCGAAGAAGTCGCGGTGTTCCACGCCTTCAGCCGCGTGGTCAACGAGGCGCGGTCGTCGTTCGTCGTGCTCGACACCGCGCCCACCGGCCACAGCCTGCTGCTGATGGACGCCACCGGCGCCTACCACCGGCAGATGACGCGGCAGTACGAAGGCCGGACGCAGGGCCAGGGCCTGCACATCATCACGCCGCTGATGCGCCTGCAGGACCCGGACACCACGCGCGTGGTCATCGTGACCCTGCCCGAGGTCACGCCGGTGAGCCAGGCCGCGGCGCTGCAGGACGACCTGCGGCGCGCGAAGATCGAACCGTGGGCCTGGGTGATCAACAAGAGCATCGCCGCCACCGGCACCACCGATCCGCTGCTGCAGGCGCGGCTGGCGGGCGAGGTGCGGCAGACCGAGCGCATTGCGAACGGGCTGGCGAAGCGGACCTTTGTGCTGCCGTGGTTGCCGCAGGCGCCGGTCGGGGTGGCGGCGCTGGGCGCGCTGGTGCGCTGAGGCGCGGCCGCGTCAGGCCGGAGGCTGGTCCGCCATCACCCCCGGCACCAGCGCCTCCAGCGTCCCGCGCAGCCAGCGGTGCGCCGCGTCGTCCTGGTGGCGGCGGTGCCAGATCAGGTACATCGGCAGTTTCGGGCAGGGCAGGGGCATGGGCACGCTCGCGAACCCGGCCAGCAGGCCCCGGCCCAGCAGGCTGGGGGCGGCCGCCAGCAACTGGCTGCCGCGCAGGAAGCCGGGCATGCCCGCAAAGCCGGGCACCATGACCGCGAAGCGCCGCCGCACGCCGCGCGCGGCCAGCGTGCGGTCCAGGTCCAGCGCGCGCCGGGGTTCGTAGACCACGGTGATGTGGTCGGCCGCGAGGTAGTCCTTCAGCGAGGCCGGCGCGGCGCGGGCAGCCGGGTCATGGAACACGCGGTATTCGTCCTCGAACAGGCGCTTTTGCAGGATGTCGCTGCCTTCGGGGGGGCGCGGGCTGATCGCGAGATCGCAAGCGCCATCGCGCAGCATCTCCAGGCTGGGAATCGCCGACGGAATCACCCGCAGCGCGACGCCGGGCGCTGCCTCGCGCAGGCGCACCATCAGTGGCGGCAGCAGCACGTCGCGCTGGAAGTCGTTGGCGGCGATCGTCACGGTCGCCTGCCAGCGCGCGGGGTCGAAGGCGCCCGAGTGGGCGAAGCCCTGCAACTGGCGCAGCAGCTCGCGGGCCTGCGTGGCCAGTTCGCCCGCCCGCGCGGTGGCGACGATGCCGCGGCCGCTCTTGACGAACAGCGCGTCGCCGGTGATCGCGCGCAGCTTGTCCAGCTGGTGGCTCACCGCCGACTGCGTGACGCCCAGCGCATGGGCCGCACCGGTGATGCTGCCCGCCTCGACAACCGCGACCAGCAACTGCAGCAGCCGGGCATCGAGGTCTGACCAATCGAATTCATTCATGTATTTGATGATCATTCATCTGTTTATCTTTGGCAATGGGCTGGGAATACTTCCGCCTTGACCGAAGTCAATCCACCCCTTGCAGGAGACAACCGTGAGCAAGACCATTCCCGGCACCACGCCATTCGACGGTGGTGCGGCCCAGAAGGGCTACGCGCTGAACAAGATGTGCTATTCCTTCAACCACAAGGCCAACCGCGACGCCTTCGTGGCCGATCCCGAGGCCTACATGCAGCAGTACGGTCTGAACAGCGAGCAGGCCGAGGCCATCCGCTCCAAGCAGGTGCTGGCCCTGATCGCCGCCGGCGGCAACGCCTACTACCTGGCCAAGTTCGCCGGCATCTTCGGCCTGGACATGCAGGACATCGGTGCCCAGCAGACGGGCATGACCAAGGACGAATTCAAGGCCAAGCTGGTCGCCGCCAACGCTCAATGCTGAATTAACCGGAGACACAAGACATGGCACAACTCATCGGTGGCCTGGCCACATCGCACATCCCCGCCATCGGCGGCGCCATCCACAAGGGCAAGCAGAACGAGCCTTACTGGAAACCGTTCTTCGACGGCTTCCCGCCGATCCACCAGTGGCTGGGCAAGGTCAAGCCGGACGTGGTGGTGGTGTTCTACAACGACCACGGCCTGAACTTCTTCCTCGACAAGATGCCGACGTTTGCGGTGGGCGCCGCCGCGACCTACAGCAACGCCGACGAAGGCTGGGGCATTCCGACGCTGCCGCCGATCCCGGGTTGCCAGGAACTGTCGTGGCACCTGATCAACCAGCTGATCGCCAAGGAGTTCGACATCGTGACCTGCCAGGAGATGCTGGTGGACCACGCCTGCACGCTGCCGTTCAAGCTGTTCTGGCCCGAGCACGAAATCGCACCGGTGCAGATCGTGCCGATCAACATCAACACGGTGCAGTTCCCGCTGCCGACCGCCAAGCGGGTCTACAAGCTGGGCAAGGCGGTGGGCGAAGCGATCCAGAGCTGGGACAGCGACAAGCGCGTGGCGGTGATGGCCACGGGTGGCCTGAGTCACCAACTGGACGGAGAACGCGCTGGCTTCATCAACAAGCAGTTCGATCTGCAGTTCCTGGACAGCATGGAAACCAACCCGGAGTGGGCGACGCAGTTCAGCGATCTGGAGCTGGTGGAGAAGGCGGGCACGCAGGGTGTGGAGCTGCTGATGTGGCTGGCGATGCGGGCGGCGCTGACGGCCGGTGGTTCGGGGGTGCGCAAGGTGCACAGCAACTACCACATCCCGATTTCCAATACGGCGACGGGCGTGCTGGCGCTGGAGACGGTCTGACCTGTTGCTTTTCTCGCCGAGTGAATGAGGGGCCTTCGTGGCCCCTTTTTCATGCCTGCTTGTTGGGCGGGTGCCGGAAGCGACCGGTGCCCGACTCCGCTCATGTCCCCCGAACCGGCTGCGCCGGTTCTCCTCCTTTACTTCGCTGCGTCAGGCACCGATCACTTCCGGCACCGAAGCACTGTTGGCACACCACTGGGGGAGTTCCCTGGTGATCGCGTTGACCGTGGCTGGGTGGGCCTGCAGAGCGAAGTAAAGGAGGAGGCGGCCGCAGGCCGCCGGGGGACATGAGCGGCGCAGGCCCATCCAGCCGCGGTCAACATGGAGGGGAAGTTCAACGGCAGAGCGTCGAAAAACAAAACGGGAGCCCGAAGGCCCCCGCAATGTGACAAAGAAACGCTGAAACGGATTACAGCGAATCGATGAAGCTGCGCAGCTTGTCCGAGCGGCTCGGGTGCTTGAGCTTGCGCACCGCCTTCGACTCGATCTGACGGATGCGCTCGCGCGTCACGTCAAACTGCTTGCCCACCTCTTCCAGCGTGTGGTCGGTCGACATCTCGATGCCGAAACGCATGCGCAGCACCTTGGCTTCGCGTGGCGTCAGGCTGTCCAGGATCTCCTTGACCACCTCGCGCAGACCGGCTTGCATGGCGGCCTCGATCGGCGCCGTGTTGGCCTGGTCCTCGATGAAATCGCCCAGGTGCGAATCGTCGTCGTCGCCGATGGGGGTTTCCATCGAGATCGGCTCTTTCGCGATCTTCATGATCTTGCGGATCTTGTCCTCGGGCATCTCCATCTTCTCGGCCAGGATGGACGCATCGGGTTCGAAGCCGTGTTCCTGCAAATGCTGGCGGCTGATGCGGTTCATCTTGTTGATCGTTTCGATCATGTGCACCGGGATGCGGATCGTGCGCGCCTGGTCGGCGATCGAGCGCGTGATCGCCTGGCGGATCCACCACGTGGCGTAGGTCGAGAACTTGTAGCCGCGGCGGTATTCGAACTTGTCCACCGCCTTCATCAGGCCGATGTTGCCTTCCTGGATCAGGTCCAGGAACTGCAGGCCGCGGTTGGTGTACTTCTTCGCGATCGAGATCACCAGACGCAGGTTGGCCTCGATCATTTCCTTCTTCGCGTCGCGCGAGGTGGACTCGCCCTGGTTCATCCGTTTGTGGATGTCTTTCAGGTGCGACAGCGGCACGACCACGCTGCTCTGGATCGTGATCAGGCCCTGCTGCAGCTCCTGCACCGGCGGGATGTTGCGTTGCATCACCACGCTCCACGGCTTGCCAGCGGCGGCCTGCTTCTCGACCCACTTGAGGTTCAGCAGGTTGGCCGGGAATTCCTTGATGAAGGTCTCCTGCGGCATGCCGCACTTGTCCACGATGATGCGGCGCAGTTCGCGTTCCTTCTTGCGCACCTCGTCGACCTGACCGCGCAGCGTGCCGCACAGCTTCTCGATCGCCTTGGCGGTGAAGCGGATGGTCATCAGCGTTTCGGTGATGGACTGCTGCGTCTTGACGTAGTGGGGCGTGCCGTAGCCTTCCTTGTCGTAGATCTTGTGCAGCTTCTCGAACTGGTCGCGCATGGTGTCAAAGCGCAGCAGCGCTTCGCGCTTGAGTTCTTCGAGCTTGCGGGTCAGGGCCTTGGAGCCGCCCTTGCCATCGTCGTCGTCGGCCTCGTCGTAGTCGTCGAAGTCTTCTTCGGCCACGTAGTCGTCGGCGGCATCGGCGTCGGCGAAACCGTCGACCACGGTCGAGATCACGACCTTGCCTTCACGGATTTCTTCGGACATCGCCAGCAGCTCGGCGATGGTGGCCGGGCTTTCGCTGATCGCGGCCATCATGTCGTTGAGGCCGCCCTCGATGCGCTTGGCGATCTCGATTTCGCCTTCGCGCGTCAGCAGTTCGACGGTACCCATCTCGCGCATGTACATGCGCACCGGATCGGTGGTGCGGCCGAATTCGCTGTCCACGGTGGACAGCGCGGCTTCGGCGGCTTCTTCGGCCTCTTCCTCGCTCGAACCGGTGGGGGCGTTGTCGGTGATGATCAGCGCTTCGGCATCCGGTGTCTGTTCGTACACCGCCACGCCCATGTCGTTGAGCAGGGCGATCACCACTTCCAGCGTCTCGGCATCGATCAGCTTGTCGGGCAGGTGGTCGTTGATTTCGCTGTGCGTCAGGTAACCACGCGTCTTGCCCAGCTTGATCAGGGTCTTGAGGCGTTCGCGGCGCAGCTTGGCTTCTTCTTCGGACAGGACGGTTTCGTCCAGGCCGAATTCCTTCATCAGCGCGCGCTCCTTGGCCTTGCTGATCTTCATGCGCAGCGGCTTGACCTTCTCGGCCGGCGCTGCCGGGTCGGCGACTTCCTCGACCACCTCTTCGGCCAGATCCTCTTCGATGTCGCTCAGGTCGGCGTCATCCAGATCGCTGTCTTCCTTGGCGGCGGCCTTGGGCTTGCGGCCACGCTTGGCGGCCGGCTTGTCGGCGGCGGCCTTGGCCGGACGACCCGGTTTTTTCTTCGCCGGTTCTTCGGCGTCGACGGTGTCGAGTTCGTCGGCCTTGGTCTTGCCGGTCTTGGCGGCGGCTTTCACGGGGGCCTTGGCGGCGCTCTTGGCAGGGGCTTTGTCGGTCACGGGGGCAGAGACTTTCTTTTTCGGCTCGGGAGCTGCGGCCTTGGCGGCAGGCTTGGCGGCTTTGGTGCTGGGGGCAGGCGTACTGGCTTTCTTCGCGGGCATGGATACCTCAAAAATCGTCAGGAAAGAAACCGGCTGAGACACACAAAAATCGCCAGAATGCCGCCATTTCGGGCGCGGATCCGGTGGTTTTTGTCGGGCGAATCAAGCACTGAAGCCCGTACTTCGCCGGGGAAGTGCGGGCCTGCAAGCTGTGTGGGCGAACATTTGGTGTGCAGTCCTTGCGGGGTGCGCCGGGACCGGAGTGCGGTCGCCGGGTTGGCCTGGGGGAGTCCCGTGTAACCCCTGTCCTGGGGAGTGGCCGGTGCCGGAGGTGCTGCTGTCGCGCTTGCGGTGCAAACCTTGAATTATATCGGATTGCCCGGTTTTAGCGCCTTGATGCGCTCATTGAGCTCCCGCAGGCGCTCGCGGGCGGCCGGGTCGGTCTCGGCCTGCACCGACAGCGCCTGGCTCAGCCGCATCAGCTCGTCGCGGCGCAGCAGGTCCATCACACCAGCCAGTTCGCTCAGTTCGGCATCGCTGTCGGCGGCGACCGTGGCCTGTTCGACCTCGGCGCAGGCATAGCCTTCGAAGGCCTCGTTTCGCAGGGCTTCGCGCAGGGCGGCCCAGGACTGGGCGCCGTGTTCGTGCAGCTGGGCTTCGAGCCAGGCGAAGACCGGGCCGTGCGGAGCGGGCATGTGCGCCAGCATGGCGTGGTCGTCGGCCGACAGGCTGTCCCAGGCGGCGGCGTTGGCCAGCAGCAGGCCGACCGCGCGGTCCGCGCGGCTCTTGCTCGCGGTCTGGCGGCCCAGCATGCGTGGTGGCGGGGGCGGTCCCTTGCGCCAGTTGCTGCGGCCACCGCCGCTTCCGCCGTTCCACTGTCCCCGGCTGTAGGTTTCGGCCGGCGCGCTCCAGGCGCCAGGGCCGGCTTGTGGGGCCGGGGCGGACGTCGAGGTGGAATAGGGCGAGGACTGGTGGTCCGAGCCAGACGGGGCGGCTTGTCCCTGGGGCGCAGGCTGGGCGCGCTCTTCGCGTGGCCGGCGCGGTCCGCGGTCGTCGCGCTGCCAGAGTTGTTGCAGGTCCGGCGTGCCGATGCCGATCTGCTGCGCCAGTTCGCCCAGCAGCTGCCGCTTGAGGGCGCCTTCGGGCAGGGCGTTCCACAGTGGCCGGGCCTGGCTGGACAGGCGGGCACGTCCTTCGGCCGCGGACAGGTCGCAGTCGGCGCTGGCCGCGTCGATCAGGAACTTCGACAGCGGCACCGCCTGCTTGACGAAGTTCGCGAAGGCGTCGGCGCCGTGCTCGCGGATGTAGCTGTCCGGGTCGTGTTCGGTCGGCAGGAACAGGAACTTGACACTGCGGGTGTCGGTGGCCAGGGGCAGGGCGGCGTCCAGGGCCTTGCGCGCGGCGCGGCGGCCGGCGCCGTCGCCGTCGAAGCTGAACACCACCGCGTCGGTGAAGCGGAACAGCTTGTGCACGTGGTCGGGCGTGCAGGCGGTGCCCAGCGTGGCCACGGCGTTGGCAAAACCCAGCTGAGCCAGGGCCACCACGTCCATGTAGCCCTCGGTCACCAGGGCGTAGCCGTGCTGGCGGATCGCGGTGCGGGCCTCGAACAGGCCGTACAGCTCGCGGCCCTTGCTGAACACCGGGGTTTCGGGCGAGTTCAGGTACTTGGGTTCGCCCTTGTCCAGCACGCGCCCGCCGAAGCCGATGCACTCGCCCTTGACGTTGCGGATCGGGAACATGATCCGGTCGCGGAAGCGGTCGTAGCGCTTCGCCTCGCCGTCCTGGCCCTTTTCGTCCTCGTGCTCGATCACCAGGCCCGACTCGACCAGCAGCGGCTCCCCGTAGTCGGGGAACACGCCGGCCAGATGGCGCCAGCCTTCGGGCGCGTAGCCCAGGCCGAAGTCCTTGGCGATCTGGCCCGACAGGCCGCGGCCCTTGAGATAGTTCACCGCGCGGGGCGAGGCCTTGAGGTCTTTCTGGTAGGCCTTGGCCGCCTTCTCCAGCACGTCGGTCAGCGTGGCCTGCTTCTGGCGCTGCTGGGCGGCGCGCTCGCGCTCCTGCGGCGAGACGTCGTCCTCCGGCACCTGCAGGCCGACCTGCTGCGCCAGGTCCTTGACCGCCTCGACGAAGTTCATGCCGGCGTGTTCCATCAGGAAGCCGATGGCGTTGCCGTTGGCTCCGCAGCCGAAGCAGTGGTAGAACTGCTTGGTCGGGCTGACGCTGAACGACGGCGATTTTTCGCCGTGGAACGGGCACAGCCCCATGAAATTGGCGCCGCCTTTCTTCAGCTGGACGTAGCGTCCCACCACGTCGACCACGTCGACGCGGTTGAGCAGTTCCTGGATGAAAGATTGCGGTATGGCCACGGGGCTATTCTCCCCCACGACGTCCACGAACCCGGAGACCCGCATGACGAGCATTTACGACCAGGACCTGCCCCGCAACGAAGCCAACTTCGCGCCGCTCTCGCCGCTGTCGTTCATTGAACGCACGGCCGAGGTGTATCCCGACCGGCTCGCGATCGTGCACGGCGGCCTGCGCCAGACCTGGGCCCAGACCTACGCCCGCACCCGCCAGCTCGCCAGTGCCCTGCAGCGCGCCGGCATCGCCAAGAACGACACGGTGGCGGTGATGCTGCCCAACACCCCGCCCATGGTCGAGGCGCACTTCGGCGTGCCGATGGCCGGCGCCGTGCTCAATGCGCTCAACACCCGGCTGGACCCGGAGGCCATCGCCTTCATGCTCGACCACGGCGAAGCCAAGGCCGTGATCGTCGACCCCGAATTCGCCGGCACCATGGCCAAGGCGCTCAAGCTGCGTCAGGCCACCACGCCGCTGTTGCTGATCGACGTGCAGGACGCGCTGTTCACCGGCGAGAGCTCGCCCATTGGCAGCACCACCTACGAAGCCTTCCTGGCGGGCGGCGACCCGGCCTTCGCCTGGCACTTGCCTGGCGACGAGTGGGACGCGATCGCGCTGAACTACACCAGCGGCACCACCGGCAACCCCAAGGGCGTGGTCTACCACCACCGCGGTGCGGCGGTGAACGCGATCAGCAACATCCTGGAATGGGACCTGCCCAAGCACGCGGTCTACCTCTGGACACTGCCGATGTTCCACTGCAACGGCTGGTGCTTTCCCTGGACCATCGCCGCGCGGGCCGGCGTCAACGTCTGCCTGCGCCGGGTGGACCCTCAGGCCATCTTCGACGCCATGCGCGACCACGGTGTGACGCACTACTGCGGCGCGCCCATCGTGCACGGCCTGCTGGTGAATGCGCCGGCAGCGATGAAGGCCGGGGTGCCGGCCGGCATCAAGGCCATGGTGGCGGGCGCTGCGCCACCGGCCTCGATGATCGAAGGCATGGAGCAGATGGGCTTTGACCTGACCCACGTCTACGGCCTCACCGAGGTCTACGGCCCGGCCACGGTCTGTGCCAAGCACGCGAGCTGGGATGCGCTGGACATCGGCGAGCGCGCCCGGCTGAACGCGCGCCAGGGCGTGCGCTACCACCTGCAGCGCGATGTGCGCGTGCTCGACCCCGAGACGATGAAACCGGTGCCGCAGGATGGCGAGACCATGGGCGAGATCATGTTCAAGGGCAACATAGCCATGAAGGGTTACCTGAAGAACCCGAAGGCGACGGCCGAGGCGTTCGCCGGCGGCTGGTTCCACAGCGGCGACCTGGCGGTGCAGTACGCCGACGGCTACTTCAAGATCAAGGACCGCAGCAAGGACATCATCATCTCGGGTGGCGAGAACATCTCGTCGATCGAGGTGGAGGATGTGCTGTACCGCCACCCCGACGTGCTGGCCGTGGCGGTGGTGGCGCGGCCCGATGCGAAGTGGGGCGAGACGCCGTGCGCGTTCGTCGAGCTGAAGTTCGGTGCGCACACGACGCCCGAAGACATCGTGCGGCACTGCAAGCAGCACCTGGCCGGTTTCAAGGTGCCGCGTTATGTGGTGTTTGGCGAGCTGCCCAAGACGAGCACGGGGAAGATCCAGAAGTTCGAGCTGCGCAAGCGGGCGGGCTCCGCCAGCGCGATCGACGTTTGACCATGACCCACCCCGGCGCCGCACCTGCGGTGCGTCACCCCCTCAAGGGGGCAACGCGAGCAGCCCGGCAAAGCCGGTTCTGCCGCGTTTTGGCGTGTTCACCCCCCGCTCCGGGCTCGGTGTTCAGTCACCCGCAACGATCCCTTCGCGCCGCGGGTCGGCACCGCCGAGCCAGACCGGCTGACGGTCCTTCTGGACCCGTTGCAGAGCCTGCAGGCCGCTGGGCATCGGCGTCTCGCTGACCGTGTGACCCAGCCCCTGGAGCGCCTGGACCGTTCCGACCGGGAAGCGGCCGGCTTCCAGCAACAGCGGTCCGCCCACCGACCCGAAATTCGGCAGGTCGATCGCCGCCTGCGGGCTCAGACCACCACCCAGTGCACCCAGCAGGGTCTTGGCGGTGAAATGGATGATCAGCGCACCGCCCGGGCTGCCGGCGCTCATCAGCAGCGCGCCCGTGGCCTTGTCGAACACCAGCGTGGGCGACATCGACGAGCGCGGGCGCTTGCCCGGTTCGACCCGGTTGGCCACCGGGCGGCCCTGCGCGTCGCGCGGGGTGAAGCTGAAATCGGTCAGCTGGTTGTTGAGCAGGAAGCCGCCGGGCAGCCTGGCGTCGCCGACCATCTGCCTTGCGCCGAAGGCCGACTCGATGGTGGTGGTCATTGCCAGCGTGTTGCCGAACGGGTCGGCGATGCTGATGTGGCTGGTGCCGTATTCCGGCTGGTCGGGCATCGGCGCCCAGGACACGACGGCGGTCGCGTCGGGTTGCCCGGCCGGTGCCTGCGGCAGGCGCTGGGTACCGATCAGGCGCGCGCGCTGGTCGAGATAGGCCGGGTCCAGCAGGCTGCTCCAGCGCCCGGCGGGCGGCGGCACCCGGTCGGGGTCGCCCAGGTAGAGCGCCCGGTCGGCAAACGCCAGCCGTGAGGCTTCGGTGTAGGCGTGCAGCCAGAGTGCGTCGGGCGTGCCATCCAGCGGGCGGGTGCCCTGCGGCGTGCGCGCCAGCAGCCCCAGGATCTGGCCGATCGCGACCGCGCCCGAACTCGGTGGCGGAAAGCCGCAGATGCGCAGCGCACGACCGACGGTGTCGTGGTCGAAGCACAGGGCTTCGCGTTCGACCGGCCGGTAGTTGCGCAGGTCGCTGGCGCTGAGCTGGCCGGGATTGCTGGCGTGTTGCCGGACCCGCTCGACGATGGCCTGGGCCAGAGGCCCTTCGTGCAGGGCTTTGGGCCCTTGTGCCGCGAGGTCGCGCAGCACCGCAGCCAGGGCCGGGTTCTTCAGCACATGGCCGACCGGGTGCGGCGTGCCGTCGGCCCGGTAGAAATAGGCTGCCGCGACCGGGTCGGTCTTGAGCGCGCTTTCTTCGGACAGCAGGGTGAACAGGCGCGGGCTGACGGCGAAGCCCTGCTCGGCCAGCGTGATCGCGGGCTCGAACAACCGGGCCCAGGGCAAGCGGCCGTGCTGCCGGTGGGCCAGGGCGAGCATGGCGACGGCGCCCGGCGTGCCGACCGAACGGCCGCCGACCACGGCCTCCATGAACGGCATCGGCTTGCCGTCACCGCCCAGGAACAGGGTTTCGGTCGCCGCCGCCGGCGCGGTTTCGCGGCCGTCGAAGGCCTGCACCCGCCGGCCGTCGTGGTGCAGCAGGAAGGCGCCGCCGCCGATGCCGCTGGACTGTGGCTCGACCAGGGTCAGCACCATCTGCACCGCGATCGCCGCGTCGACCGCGCTGCCACCGGCCTTGAGCACCTGCAGGCCGGCGTCGGCCGCGAGCGGGTTGGCGGCGGCCACGGCCATGTGCGGGAAGGTCCAGCCGGGCTTGGGCGTCCAGCCGGAGGCCGCTTCGGGCTGTGCGACGGTCTGGGGCGGCGGACGGTAGAAGCCGTCTGGTGGGACTGTGGTGCTGCAAGCGGCGAGCGCTGCGGTCAGCCACAGGGCGAGAAGGCGTGAGAACGAAGACATCGTCGGGACTCTCCTCTGGGCCGGGCGCCGCTTGCCCGGGATCAAACACATTGTTACCGGTATGGGGTATCTTGAAGTTCAGGGATCTGCGATGTGCAGACCCGTGGAGACCCGATGACCCTCACCGCTACTCCGGACCATTCCAGCGCCACTTTTCTGGCCACCGCGCGAGCCGCGGTCCATACCTTGCCGCAACTCCTGGCGGCCCAGGAACTGCACCACCGGCTGCCGATTGTCGGCCTGCCCGATGCCCTGCTGCAACTGCGCCTGCTGGACCAGGCCACGGTGCATGCGCTGATGGCCGAAGACCCGGACCTGCTGCGTTCGCGTTCGGGCGAGCTGGTGCAGCGCCTGCTGCTGACCGACGACGAACTGCAGCGCGCGCTGGCGCGGGTGGCGGGCTTGCTGGAGATCGAGGTGCTGGGGTTCGACGGCGATCCGAAGGCCTTCCAGCTGTTGCCTTTGCGGCAGGCGCACGCGCTGCACGTGGTGCCACTGGGCATGGCCAACGAACAGTTCTACGTTGCCGCGTGCGCGCCGACCAGCAAGGACCTGCACCACCAGTTGTGCTCCCTGACCGGTCACTCGGTGGCCATGGTCTGGGCCAGCCGCGAGGCGATCGAACGGCGGCTGGAGGTGCAGGACCGGGTGGAACGGGCGGGACACGCCCGCAGCGCGCCGGCCATCGTCGACGACGTGCGCCGGCGGCTGACGCCCACGGGTGCGCCACCTGCCGAACAGGCGACCGTGGACGATCTGGTGATGCAGGCGATGGTCGAGGTGGGGTCGGCCGCCGAGGCCGAACAGCTGGCTTCGGCCAGCGAGTCGGCCGGCATGGTGCGGCTGGTCAACGAGATGATCGGCGAGGCACAGCGCCTGCACGCGTCCGACATCCACATCGAGTCCAACGCGGGCGAAGCCCTGACGTCGATCCGCTTTCGCCGCGACGGCGACCTGGAACCCTACCTCTGGCTGCCGGCCAAGCTGCGCGCGCCGCTGGTCTCGCGCCTGAAGATCATGGCGCGGCTGGACATCTCCGAGCGCCGGCGGCCGCAGGACGGCAAGATCGATTTCGCCGAGTTCGGTGGCCGGCCGCTGGAGTTGCGGGTCGCGGTGATGCCGACCCACGACGGACTCGAAGATGTGGTGCTGCGCCTGCTCGAATCGGCCAAGCCGCTGCCGCTGTCGGGTCTGGGCCTGCAGGCGCGCGACCTGGAGACCATCGCCAGCTTCTCGCAGCGCAGCTTCGGCATGGTGCTGGCCGTCGGCCCGACCGGGTCCGGCAAGACCACCACGCTGCACTCGATGCTGGCCGAGGTGAACACGGCTGAGAAGAAGATCTGGACCGCCGAAGACCCGATCGAGATCACCCAGCCCGGTCTGCGCCAGGTGCAGATGAATTCCAAGGTCGGGCTGACTTTTGCGAGCGCGATGCGCAGCTTCCTGCGGGCCGACCCGGACATCATCATGATCGGCGAGATCCGCGACGCCGAAACCGCCAAGATCGCGATCGAGGCCTCGCTCACCGGCCACCTGGTGCTCTCGACCCTGCACACCAACAACGCCAGCGAGAGCGTGGTGCGCCTGCTCGACCTGGGCATGGACCCGATGAATTTTGCCGATTCGCTGCTGGGTCTGGTGGCGCAGCGTCTGGTGCGGGCGCTGTGCACGCACTGTTCGCACGAGCGCGAACTCGACGACGTCGCGTGGACGGCCCTGATGGAGGAATACCGCGAGGGCAGCGACATGCCACTGTCGCAGGCGCAGGACCGGCTGCTCGAAGCCGCCGGCGTCGCCTCTCCCGGCGAGGTGCGCATGCGCCACGCGGTCGGCTGCGACCACTGCGGCGGCAAGGGCTACAAGGGGCGGCTGGGCATCTACGAGATCCTGCAGAACAGCCGGGCCATCAAGCAGCTGATCCAGCAGCGCGCGCGGCCGACCGACATCTTCGATCTCGCGGTGCGCGAAGGCATGCGCAGCCTGCGCCACGATGCACTGGAAAAGGTGGTGCAGGGCCGCATCGACCTCAAGCAGGCCCGCACAGCGTATCGCTGAACCTGTCAGAGGCCAGACACGGTCAGGGAGGAGCTCGCCGGCGCGAGACTCCCCACCCAGGATGCGGTGGAACCGGCTTTGCCGGGCCACTCGCATCGCCCCCTTGAGAGGGTCGCGCGCAGCGCGCCAGGGGCGGTCCCTGTCAGCGGGGGGCGAGGCGGATCGCGCCGTCCAGGCGGATCACCTCGCCGTTGAGCATGTCGTTCTCGATGATGTGTTTCGCCAGCTTGGCGTAGTCCTGCGGCGTGCCCAGGCGGCTGGGGAAGGGCACGCTGGCGGCCAGTGCGTCCTGCACTTCCTGCGGCATGCCGAACAGCATGGGCGTGCCGAAGATGCCGGGGGCGATGGTCATGTTGCGGATGCCGTTGCGCGAGAGGTCGCGCGCGATCGGCAGCGTCATGCCGACCACGCCGCCCTTGGAGGCCGCGTAGGCGGCCTGGCCGATCTGGCCGTCGTAGGCGGCGACGGAGGCGGTGGAAATCATCACACCGCGCTCGCCAGTGGCCTCAGGCTCGTTCTTGCACATGGCTTCCGAGGCCAGGCGGATCATGTTGAAGCTGCCGACCAGGTTGACCATGATGGTCTTGGTGTAGACGGCCAGCGAGTGCGCGCCGTTCTTGCCCACGGTCTTCTCGGCGGGAGCGATGCCGGCGCAGTTGACCAGACCCATGAGCTTGCCCATGGACACGGCCTTGGCGACCACCGCCTGGCCGTCGGCCTCGCTGCTGACGTCGCACTTGACGAAGGCGCCGCCGATCTCCTTGGCGACTGCCTCGCCTTTTTCCACCTGCATGTCGGCGATCACGACGGTGCCGCCGTGGGCCGCCAGCATGCGCGCCGTGCCTTCGCCCAGGCCCGATGCGCCGCCGGTGACGATGAATACCTTGCCTGCAATTTCCATGTGCTGCTCCTCTTGGGTGGAATTGACGTTAACGTAAACGTCAATTATGGCCGACAAAAAAGCCCGCGGGAAGCGGGCCGGAAAGAGCGCAGGGAAGTCCATCCAGGGCACCGCGGATCCGGCTCTGCCGGTCCGCCAGTGCCGCCCCCTTGAGGGGGTGACGCGCCGCAGGCGCGGCGCGGGGGTGGGCTTACTTGAAGCCCACGCGGTCCAGCATCTGCTGCACCTTCACCAGATTCTTCGCGACCACGCCCAGCGGGATCTGTTCGGCCTTGAAGTTGTCGCCGCCCATGGCCTTGAGTGCCGGGTTGTCGATCTTCACGCCCTTGGCGGCCGCGAACTCGTGGTTGCCGTTGGCAAAGTACTCTTGGGCGAACGGGCTGGCCAGGTATTCCATGAAGGCGATCGCGTTCTCGCGGTTCTTGGCGTGCTTCGCGACCGCAGCGCCGGCGATGTTCACGTGCGTGCCGGTGGTGCCCTGGTTGGGGAACACGACCCGGACTTTCTCCATCGCTGCGCGCTCCTGCGGGTCGGCGGACTTGATCAGCCGTGCCGCGTAATAGGTGTTGGTCAGGGCCACGCCGCATTCGCCGGAGGCCACGGCCTTGATCTGGTCGGTGTCGCCGCCCTTGGGCGCGCGGGCCATGTTGGCGACCACGCCCTTGAGCCAGGCTTCGCCCTTGGCGTCGCCCATGCGTTCGACCACCGTGGCAAACAGGGACAGGTTGTAGGGGTGCGAGCCCGAGCGGGTGCAGACCATGCCCTTGAGCTTGGGATCGGCCAGCTGCTCATAGGTGGCGACGTCGGCCGCCTTGACGCGCAGCGGGTCGTACACGATCACGCGGGCGCGGGTGGAGAAGCCGGTCCAGGTCACGCCATCCTTGGTGGCATCGGCGCGCAGATGGGCCGGAATTGCGGCGTCCAGCTTGGCCGACTTGATGGGCTGGAACAACCCCTGGGCGTCGGCCGTGGCCATGCGGGCGGCGTCGACCAGCAGAATCACGTCGGCCGGCGAGGCCGAGCCCTCGGCCTTCAGACGCGCCACGATGCCGGCATCGTCGGCGTCCACGCGGTTGATCTTGATGCCGGTGGTCTTGGTGAACTGGTCGTACATCGCCTCGTCGGTCTGGTAGTGACGGGCGGAATAGATGTTGAGCACCTTGTCCTGCGCATGGGCGTTCAGCGCGGCGGTCGCGGCAGCCAGGACAATCGGGAGGATGGCAAGTTGGCGCATGGGAGATCGGTCTTTCTGCGTGGACGAAACGATGGATGGCGATGTTAACACTAATGCGAATTGTTCTCGATCATAGAAAATGGATTCTGGTCTCCGGCCTGGTCGCGGTGCTGCTGTCGGGCTGCTCGCTCCTGCCGACACAGGGTGGATCGCCGCCCGGGCCGCCGCCCGTGGTCGAGGTTCCCCAGCGCCCGCCGCGCCTGGGGCTGGCGCTGGGCGGCGGCGCCGCTCGCGGGTTTGCCCACGTCGGTGTGATCCAGGTGCTGGAGGCCAATGGCATCCGGCCCGATGTGGTGGCCGGCACCTCGGCCGGCAGTCTCGTGGCAGCGCTGTACGCCAGCGGCAAGTCCGCGGCCGAGCTGGAACGCGTGGCGCTGGGCATGGACGAGGCCACGCTGACCGACTGGGTCATGCCACTGGGCAGCCGCGGCCTGATGCGGGGCGAAGCGCTGGCGCGCTACGTGCGCCAGGCCGTGGGCGGCAAGCTGATCGAGCAGATGAAACTGCCGCTGGGCATCCTGGCCACCGACCTGGGCAATGGACAGGGGGTGCTGTTCCGCCGCGGCGATGCGGCGCAGGCGGTGCGGGCTTCCAGCGCGGTGCCCGGCGTGTTCAATCCGGTGACGATCGCCGGCCATGACTATGTGGACGGCGGTCTGGTGGCGCCGGTGCCGGTGCACCAGGCGCGCGAGATGGGGGCCGAGGTGGTGCTGGCGGTGGACATTTCAGCCGACCCGCAGGACATCGCCGCCGACGGCCTGCTGACCCTGTTGCCCAAGACGACGGCCATCATGGGGCAGAGCATCAACCGGCTGGAACTGGCCCGGGCGGACGTCGTCGTGCGGCCTTCACTGGCAGGCGTTGGCAGCGCGGACTTCACCGCGCGCCAGCGCTCGATCGACGCCGGCCGCGCCGCCATGCTGGCCGCCTTGCCACGGCTGAAGGCGGCGCTGGCGCACACCCGCGCGATCGAGCCGCACTGAGGCGTCCGCGCGGACATAAAAAAAGCCCCCGCTTTGCAGCGAGGGCTTGAAGGGGTCCGATGAAATCGGAATTTCGAAAAGGACCCGAGGAGACAACCAGAAAAACGGTCTGAGGTTTCAGCGCCGCCTTCACAGGTCAGGCGCCAGTCTGCTTGAGTTCCATGTTATCGGCCTTGATCGAAGTCAAAGGCCGGAACTTCGGCAGAAACCTGGGGCAAATCAGCGCTTCTTGGCGGGGGCCTTGGTGGCGCTGACGGCCTGGGCGGTGACCGTGTTGAAATTGGCTTCGGCCATTTCGGTGGCTTGCTTGACGGCCTTCTGCACCGATTCCAGGGCGTTGTTGCTGGCAGAGACGGCGCTCTTGAACACGGCGACGGCGGTTTCGGTGCCGGCGGGGGCGTTCTTGGCGGCGTTGTCCACGAAAGCGTTGAATTTCTTCTGTGCGTCGGTGGCTTGCGCTTCAGCGGCCTTGCCGAATTCGGCGCCGGTGCCCGAAGCGATGTCGTACAGGTGGCGGCTGTAGGCCACGGTCTTTTCGGCCAGAGGCTGGAACAGGCTGGCTTGCAGCGTCAGCAGTTCCTGGGCGTCCTTGACGGACAGCAGGGCTTGCGTGCTGTTGGCGGACTCGGCCAGGGCGGCCTTGGTGGCTTGCACGTTCAGCTCGACCAGCTTTTCGACGCCTTCGAAGGCTTTCTGGGTCAGGCCGAAGAGGGTTTCGATGTTGGCTTTCTGGGCGGCAACGATTTGTTCAGCGGTCAACATGTTTCTTTCTCCTGTGAGGTTTTGAAGGGTAGTTGAAGGCTGCTTCGAGAACTTGGCGCTGTCTGGACGCTGTTCTTGTCGTTCGCTTTGCTGCGCTGCAACATGGTTTGAATTATAGGGACACCAACGTGGTGCGCAAGTGTTTTTTGTTGCGCTGCAGCAATCTAGGGGTGAATTTCTAAAACCGGGGCGCTGCACCCCGGCGCCGTGTGCGGGCCACAATGGCGCGTGCACGCTTTCTACGCCGACCACTTCATCCTGCCGCTGCCCGCCGGACACCGCTTTCCCATGGCCAAGTACGGCCGGTTGCGCGAGCGCCTGATGGCCGAATACCCCGCCGTGCAGTTGGGGCAGGCGCTGCCGGCGAGCGACGGCGAACTGGCGCTGGTGCACAACCCCGCCTACATCCAGGCCGTGCAGCAGGGCACGCTGAGCGCCGCCGCCCAGCGCGAGATCGGCTTCCCCTGGAGCCCGGCCATGGCCGAGCGCGCGCGCCGTTCGGTGGGGGCCACCATCCAGGCCTGCCGCGCCGCCTTGGGCGGTGAAGGCCTGGCCGCCAACATCGCCGGCGGTACGCACCACTCCTATGCCGACAAGGGCAGCGGCTTCTGTGTGTTCAACGACGCCGCCGTGTCCGCACGGCTGATGCAGGCCGAACATGCGCGCCAGCACCGGGCGCGGGGACCGCTGAAGGTGGCGATCATCGATCTGGACGTGCACCAGGGCAATGGCACGGCGCGCATCTTCGCCAGCGATGCATCGGTGTTCACGCTCTCGCTGCATGGCGAGAAGAACTTCCCGTTCCGCAAGGAGCCCGGCGACCTGGACGTGGAGTTGCCCGATGGCACTGGCGACGCCGCGTATCTGGAGGCGCTGGAGCGGGCGCTGGACGAACTGGCGCACCGCTTCGAGCCCGGTCTGGTGATCTACCTGGCGGGTGCCGACCCGCACGAGGGCGACCGGCTGGGGCGCCTGAAGCTCACGTTCGACGGTCTGGAGGCGCGCGACCGCCGTGTGATGGACTGGGCCTGGCAGCGCCGCCTGCCGCTGGCCTTTGCCATGGCCGGCGGCTACGGCACCGACATGGAAGCGACGGTGCAGGTGCAGATGAACACCTACCGCGTGGCGCTGGAATACCACGCCCGCTGGTCTGCGCTGGAGCGCACCAGCGAGCGCACGGCCGTGACAGCGGGCTGAGGGCAGGGTAGGCAGAATCCGCGGCCATGAACGCACCCGTCCACCCGACCGCCCGGCCCCAGGCCAAACCCCGCGACCACTACCGTGTGTTCCGTTCCATCGGCACGCGCTGGATGGACAACGACGTCTACGGCCACGTCAACAACGTCGTCTACTACAGCTGGTTCGACACCGCGGTCAACGCCTGGCTGATCGAGCAGGGCGCGCTCGACATCCATGGTGGCGGCGTGATCGGGCTGGTGATCGAGACCCAGTGCAACTACTTCGCGCCCCTGGCCTTTCCGCAGACCGTCGAAGCCGGCCTGCGCGTGGCGCACCTGGGCAGCTCCAGCGTGCGCTACGAGGTCGGCCTGTTTGCCCAGGGCGAAGCGCTGGCCGCCGCCTGCGGCCACTTTGTGCATGTGTACGTGGACCGCGAAACGCGCCGGCCTGTGCCGCTGCCGGCGCTGCTCAAGACCACCCTGCAGACCATCGTCTGAAGCCTGCCGGCAGAAAGCGGGGCAACTTGCCATAATTGACGTTGACGTAAACGTCAAAACAGGAGACACCCATGAGCCAGAACCCGCCCGCCGCGCCCGTGATCGATGCGTCCAGCGTCGACGCCGCCATCACCACCCGCCTGTCGGCCCGTGCCTTTCTGCCCCAGCCCGTGCCACGCGCCACGCTGGAACACATCCTGGAGGTCGCCGCGCGCGCGCCCTCGGGCACCAACACCCAGCCCTGGAAGGTCTATGTGCTGCAGGGCGCCAGCCGCGACAGCCTGGTCGAAAAGTGCTGCGCCGCGCACGACGCGTTGCGCGCCGACCCGTCGCTGGCCGGGCAGTACCGCGAGGAATACGACTACTACCCGACGCAGTGGGTCAGCCCCTACATCGACCGCCGGCGCGAGAACGGCTGGAGCCTCTACGGCCTGCTGGGCATCACCAAGGGCGACAAGGACAAGATGCACGCCCAGCACCAGCGCAATTTCCGGTTCTTCGATGCACCGGTCGGCTTGATGTTCACGCTGGACAAGATCATGGGCCGCGGCTCGCTGGTCGACTACGGCATGTTCCTGCAGAACATCATGGTCGCCGCCAAGGCACACGGGCTGGACACCTGCCCGCAGGCGGCCTGGAACGGCTTTGCCAAGATCATCCTGCCGCACATCGGCGCGGGCGAGAACGAGATGCTGGTCTGCGGGATGGCGCTGGGCTACGCCGATCCCGCCGACAAGGTCAACGGCTTTGTCACGCCGCGCGAGCCAGTGGCTTCCTTCACCCACTGGCTCGGCTGATCAACGGTCCGGATCGGGCACGTAGCCCCGGTTCGCGCCCGGGAAGGCGCTGGGCCGGCGGTCGCGCCAGCGCGGGCGGTCCGGCGGGATGATGCCCATTGCGATCAGGTTCTCGCGGCTGTCGTAGCGGATGCGGATGATTTCGTCCGGACGGTCGCTGCGGCGTTCGAAATCGGTTTCACCCACGCGGTCGCGTTCGCGATCGCCATGGCCCGTGCCCAGCGGCGTGCCGGGCTCGCCGCCACGGGCCGATTTCTCCTGCATCTGCGGCGCCGACTTGGTGCCGGGCGAAGACGGCGAGCTGCGGTCGAACGGCGGGAACGGGGGCAGGGGCGGGCGTGGCAGCACCGAAGCCTGGCGCTCCCGGAACACGGCCACACCGATCACACCCACGTCGTCCGGGCGGCCCGTGCGGGCGGCGTACGAGCGCGGCAGGCTGGTGAACTCGAACGCCGCGATTTCCTTGCGGCTCTTGCGCCAGCCGTTGACGTCGTAGCGCTGGTAGGGATCGAGCACATAGCCGGCCTGGTCGGGCGATGCCGTTTCGCCGGTGATCACGTTCACGCCATCGACCGACACCACGTTGAGCAGCCGCTCGCGGCTGTCGTTGCGCAGTTCGATGCCATAGCGGGCACCCGGTTCACCCGCGATCCACAACTCGCCCCGGTACTGGTACATCGGCATCACCGTGTCGCGGTCGCGATCCACGACGCGCACGTCGGTCAGGCGGCCCATGGCCATGGCGGGCACCGTGCTCAGCAGGGCTGCCGCGGCGGCGGCACCCAGCGCCATGCGACGGGAAAGAAGCGGGGTGTTGGTGTTCATGTGTGGTCTCCTCGGACCGTTGGTTGGGGTGGCTGCAGTACACCGCCACTGCGTCAAGATTTTTGCCCTGGTCTGCAAAGTCTGTGTAAACAGGTGTTCGAAGTGGTGCCATGAGGGCGGTCGCCGGAAGTCCTGGCGCCGGGCTGGAATAATCGGCCTTCCGTTTTTACACCCGAGGACACTTCCATGATCACCACCCCCAGCGGCCTGCAGTACGAAGACACCGTGGTCGGCAACGGCGACATCGCCCAGGCCGGCCGTCCCGTGCAGGTGCACTACACCGGCTGGCTCTACAACGACGGCGTGCAGGGCGCCAAGTTCGATTCGAGCAAGGACCGCGGCCAGCCCTTCGAATTCCCGCTGGGTGCCGGCCACGTGATCAAGGGCTGGGACGAAGGCGTGCAGGGCATGGCCGTCGGCGGCACGCGCCGCCTGGTGATCCCGGCCGCGCTGGGCTACGGTGCGCGCGGTGCGGGCGGCGTGATCCCGCCGAACGCCACGCTGCTGTTCGAAGTCGACCTGCTGGCGGTCTGATTCGTTGCCCATGAGCCGTCCCGCCATCCTGATCGCGCGCACGGTGTTCCCCGAGGTGGTGGAACGCCTGCGCGAACATTTCGAGGTCGAGACCACGCCAGCCGGCATGGTCTGGTCATCGAGCGAGTTCGTCGAACGCCTGCAGGGCAAGGCGGGGGTGCTGACCACCGGTGGCGAGCGCATCGACGCGGCGCTGCTGGCGGCCTGCCCGCAGCTGAAGATCGCCGCCAACCTCGCGGTCGGATACAACAACTTCGATCTGGAGGCGATGACGGCGGCCGGCGTGCAGGCGACCAACGCTCCCGACGTGCTGACCGAGACCACGGCCGACTTCGGTTTCGCGCTGCTGATGGCGACCGCGCGGCGCATCACCGAGAGCGAACATTTCCTGCGCGCGGGCCGGTGGAAGCAGTGGTCGCTGGACCTGTTCGCCGGCGCCGACATCCATGGCAGCACGCTGGGCATCCTGGGCATGGGCCGCATCGGCCAGGCCATTGCCCGCCGTGGCGCGCACGGCTTCGGCATGCGCGTGATCTATCACAACCGCTCGCGGCTCGATGCGGAGAAGGAAGCCGCCTGCGGCGCGGGTTACGTCCCGCGCGACGACCTGTTTGCACAGGCCGACCATGTCGTGCTGGTGCTGCCCTACACGCCCGCCGCGCACCACACCGTGGGCGCAGCCGAGCTGGCACTGATGAAACCGACCGCCACCCTGGTCAACATCGCCCGCGGTGGCATCGTCGACGAGAACGCGCTGGTCGCGGCGCTGCGCGAGAAGCGCATCGCGGCCGCGGGACTGGACGTGTTCGAGGGCGAACCCCAGGTCAACCCCGACCTGCTGACCGTGCCCAATGTGGTGCTGACGCCGCACATCGCCAGCGCCACGCTGCCCACCCGCATGGCCATGGCCATGCTCGCGGCCGACAACCTGATCGCCTACCTGACCACCGGGCGGTCGAAGACGCCGCTCAACAGCGTGACGCCGCGCTGAGGCCGCGAACTCAGCGCAACAGCGGCAGCAGTTCCCGGTGACCGGCGCGCTCCGCGTGGTCGGCGGCGGTCAGCCCTTGCGGGTCGCGCAGGCTGCGGTCCGCGCCGGCATCCACGAGCAGCCGCACGATGGCGCCATCGCCCCGGTCCGCCGCCAGCATCAGTGGCGTGTGATCTTTCGCGTCCCGCTGGTTCGGGTTGGCGCCCCGGGCGAGCCACTGGCGCACCGCGGCGGCGTCGCCCGCCGTGACGGCGGCGTGCAGCGGGTACGCCGGAGGCGCGGCCACGGCGTCGGCGGCGCTGTTCTCCCTGCGTTCGCGGGCCAGGCCCGGCGCAGGACTGCGTGCCACAGCGCCCGCACCGCTTCCTTCGGCCAACGCGGCGGCGGGCGGCGGTGCCAGGGCTGTTGCCGGTGCCGGTGATGCAGGGGCCATGGCCTCCGGAGCCTGTGTCGCCTTGGGCATGGGCGCTGGTTTTGCGGCGGCCATCGGTGCGGGGGGCACCACCGGTGCAGCGGGCGCAGGTGGAGCAGGTGGAGCAGGAGGCACGAGAGCGACTTCGGGTTCCTGAGCCGGCGCCATCTTGGATGCGCTGCGGGTGCTGTCCACCGCGGCAGGCTTTGCGGCGGAGCGCGCGGGCGCTGGCACCACGGGCGGCGTGACCGCAGGCGCTTCGGGTGCTGCGGGGGCCGATGCGGTGGGTGCAGGGCGCTGCGCCGCTGTGCCGAACGCCGCTTCCTTTTCCTCCGGCCTGCTGCGGTCGAACTGCAGCACCAGCAAACCGACCAGACCGACCACCGCCAGGCTGCCCAAAGCCCGCCATGTCCAGGCGCTGTCATTGGCGGCAGGTCGTGTATCTGGCTGCGCCGTGTCGGCGCGAGAGGCGGCGGCCGCCCGCGCATGCGCCAGCACGTTCTCGCGCAGCGCCGGACCGGGCCTGGCCGCGTCCAGCGCGTTGGCTTCGCGGTAGCGCTCCAGCAGTGGGTCCTGCGGCATGTCGTCGGGGTGATCGCGGCTCATGCGTGGGCCTCCAGGGTCTCGCGCAGACGGGCGCGGGCGTAGCGCAGGCGGCTCTTGGCGGTTTCCTGGCTCACGCCGGTGGCCTGCGCGATCTCGGCCAGGCTCATGCCCGCTTCCGCCTGCAGCAGGAAGGCTTCGCGCTGCACGGTGGGCAGGGCTGCGAGCGCGTCGAGCAGCGCCTGCGCCAGCTCGCGCGAGTTGAGTTGACGTTCGGGGCCGAAGCCCGATTCGGCGGCCAGCATGTCGGCCAGCGCCGCGCCGTCTTCCGACTCGGCGTCCAGGCTGGCGTGTGCCTTGTGTGTGCGCCAGTGGTCGACCACGCGGTGGTGGGCCATGGTGAACAGCCAGGTGCGGAACTTCGCCCGCGCCTCGTACTGTGGCGCCTGCCGCACCACGGCAAACCAGACTTCCTGCACCAGATCGTCGGCCAGCGCCGCGTTCTGCACGCTGCGCTGCACGAAGCGCCACACCGGCAGGGCGTGGCGGTCGTACAGGGTTTCGAAGGCGTGCGTGTCCCCGCCGGCGTAGGCGTGCATGAGTTGCTCGTCGGTGGGGGCGTCGGCCGCGGACATGCGGCGATTATGAAAGGCCCGCGCGCTGCTCAGTACGGGTCGGGCACATAGCGTTGAGAGCGCGAACCGGGGAAGGCTTGCGGCCACGTGGGTGCGGCATCGGGCGGCAACACGCCCATCGCGATCAGGTTCTCGCGGCTGTCGTAGCGGATGCGAATGACTTCGTCGGGGTTCTGGCTGCGGCGCTCGAAACTGGTGTGGCCCACGCGGTCCGTCTCACGTTCGCCGTGGCCCGTGCCCAGCCGGGGGGCGGCGGCGGGGGCCGGGCGGCGCACCATGTCCGAGGCGTCGGCGGGAGCACTCTTGGCGCTGCCGGCGGCAGACGCAAACGATTCGTTGGCTGCCGCCGGGGACGCGGGAGCGGCGCTGCGCTCCAGCTGGTCGCGCTCCATCTCGCTGAGTTCCCGGCGCTCGCGCCAGGAAGGTCGCACCGGTGCGGGCGGCGTGGCGCTCACGGGCGGCGCTTCTTTTTCGCGGAACACCGCGACACCGATGACGCCGACGTTGGCCGGGCGGCCTGTGCGTGCTGCGTACGACGAGGGCAGGGCGGTGAAGTGGAAGGCGGCGACCTCGGCATCGGTCTTGCGCCAGCCCGTGATGTCGTACTGCTGCCAGGGGCTGAGCACATAGCCGGTCTGGCCCCACGCGGCGGTTTCGCCCGACACCACGTTCACGCCGTCGACCGACACCACGCCCATCACGCGGCCCGGTGCGGCATTGCGCACCGACACGGCGTAACGCGCGCCCGGGCGCCCGGCGACCCAGTATTCGCCGCGGTGCCGGACCACCGGCAGGGTCCCGCCGCTGTCGCGGTCGACGATCTGGATGTCGGCCAGGCGGCCGACGGCCTGGGCCGGCAGCGAGCCCATCAGGGCGAGGGCCGCCAGAGCGGGCAGGGTGAGGCGACGCAGGGTGGTGTTCATGAGGACTCCTGAAAAAAGGGATGGAGCCCACTGAAACGAACCAGAGCGCCGGCCGGGGTTAAACCGGCGCAAAAATGTTCAACCGGCTGCGGGGCGCCGCCGGCTTCAGCACATGTTGCAGGTGGCCAGCGCCCGCGCCACGCGTTCGCGCGTCTGTTCGCTCAGGTGGTCGAGAAACACCTGGGTGCGCTGGGGCAGGAACTTGCGGCTGGGCAGGGCGGCATACAGCGTGAAGCGGCCGGTGATCCAGGGCGCCAGCACGCGCACCAGTGCGCCGCTGGCCAGGTGTGCGGCGGCCAGTTCGACGGTGGTGCCGGTGATGCCGGCGCCATCGAGCGCCGCCCGGATCAGCGTGTCGGTGTGGTTGGCCCAGAGCACCGGCCGCACGTCCACCAGCACCTCATCGTCGCGGTCGCTGCGGAACAGGCGCCACTGGCGGTTGCGCAGGCCCATGTCGGGCTTGATGCGCAGGCAGTCGTGCTGCAGCAGGTCCTGCGGCTCTCGGGGTGAGCCCCTGCGCGCCAGGTAGTCGGGTGAGGCCACCAGAAAGGCTTCGGTGGCGTTCACCTTGCGGGCGATCACGTTGGCATCGAAGCCCTCGTCGGCCCCCATCAGGGTGATGTCGTAGGCCTCGACCGGTGGTTCCCGGTGGCTGGCGACCTCGATGTCGAGCTGGATCTGTGGATAGCGCTGGTGGAAGCTGGCCACCAGCGGGGCCAGCACGTGTGTCGCCAGCACCGGCGGCGCCAGCACGCGCAGCGTGCCCGAGAGTTCCTTGGTCTGCGAGCTGACCAGCGAGTGGGCGTCGTCGAGGTCCTGCAGGATGTGGCGCACCCGCTCCAGGTAGGCCTCGCCCGCGTCCGTCAGCGACTGCCGGCGCGTGGTCCGCTGCAGCAGCCGGGTGCCCAGGTGCTCCTCCAGGTCGGCCACCAGCCGCGTCACCACGGCCGGCGACATGTCCAGGGCACGGGCGGCAGCGGCAAAGCCGCCTTCGTCCACCACGCGGAGAAACACACGCATCGAAGTCAGTCGGTCCATGGGGCGAGTCTGTGGGTCAACAAGCGGTGGATTATTTCTGAAATAGAAATGGACTGTCGACGATCAGGTGATTTTTCTCTTTGGTTGGAAATTTTAAAGTTCACCCATCGCAGCGACAAACGCTTCAGAAACACAGTGCAAAGAAGCGATACCGCCACGAAAAGACAGCCGGCCCACCGGTCGACACCATTGATTCCGTTGTTCACCACTTCTTGAAAGGAAGCATCATGAAAGCCAACGTCCTCTCCTCCATCGCCCTCACCGTGGCCGCCCTGTCGGCTGGCCAAGTCTTCGCCGCCGACACCGACGCACCCCTGACCCGCGAACAAGTCCGTGCCGAACTGCTCCAGGCCCAGCAAGCCGGTGACGTGATCGGCGACAACGAGTCCGGCCGCACCCTGCGCGAGATGTATCCGAACCGCTACCCGGCCGCCGCCACGGCACAGGCCAAGACCCGCGCCGAAGTCAAGGCCGAGCTGGCCACCGCCCAGCGCGAAGGCAATGTGATCGCCGACAACGAGTCCGGCCGCACCGCCCGCGAAATCAACCCCAGCGCCTACGCCGCCGCGTCCACGGCCTCGGGTCTGACCCGCGAAGAAGTGCGCGCCGAACTGCGTGCCGCCCAGCAAAACGGTGACGTGATCGGCGACAGCGAATCGGGTCGCAAGCTCAACGAGATCTACCCGAACCGCTACCCGAAGCAGACCGTGGCCCAGGCCAAGACGCGCGAACAGGTCAAGGCCGAGCTGGCCGAAGCCGTCCGCAAGGGTGACATCGTGGCCGACGGCGAGAGCGGCAAGAAGCTCAACGAGCTGTTCCCCAGCCGTTATCCGAAGGCCAACTGATCTCACGGACCGGCCCCGTCCGGTCGTCTGGTACAACCCTGAGCCTCAGGAGATGACCATGACGACCTTCAACAAGGTGGTGCTCTACACGGGCACCGACGGACGGGCGGCGTTCCGCGAGGAATCGGTGGAACTCAGCGAAGGCACGCCGGCGGCGTGCCTTTCGCCGTTGATGCCTTCGGGCGGCTACCAGTTGCGCCAGAGCCCGGTGGGCTTTCGCAGCCAGTTCCACTGCACCGGTGCGCCGCAGTGGCTGTTCGTGCTGCAGGGGCAGATGGAGATCGGACTGCAGGACGGCAGCTCGCGCACCTTCGGACCGGGCGACCACTTCTATTCCGCCGACACCCTGCCCGAAGGCGTGACCTTCGATCCGGCCGTTCATGGTCACTGGAGCCGCCAGGTCGGCGAGCTGCCACTGGTGACGCTGTTCGTCCGCGGCTGACCCCACCCGCCGAGGGGTTCCGGGCTTGCACCCGGACCGGTCTGCACAGACACTGCGGGCGGAGCCCGCCATGGTCACGGTCGAATTCGCCCCCGCCCTGCGACGTCACGTGGATTGCGAACCCCAGCAGGTGTCGCCGGGTTCGCTGCGCGATGCGCTGGAGCAGGCGCTGGAGGCCGCGCCGGCACTCGCTGCTTACGTGTTTGACGACCAGCGCGCGGTGCGCAAGCACGTGGCGGTGTTCGTCAACCGCCATCTGGTGCAGGACCGGGTGCGCCTCGACGGGCGGCTGGAGCCGGGCGACCGCGTGCTGGTCGTGCAGGCGCTCAGCGGAGGCTGAACAGGCCCCGCCACCCACACAGGAGACCGACATGCCGACGATGCTCGTGGCCAGCCGAAAAGGCCTGTTCGTGTGGGAGGGGCAGGGCACCGGCTGGCGCATCACCGCCCACCATTTCGCCGGCGAGCCGGTCACCAGCGTGCTGGCCGATGCGCGCGACGGCCACTGGTACGCCGCGCTGCGGCTGGGGCACTTCGGCGTCAAGCTGCACCGCAGCGCCGACCGCGGCCGGTCGTGGACCGAGGTGGCCGCTCCCGCCTTTCCACCCAAACCGACCGAAGGGCCGATGGCCGACGACACGACGCCCTGGACCGTCGACCTGGTGTGGTCGCTGGCGGCCGGGGGTGTTGACGAACCGGGGGTGCTCTGGGCCGGCTGCCTGCCGGCGGGCCTGTTCCGCTCGGACGACCGCGGGGCGAGCTGGTCGCTGAACCGGCCGCTTTGGGCGCAGCCGGGCCGGCGCGAATGGTTCGGTGGTGGCTACGACCACGCCGGCATCCACTCCATCCTGGTCGATCCGCGCGATGCCCGCCACATGACGTTGGGTATTTCCTGCGGCGGCGTCTGGCAGACGCGCGATGGCGGTGCCCGCTGGACCCTGACCGCGCAGGGCATGAAGGCCGACTACCTGCCGGCCGAGAGCGCCGACGACGGCAACACGCAGGACCCGCACGCCATGGTGCAGTGCCAGGCGAACCCCGACGCGCTGTGGGTGCAGCACCACTGCGGCATCTACCGCTCCACCGACGGTGGCGCGTGGAGGCAGGCGATCGCGGCACCGGCGCCTTCGGGCTTCGGCTTTGCCGTCGCCTGCGACCCCGTCAACCCGCAACGGGCCTGGTTCGTGCCGGCGCAGGCGGATGTCTGCCGGATTCCGGTGGACGGGCGTCTGGTGGTGCTGCGCACCGACGATGGTGGCCAGAGCTTCCAGGCGTTCGGCGACGGGCTGTCGCAGCACCACGCCTACCACCTGGTCTACCGGCACGCGCTGGATGTGGACACCAGCGGCCAGGTGCTGGCGATGGGCTCGACCACGGGCGGGCTCTGGGTCAGCGCCGATGCGGGCGAACACTGGCAGGAACTCTCGCGCGACCTGCCCCCGCTGTCGACCGTCCGGTTGGTTTGAATCCCCACGCTCCACCGCTGCGCGGGTCGCTGCCCCCAAGGGGCTGACCTGTCTTGGGGCGGCCCGGCGACAGGTCCTAGACCGGCTGGTCCGGCAGTCGCAGGCGCAGCAGCGCGCGCACGAAGCCGTGGTCGCTGCGGCTGCGGTCGCGGCCTTCGTTGAGGTGGTCGTTGAACACCTCGACCCGGCGCACATCGCCGATGGCGGCCCGGCTGGTGGCCACGAACTCCTCGCTGACCAGCAACTGGTCCAGCACTTCGGGGTAGCCCTGGTGGATGTGTGAATAGGCCACGTCGCGGCGCAGTGCGGCATCGCCCTGCACGTCCCAGGCACTGAACAGCGCGTTGTCGCGCGCGCCCTTGTCGTAGGCCACTTGCGAGGTCGCGGCGATCAGCTGGGTGGTCACGCTGTGCGGACCGTCGTTGAGGTCGCCCATCACGATCAGCGGCAGCCGCGTGCGGTGCAGCAGTTCGACCACCTTGAGGCGCAGCGCCAGCGCCTCGGCCGCGCGCATGAGCAGCGAGCGCAGCGAGCCCACGGCCTGGACGGCGGGATCTTCGGTGTCTTCCAGTGTCTTGCCCTGTGCGTCCTGCAGGTACTTGGGGCGCTTGGACTTCAGGTGGGCGGTGATGACGGCAATTTCCTGCCCATGCTTCATGCGCAGCGTCGCCAGCAGCGGCGGGCGCTCGAAACGGGTGTGTGGCCCCAGACCGGGCACCTGCACGATGGCTGCGGCCGGGAAGTCGGTGATCGACTGCACCGTTTCAAGCTTGAGCCGGGTCACCAGCCCGACCCGCGGCGTGCCCTGCGCACCCTGCTGTCCCGGGCCATTCTCCGCACCGGGCACAAGCACCGTGCCGTACTGCAGGCCGCTGCGAGCCACCGCCGCGCGCAGCGCCAGTTCGTCCCACACCTCCTGGACGGCCAGCACATCGGCGTTGAGCACGCGGAAGCGGTCGCCGAGCCAGTCCACCTTGCGCTCGAATTCGTTCTGGCTGTACGGATCCTGTCCGACGTAGAAGTGGCGCCCGGGCTGCGCCAGATTGAGCACATTGCAGCTGGCCATGGTGAGCGTGGCCCAGCGGGTCGTCGGAACGGGGGTGTTGGCGGTCATGGGCCGACTGTACCCAGATGCGGGCGAAAAAAAAGCGGGACAACCGTCCCGCTCTTTGCTGAGAAAACCTGAACGATCAGGACTTCTTTTCTTCAGCCTTCTTTTCTTCCATCTTGGCAGGAGCAGCTGCCTTCTTGGCCTTCTTCATCTTCTTGGCCTTCTTGGCGGGAGCAGCTTCAGCCTTCTTCTCTTCGGCCTTGGCGGCAGGAGCGGCTTCAGCCTTCTTTTCTTCGGCCTTGGCGGGGGCAGCGGCGGCGGGAGCGGCAGCCTTCTTTTCTTCAGCCTTGGCGGGAGCGGCGGCAGCGGGAGCAGCAGCGGCGGCGGGAGCAGCAGCAGCGGCCGGGGCAGCGGCGGGAGCGGGGGTGGCGGCCACGGCAGCGGCGGCGGACACGGAGGCGATCAGGGCAATCAGCAGTTTGTTCATGATGTCAAAGGAATGTAGTCAGCCCGGGGCGGGTGCCCTGAGCGGGCCGATTATGGCGGAACCCCGGGGTCGAAAATTAAGGTTTGCTTATGGTGGAGGGCGTGTCCAGCGGCAGCCGGATGCGCACGGTCAGCCCGCCACCCGGTGTTTCATCCAGCTGCAGCGAGCCGGCATGAAGACCGACGGTTTCCCGCACGATGGCCAGTCCCAGGCCGCTGCCGGTCACGTCGGTCTGGTTCAGCCGCACGAAACGCTGCAGCACCTTCTCGCGGTCCTCGCAAGCAATGCCGGGCCCGTTGTCGCACACCTCGATCGCCGCCTCCGGTCCGTCGCGGTGCAGGCTGACGTCCACGCGCGAGCCCGCCGGCGCATAACGCAGCGCGTTGTCGATCAGGTTGTCCAGCATGGCGCGCAGGGCCTGGCGGTCGCCGGACATCTCCAGGGGCTCGGTGTGGATCAGGCCCAGGTCGACATCGCGCTGGTCCGCCTGGGCCGAGAACGCGACCACGGCCTGCCGCACCAGCTTGTCCAGCGCCACCGGCTCACGGTGCGGCTCGCGCTGGTCGGGCTCCAGCCGGGCCAGTTGCAGCAGCTGGGCCGCCAGGTGGATGGCGCGTTCGATGCCGGAGTCCAGGTCGTCCAGCGCCGCCTGCCGTTCGGCATCCTGGGCGCGCCGGGCCAGCTGGGCCTGCAGCTTGATGGCGGCCAGCGGCGTGTTGAGTTCGTGGGCGGCGTCGGCCAGGAACTGGCGCTGGCCCGCCAGCAGGTGGTCCAGCCGGGCCAGCAACTGGTTCAGGGTGTTGGCCAGCGGTGCCAGTTCGTCCGGGAGGTCTTCCAGCGGCACGGCGTGCAGTTGCGAAACATCGCGTTGCCCGATCTCGCTGCGCAGGCGGTCCAGCGGGTGCAGTGCGCGCGAAACGGCTTCGTGGATCAGCACGCCCAGCAGCACCACCAGCACCGCCATCGGCAGCAGCAGCCACATCACCAGCGTCGAGAAGCCCTGGTTGCGTTCGGCGCGGCTGACGGCGACCTGGGCGGTCCGGGTTTCGCGAGGCAGGGTGAACACCCGCCAGGTGTGGTCCTGCCAGACCACCGTGTGCAATCCGGGCGGCTGCAGCGGCGGACCTTCGTCCAGCGCCGACGAATAGATCAGCTTGCCCTTGGTGCTCCAGATCTGGCTGACGAACTGGCCTTCATCGGGTTCGTCGTCGGCCGGTTCTTCGATGGTGGGCTCTTCGTCGGTCGGGCTGGCGGGTGTGGTCTCGGCACCGGTGGCGTAGCTCGGAACCGGGGCCGGCGGCTGGCGGCTGGCAGGGGCGGGAACGGGCGTCTCGTCGTGCCGCAGCACGGTGTGGGCGATCTGCTCCAGCCCGTAGTCCTGCACATCGTTGAACCCGTCCAGGGCCAGGCGGTAGGTGAGCAGACTGACCACCAGCGCCGTGATCAGCAGGGCGGAGATCTGCCAGAGCAGCAGCCGGGAACGGATCGAGCTCAAGCGACTTCCACCAGCTTGTAGCCCACGCCGCGCACGTTGCGGATCCAGGGCTCACCGAGCTTGCGCCGCAGGTGGTGCAGGTGCACCTCGATGGCGTTGCTGGAGATCTCTTCCCCCCAGCCGTAGAGCTTGCTTTCGAGCTGCTCGACCGACAGCACCGCACCGGGTTTCTGCATCAGCGCCTGCAGCAGGTCGAACTCGCGCTGCGACAGCGACAGCAGCTTGTCGCCCAGGCGCACCTCGCGCTCGATCGGACTGAGCGCCAGCCGGCCCATCTGCAGCGTGGGATTGGCCTGGCCCGGCTGGCGGCGGGCCAGCGCGTGGATGCGGGCGACCAGCTCGTCGAGATCGAAGGGTTTGGTCAGGTAGTCGTCGGCACCCTGGTTGAGGCCCGCGACGCGGTCGCGGATGGCGTCGCGCGCGGTCACCATCAGCACCGGGGTGGCCTGGCGGCGCTGGCGCATGTGTTGCAGCACCTGCAGTCCGTCGACTTCGGGCAAGCCGATGTCCAGCAGGACCACGTCGTAGACCAGCGCCTGCAACGCGGTGATGGCGTGCTGGCCGTTGCGGACCCAGTCGACCGTGAAGCCGGCCAGGGTCAATGCTTTTTCCATGCTGGTGCCCAGCATGGCATCGTCTTCAGCAAGCAGCAGTTTCATGGGCGTGCGCAACCGTCAGGATTCCCGCATTGAAACAAAAAAAGGCGGGTCGCCCCGCCTTTTTGATGAGAAGCCCGGGATCAGGACTTCTTTTCTTCCATCTTGGCAGGAGCGGCAGCCTTCTTGGCGTGCTTGGCCTTCTTGGCATGCTTGGCGTGCTTGACAGCCGCCTTCTTGGCGGGAGCGGCTTCGGCCTTCTTCTCTTCAGCCTTGGGGGCGGCGGCGGCCGGGGCAGCAGCAGCGGCGGCAGGAGCAGCAGCCGGGGCGGCGGCAGGAGCCGGCGTGGCGGCGTTGGCGGCGAAAGCGGTGGCGGAAACGATCAGGGCGGCGAGGAGCTTGTTCATGGTGAGGTTCCTTGGGTTGGTTGGGTCCAGGAGACTTTCCCCTGCGACACGTCCATTGTTCTGACCCGGACTTAGTGACGACTTAATGTCACTTACCGGTCGCTTAAGGTCCCGCAGCCGCGCCGCCCTGGTGTTCAGCGGATGCGGCCGTAGCTGGTGCGCAGCGGGTCGGCACCACCGCCGCCATTGCCTCCGCGCTGTCCACCACCACCGCCTTTGCCCTTGTTGCGGTTGCCGGTGCGCATCGAATCGATGCTGGTGCGCAGTGGATCGGGCTGGCCGCCGGGTGCGGCGACGCGGGCGCGCGGCTCGCGGATGCGCAGGCTGCCCAGGTGGGCGTTCGGGCCGGGCTGGCGCTCGGGACGGTCCTCGCCCTCATAGCGGTCCTCGCGCGGGGCGCGCGGCGGACGGTCGTTCTGGCGCGGCTGGTTGTTGCCATTGGTGTTGGCATTGGCCTGACGCGGCTGGCTGTTGCCACCACCGCTGCCACGGCGGTTGCGGTTGCGGCGGCGACCTTCGCCCTGACCCTCGGCGGGCGGCTGGCCGTCACCGGCTTCTGCAGAGCGCTGGCGCGGCGGCTGGTTGCCACCACCGTTGCCGCGTCCGCTGCCGGTGCTGCCATCGGCCTTCTTCTCGCGGATGCGGGTCATCATTTCCTGGCGCGCGGCCTTGGCGGCGGCGGCCATGACATCGCGGCTGGGCGGCTTGCCGGCGCCGCCCCAGATGGTCTGGCGACCCATGGCGATCGGCTCGGCCTTCTCGCCGGGTTCGGGCATGAACTCCTGGAAGATCTCGACCGGAATCTCCTGCTTGGTGAAGCGCTCGATGTCCATCATGAAGCCTTCTTCGTCCAGGCTCACGAGGTTGACGGCTTCACCGCTCTTGCCGGCGCGACCTGTGCGGCCGATGCGGTGCACATAGTCTTCGCAGACGTTGGGGATTTCGTAGTTCACCACGTGCGGCAGCTCGTCGATGTCGATGCCGCGGGCGGCGATGTCGGTGGCCACCAGGGCACGGATCTCGCCGCTCTTGAAGCCGGCCAGCGCCTGGGTGCGGGCGCCCTGGCTCTTGTTGCCGTGCAGCGCCATCGCTTCGATGCCGTTCTTGGTCAGGTACTCGGCGACGTTGTTGGCGCCGAACTTGGTGCGGGTGAACACCAGCACCTGGCTCCAGTTGTGCTTGTTGATGATGTGGACCAGCAGGGCCTTCTTCTTGCCGCGGCCGACCGGATGGATCACCTGGGTGATGCGCTGCACCGTGGTGTTGCGCGGCGTGACCTGGATGCTCAGCGGGTCCTTGAGCAGGTTGTTGGCCAAGTCGCGGATCTCGTCGCTGAAGGTGGCCGAGAAGAGCAGGCTCTGCTTGGTCTTGGGCAGCAGGGCCAGCACCTTCTTCACGTCGTGGATGAAGCCCATGTCCAGCATGCGGTCGGCTTCGTCGAGCACCAGGATCTGCACCTGCGAGAGGTCCAGGAAGCCCTGCTGCTGCAAGTCCAGCAGGCGGCCGGGCGTGGCCACCAGGATGTCGACGCCACGCTTCATGGCGTTGATCTGCGGGTTCATGCCGACACCGCCGAAGATCACGGTGGAGGTCAGCGAGAGGTGCTTGCCGTAGGTGCGCACCGACTCTTCGACCTGGGCCGCCAGTTCGCGGGTGGGGGTGAGCACCAGGGCGCGGACCGCGATGCCGCCGAAGCGGTTGGCGCCGCGTGTGCTTTCGGAGAGGCGCTGCAGCATGGGCAGCGTGAAGGCCGCGGTCTTGCCGGTGCCGGTCTGGGCGCCGCCAAGCAGGTCGCGCCCGGCCAGGACGGCGGGAATCGCCTCGACCTGGATGGGGGTGGGGGTTTCGTAACCGTGCTCGCGCACAGCTTGCACGATGGCCGGGGCCAGGTTCAGATCGTCAAATTTCATGGGTGAGGCGCCCGTCCAGGGCGCTGGGGCATCTGCCTGGGCGGTCACCTAGGGTGGCCGTTCAGTTGAAGGCAGACGGGGTCTACAAGATGGACCGGCGGGCTCGAGAATCGGGTCGACGGGCCTCCAGCGGGGGTGCTGGTGTTGCGAGCCACTGATACTGCGCAACAGCCCATATTGTCGCACGTCTTGCATTTCGACCGTCCGGCGCACTGGCCGGGTCGCTTCGGATGCCTTGCTTTCATAATGGGGTGCGCATGGTGAACCGCCCTCGACCAGCGGCGCCGCGCGACCCAGGCAAGGCCCGAAACCTGTCCGAGAGCCCGAATGACAACCCCGAAAATGATCCGCGCCGGCGTGGCCAACGACACGAGCCGGCTCAAGCCCACGCTGCAGCATTGCCTGGAGGCGGCCCTGTCGATTGCCGACAGCATGGTCGACGAGATGCTCGAAAAGGTGGCGATGATCGTCGACCCGGACCGGCTGACGCCGCTGCCGATGGAGCTGGAGGCGATTGACCAGGATCTGATCCTGCATCTGCTGGACGAGTCCGATGTCATCAAGGCGGCCTGGCAGCACCACCTGCGGCGGTTCTTTTTCCATGGCGAGGGGCGCGACCCGGAGACGCCGTCGATCGTGCGGTTCGACGACCTTCGCCTGATGGACGACCAGCACATCGACGCCAGCATCGAGTTCTCGATGGTCGAGCAGGCGCTGACCAAGTCGACGTCCGACCTGCTGCCGCGGCTGAACGCGCTGGTGAGCAGCCTGATGGGCTGGATGACCGTGCAGCCGGACCTCAACCCCCTCAAACCCTCGGCTTACGCGCGCGCGCTGCGCGCCGTGATGGTCGAGCAGGTCGACGACACCGAACAGCGCAAGGCCCTGTTCGTGCCGCTGGCCGGCATTCTCGGCGACAGCCTGCGCACGGTGTATCGCGAGCTGATCCAGTGGCTGCTGGCGCATGGCGTGGAGCCGATCGAGAGCGCGTCCCAGATCGCTCCCGCGGACGGCGCGCCGCGCAACGCGGTCGGCCGCACCCTGCTGACGCTGGGCCGGCTGCGCCAGCTGCTGGCGGGTGACCTGAATGCGCCGCCGCAGGGCGGGCCGGCCTACCTGCACACCGTGCCGGCATCGCTGACCGCGATCGAAGACATGGACATGATCGAGCCGCTGCTGGCGCGTCTGCGCCAGCGTGCCGCGCCCGATCCGGCGAAGGCCAATGTGGTCGAGCTGCCGGTGGTTTCCGGGCAGAGCCTGGGGCGTTTGCTGGGCCAGGAGGTGGTGCGCCTGATGCTGGACAACCTGACGCAGGACGAGCGCCTGCTGCCCGCGATCCGGCAGCAGCTCGGCCTGCTCGAACCGGCGCTGGCCCTCCTGTCCCAGAACGATCCGCGCTTTTTCAGCGACCGGCAGCACCCGGCGCGCCAGCTGCTGGAGAGCGTCACCCAGCGCAGCCTGGCCTTCACGAGCCAGGATGAGGACGGCTTTTCCGACCTGCTGCAATCGGTCCGTGGTGCGGTGCGTTCGCTGGCGCGCGTGCCCGCCACCGAAGAGGTGTTCGCACGGCTGCACAAGCGGCTGCGCCGGCGCTGGGAAGAGGACGATGCGCGCAAGAACCAGCGCCGTGCCGAGGCCGCCCGGGCGCTGATGCACGCCGAGCAACGCCAGCTGCAGGCGGAACGGCTGGCGCAGGAGTTCCAGCAGCGCATGCAGGACAAGGAGGTGCCCGAATTCGTGCAGCGCTTCCTGACCGGCCCCTGGGCCCAGGCACTGGCGGAATACCAGCTGTCGGCGGTCGTGCCCGGTGACGACACGGAGGCGCTGGAGACGGTGGCCGACGACCTGCTCTGGAGCGTGCAGCCGACGCTGATCCGCCGCGACGTCGATCGTCTGGCGCGGCTGGTGCCCCGCCTGCTGTCGCAGATACGCGCCGGCCTGCAGCGCATCGACTACCCGCTGGAGGCGACGGGGCAGTTCTTCGATGCCCTGGTGTCGCTGCACGAAAAGGCCTTCGACACGCCGACGCTGACCGCGGTGGATGCGGTTGTTGCCGAACCGGCCGCGGCCGAAGTCACGGTCGCGGAAGCCGGCGGGACCGAGGGTCCGGCGGCGCCGGAAGAGACGTTCTGGATGGCGGGCAAGGAGGCCGAAGACGCGGGTTTCGTCGATGCCGACACCGGACCGATGTCGCTCGATGGCCTGACCGTGATCGAGATGGAGCTGTCGACCGGCGCCTGGGTCGATCTGAAGGTGCAGGGCGAATGGGTCCGGGCCCAGCTCACCTGGACCAGCCCGCGCGGCGGTCTGTTCATGTTCATTTCCGCCAGCGGCCTGGCCCATTCCATGACCCGCCGCACCTTCGACCGGCTGCTCGGCGCCGACTCGCTGCGCATCGTCTCGCGCGGCGGTGTGGTCGAGGGCGCGCTGGACGCTGTGGCCCAGCAGGCCCTGCGCAACACCCAGGAGGGTGACGGCGGCGATGCGTCGCCTTTTGATTCACCGCCCTGACGCACCCGACAAGGACTTTCCCGCGTGACCACCACCTTCGGCTACCACCCTTCACAAGACCGCGTCTGGATGCGGGTGCACGAGCAGGACATCACCATCTGGCTGACCCGGCGCATGGTGCGCAACATCGTCGGCCCCATGCTGCGGGTGTTCGAGGCCTCGACGCCCGGGCAGCAGGGGGGTGCTGCGCCGCGGGCGCGGGCCTCGATCGAACACCACCTGTCGCTGCACGAGGTGGCGCCGGGGCAGAAGCCGGCCCAGATCCGGGCCGGCCACGAGCAGCCCAGCGAGGAGTCCGATCCGCAGGAGCGCCTGTGCACCCAGATCACGACGCAGGCGACCGCCCAGACCGTGACCCTGAACTTCGAGACCAGCGCGGGTCCGCTGTCGCTGCGCCTGAGCCGCCAGGGCATGCACCTCTGGTACCGGGGGCTGGCGATGGTGATCAAACAGGCCCAGTGGGACCTCAGCGAGGCCATGCCCGAGTGGCTGCAGGCCGGCATGACGCCGCCTGCGGTGCAGGCGCTCATCGACAAGCCCTTGCCGCCCGAACCCGAGGAACCGCCCCCCGGGCGATAATCGTCGACTTTCCTTTTTGCCCCGTTTCCCCGGACAACCGCGATCCCACAGCCATGGCCCAATACGTCTTTTCCATGAACCGAGTCACCAAGACCGTGCCGCCCAAGCGGCAGATCTTGAAGGACGTCTCCATCAGCTTCTTCCCTGGCGCCAAGATCGGCGTGCTGGGGCTGAACGGCTCGGGCAAGTCTACGCTGCTCAAGATCATGGCCGGCATCGACAAGGAAATCGAGGGCGAAGCCATCGCCATGCCGGGCATCCAGATCGGCTACCTGCCGCAGGAACCGCAGCTCAACCCCGACCAGACCGTGCGCCAGGCGGTGGAAGAGGGCATCGGCGGAGCGCTCAAGGCCAAGGCCCGTCTGGAAGAGGTGTACGCCGCCTACGCCGAAGAAGACGCCGACTTCGACGCCCTGGCCGCCGAGCAGGCCGAACTCGAAGCCATCATCGCCGCCAGCGGTTCCGAGAACTCCGACCTGCAGCTGGAACTGGCCGCCGACGCGCTGAACCTGCCGCCCTGGGACGCCACCATCAAGAACCTGTCCGGTGGTGAAAAGCGCCGCGTGGCCCTGTGCCGCCTGCTGCTCTCGCGCCCCGACATGCTGCTGCTCGACGAACCGACCAACCACTTGGACGCCGAATCGGTCGAGTGGCTGGAGCACTTCCTGCAGCGTTTCCCCGGCACCGTGGTGGCCATCACCCACGATCGCTACTTCCTGGACAACGCGGCCGAGTGGATTCTCGAACTTGACCGCGGCCACGGCATTCCGTGGAAGGGCAACTACTCCGACTGGCTGGACCAGAAGGAACGACGCCTGGAGACCGAGCAGAAGTCCGAAGACGCCCGCACCAAGGCGATGAAGGAAGAGCTCAAGTGGGTGCGCTCCAACGCCAAGGGCCGCCAGGCCAAGAGCAAGGCGCGTCTGGCCCGCTTCGAGGAACTGAGCGACGTCGAATACCAGAAGCGCAACGAGACCAACGAAATCTTCATTCCGGTGGCCGAGCGCCTGGGCAACCAGGTGATCGAGTTCAAGGGCGTGAGCAAGTCCTTCGGCGACCGCGTGCTGATCGACAACCTGAGCTTCTCGGTGCCCCCGGGCGCCATCGTCGGCATCATCGGCCCCAACGGCGCCGGCAAGTCGACGCTGTTCCGCATGATCCAGGGCGTGGAGACGCCGGACTCGGGCGATGTGACCATTGGCCAGACCGCCAAGCTGGCCTTCGTGGACCAGAGCCGCGAGAGCCTGGACGGCAGCAAGACCGTGTGGCAGGACGTCTCGGGCGGGCTGGACAACATCACCGTGGGCAAATTCGTCATGCCCTCGCGCGCCTACATCGGCCGTTTCAACTTCAAGGGCAACGACCAGCAGAAGCTGGTGGGCAACCTCTCGGGCGGTGAGCGCGGCCGCCTGCACCTGGCCAAGACCCTGGCCCAGGGCGGCAACGTGCTGATGCTCGACGAACCCTCGAACGACCTGGACGTCGAAACCCTGCGCGCGCTGGAAGAGGCGCTGCTGGAGTTCGCCGGCTCGGCGATGGTGATCTCGCACGACCGCTGGTTCCTCGACCGCATCTGCACCCACATCCTGGCCTGCGAAGGCAACTCGCAGTGGTACTTCTTCGACGGCAACTTCACCGAGTACGAAGCCGACAAGAAGAAGCGCCTGGGCGAAGAAGGCGCACGTCCGAAAAGAGCCCGTTTCAAAAGCATTTGACGCCCCCTGCGCAGGACTGTCCCACCCCTGCGCCGGCCCGATGCTCGGGCCTTCACCCCCTCAAGGGGGCAGTGCCTGCGGGCCGGGAAACCCGGACCCGCGGCACTCTGGACCAACTTCCCTTCTTTCTCTGTATCATGGAACTCTCTGACGACACCGTCTTGGCCGACACCCGCCGCTGGATCGAGAAGGCGGTGATCGGGTTGAACCTGTGCCCGTTCGCGCGTTCGGTGTACGTGAAGAACCAGGTGCGCATCGTGGTCAGCCGCGCGCGGCACCTGGACGCGTTCCTGGACGAACTCGACCGCGAGCTGGACCTGCTGGTGAATACGCCGGCCGAAGAGATCGACACGACCCTGCTGGTGCACCCCACGCTGTTTCCCGACTTCGAGGTCTTCAACGACTTCATGAATGTGGTCGACGACGTGGTGGTCGAGCACGAGCTCGAAGGCATCGTGCAGGTGGCCAACTTCCATCCGCAGTTCCTGTTCGAGGGCGAGGCGGAAAACGACCCCAGCCACTTCACCAACCGCGCCCCGTACCCCACGCTGCACCTGCTGCGCGAGGACAGCGTGGAGCGTGCCATCGCATCGGACGCGGGCGACGCCGAGAAGATCGTCGAGCGCAACATCACCACCTTGCGCGAGCTGGGCGCCGAAGGCTGGAAGGCCTTGCTGAAGCCCTGAACTGGGCGTTTTTCCGGGGCTGATCCGGGCTTTGTGCCCGGGCCGGGTGCACACAATCGTCGGACATCTGACCGACTTTGCACCCCACCCCGCCATGAACGCCCGCGCCGAACTGCCGTTTGACACCTGCCTCCAGGAGGCTCTTTCGCTCTCGGGCGGATGGATGGCGCGCTGGGTCGCCCAGCTGGGCGCCGCGCTGTCGCAGCAGGAGGTGTTGACGCCGACCTCACAGGGCAAGCGCGGACAGGCCCAGGCCCGTGCCGCGCTGGCCGCCTGCAGCGAACGGCTGGCGCAGCGCTGGCACGCGACCTTCACCGATGCGGTCCGCGCCGACATCGCCCGCGAAGGCCGCGCCGCCTCGGGCTCACGCTCGTCCGCGCAGAAGATGCTCAGCCTGCACGACCTGGAGCTCATGGACCATGGGCAGGTGCAGGCTTCGGTCGAGCTCGCCCGGCTGCACCAGGTGATCAAGCTGGCGGTGGACGACGACCTGATCGTGCTGACGGCCCTGCTGAGCGCGGCCCAGGGCCTGCGCAGCGTGCGTCCCGAAGCCAACCCCCTGCGGCCCGAGGTGGTGGTCGAATCGCTGACGACGGCGCTGGTGCAGCTCAATGTCGACGACGCCTCGCGCCAGCGCTGGTTCCACGCCGGCGCGGTGGCGCTGGGGCAGGCGCTCAAAGGTTTCTATGGCGGCCTGATTCAGCGGCTGGAACTGCAGGGCGTGCAGCCGGCCGGCTTCGTGGTGGTGCCGGTGACGGTGCCGCGTGGCGTGGCGGCAGCCAACCGCGGTGCCGCCGCGATCGCCAACGAGGCGGACGGGCAGCCGCTGGTGCTGACGCTGGACCACCTGCACCAGCTGCTGGTGGGCAATCTCGCGCACAGCGGTTCGGGTGTGTCCGACCAGGGCACTTCGGGTTCGGGCAACGCCATGGTGCGCACCCTGGCGGGCGAGGTGGTGGCGCAGATGCTGCGCAGCATCGCCGACGACCGCCGCCTGCTGGAACCGGTGCGCGATCTGGTGCTGCAGCTCAAGCCCGCGCTGCTGCACCTGGCCAAGACCGATCCGCGCTTCTTTGCCGACCGCAACAACCCGGCGCGCCGGCTGCTGGAGGTGATCACGGCGCGCGGCCTGGCCTTCTCCAGCGAGCAGGACACGGGTTTCGCCGATTTCGCTCTCCAGGTGCAGCTGACGGTGCAGTCGCTGCAGACACCGTCGGCCGGTCTGCCCGAACGCTTTGCCGAGCGCATGCGCCGGCTGGCGAGTTTCGGTCCGCCCGAAGATGGCACGGCGATGCAGACCCTGGTGCGCGTCGAGCAGCGCCACCTGCTGGCCGAACGCGTCGCCAGCGAGATCCGGTCGCGTCCGGACTTTGCGCGGGCGCCCGCGCTGGTCCGGCGTTTTCTCGTCGGTCCCTGGGCACAGGTGATCGCCCACGCGCGGCTGCATGTGGAAATGCTGGGTGATGCCCCGCTGCTGGCCGAACTGCCCAGCGAGCAGGATGCGCCCGCGCTGCGCTACATGGACATCCTCGGAGACCTGCTGTGGTCCTGCCAGCTGTCGCAGGCCAGCCAGAACCGGCCGCGGCTGATCCGGGTCATCCCGCTGGTGCTGCGCACGCTGCGCGAAGGGCTGGACACGATCGACTTTCCCCGGGCGCAGGCCGAGTCGATCTTCCAGATGCTGATGGGCCTGCACGAAGCGGCCTACAAGACGCACCGCAGCGAAGACTTCATCAACTCGTCGCTGCGGCGCTCGTCCGACGCGCCGCGCGAACCCTGGCTGCACGGCAGCGAGGCCAGCGCATCGGGCTTCATCGACACCCAGCTGATCGAGCCCGATTTCCTCGACACGGTACCGATGTCCGCCGAGCTGCAGGTGGCGGAAACCCTGTCGGTCGGCGCCTGGGTGGAGTTGCAGCAGGCCCAGCAGAGCCAGCGCTGCCAGCTGCGCTGGGCCAGTCCCCACCGCACCATGTTCCTGTTTGCCACCGCAGATGGGCGCCCGGTGTCCCTGACGCGCCACGGCATGGACCGCCTCACCGCCCTGGGTCGCCTGCGCGTGGTGGCCGAGCAGGGCGTGGTCGACGAGGCACTGGCGGCCGTGGCCCGCCTGGCCTGGGTCAACTCGGGCAAGCTGGGCTGAACGGGGCCGGCGCGGTGGGCGTTCAGCCCTTGCGCAGCAGCTTCTTGCGCACCAGCCCGATGTTGCTGCGCAGCGCGTACAGCTCGTCGGTGTAGGACAGCGGCACCACGACCTGTTCCACGCGCGACTCAAGCTGATCGAGCTGTTCCAGCAGTTCGCCGACAGGCGGTGGTGCCTCGCTGGTGTCGGTGAAACGCTGCTCGATGCTGCGCAGCTCGGCGTACCAGCGGAACACGCGCGAACGGATGCGGAAGGTGTAGAGCGGCGGCACCACGCGCGAGAGCGGCAACGCCAGCGCCAGGATCAGGCCCATCGCCAGCCACATGCGCTCGACCAGGTTGGCCAGCCAGAACGGCAGGTAGCGCTGCAGGAAGGGCGGGCCGCTCTTGATCGCGCGCACCGCCTCCGGCGAGATCGGCACCTCGCTGTGCTCCAGGCTCGGGTACTCGCGCGCCCGGTTGAACCAGCTGCCGCCGCTGTGCAGGCCGGTCGCCGACTGCGCGAACAGCTGCAGGATGGCGGGGTGGGTCTTGGCACCGGCCAGCAGGCTGGTGGTCGAGGCGACCAGGTGCATGTCGCGCTCGGGGATGTTCTTCGAGAGGTCGACCACGCCCTGCGGCATCACGACCGGCGTGAGGTAGCCGAAGCGGCGCGAGTAGGCCTCGCTCTGCGTGAAGTCCAGCAGGCGCACGCCCGGCGACTGCAGCAGCATCTGCACCATCAGCGATTCGGGCGCCGAGGCGAACACCACGGCGTCGATCTGGCCGTCGAGGAACGCGACCGTGGCGGGTGTCTGTTCCAGCTCGCTCAGCTGCAATTGCTGGCGGTCGATGCGGTTGACGTCCAGCAGGGTCGAGAACAGGCGTGGCACACCGCTGCCGGGGGTGCCGACATTGACGCGCCAGCCGGCCAGGTCGCTGAGCGACTGGATGACCGGACGCTGCTTCAGGCGCATCGCCGCGTCCTCGCGGTAGAACAGCCACAGCGGCTCGACGAACAGGCTGCCCAGCGAGGTGATGGCCTCTTCGTCGTCGTAGCCGATGTCGGCGCTGCCGCCCTGCACGAAGCCCAGATCGGCCTTGCCGGTGCGCAGCAGTTCGAGATTGGCCGACGAGCCCTGAGAGGGCAGCAGTTCGACCTGGATGCCGTAGCGCGCCAGCGACTGCGCGTAGCGTTTGCCGAACTCGTCGTAGGCGCTCTGCGCCGGTCCGGTGGCAAGCACCACGCGCTTGGGCGGGTTGGGGTCGAGCCACCAGTAGGCCAGCGCCAGCAGCAGCAGGGTCAGCAGCGCGAACGGTCCGAGCGACGCCAGCAGGTCCCGCAGCGACAGCAGGGTGTAGCGGATGTTGTGGGGCATTGCGCTACCTTAGCATGGGCGCCCGGGCCAACAGGGGGCGTCCCGGGCCAGCGGTCAGGGCGCTGGAACGATGTCGACCGCGGTGTAGGCCCCCTTGATCCGGTCGGCCCGGAAGCGGACCTTGTCGCCGACCTTCAGGTCCGCCAGCTGTGCCGGGTCCTTGACCTGGAACACCATGGTCATCCCGGGCATGTCGAGGTTCGGAATGTCGCCGTGCCGCAGCGTGACCTTGCCGGCCGCGGTGTCGATCTTGCGGATCTCGGCGTCGACCTGGGGCAGGGGCGAGGTGGCGGCCGGGGCGGCGGGTGCCGCCGTGTTCTGGGCCAGCACCGGGGGGGCCATGGTGGCCAGCGTGGCCAGCAGGCCGGTCGTGGCGAGCAGGGTGCGGATGTGTTGCATCGGGGGACCTCCGGAATCAGCTGCGGAAATAGGAACGGTAGACACGGCTGCTGCCATCGGCCATCACCAGCAGCACGTCGAACGGGTCCTTGCGGCCGCCGTACTCCGGTCCGTCCATGCCGGGGCTGCCCACCGGCATGCCCGGCACGGCCAGGCCGAGCGCCTTGGGCTGCTCGGCCAGCAGGCGGCGGATGTCGGCCGCGGGCACGTGGCCTTCGATCACGTAGCTGCCGATCCGGGCGGTGTGGCAGGAGCCGTATTTTTCCGGCAGGCCCAGCCGCTGGCGGACCGCGGCGTTGCCAGTCTCGAACAGCTGGGTCTGGAAGCCTTCGCGCTGCAGGTGGGTGATCCAGTCCTTGCAGCAGCCGCAGCTGGGGTCCTTCCAGACCTGGGCCACGGGCAGGGCCGCGGTGGGGGTGGCGGCGCGGGCCGCCAGGGTGGTGGCGCCCAGCAGGGTGGTCGCGCCGATGAGCAGGGAACGTCGTTGCATGGTGTGCTCCTTGGGATGGGATCAGGGCCTGGGGATCACGCGCAGGGTGCCGCGCATGCCGGCTTCGAAGTGGCCCGGGATCAGGCAGGCGAACTCGAAGTCGCCGGGCCGGTTGAAGGTCCAGGTGATGTCGCCGCGCTGGCGCGGCGACACATGGGCCATGTAGGGCTCGTCGTGCTGCATGCCCGGGTGCTTCTTCATCAGTTCCGCATGGGCCTGCAGTTCTTCGCTGGTGCCGAGCACGAGCTCGTGCAGCGTCTTGCCGCGGTTGGCGATGCGCAGACGCACGGTCTCGCCTTCGCGCACCTCGATGTGCGAAGGGGTGAAGCGCATGTCGTCGCCCATGCGGATGTCGATGCGTCGCGTGGCTTCGGCGGTTGCGGCGCCAATGCCCCAGGGCTTCTGCTCGCGCACGACCTCGGCGTCGGTGGCCTTGGGGTGGGCATCGCCGTGGGCGAGGGCGGACAGGGGCAGCAGCGCCGGGGTGGCCAGGGCCAGCAGGTGGCGCAGCGCGGTGCGGCGGCGGGTGGGTGTCGGGGTCATGTGGATGCTCAGTGGTTATGTGCCGGGCCCGGTTTGCGCGCACTGGCGTCGGCCGGGGTGCTGGCAGGATTGGAGGATGCCGCAGAGGACGGCGCCCGTGTGGCCTGCGCGGGTGTGGGCACCTCGCGGGCCTGGGTGCCCGCCGGAATGTTGTACCAGCCCGGGTCGCTGTAGTCGCCGGGTTTCTGGTCGGCGCGCACCTTGATTGTGCTGAACATCCCGCCCATCTCGATCGGACCGAAAGGGCCGGTGCCGGTCATCATGGGGAAGGTGTTGGCCGGCAGTTCCATCTGCATTTCCCCCATGTCGGCCATGCCGCGCTCACCCATGACCATGTAGTCGGGCGTGTGGCGCTGGATCTTCTGCACCAGGCCGCGGTGGTCGACGCCGATCATGGTCGGCACCGCGTGACCCATCGCGCCCATGGTGTGGTGGCTCTTGTGGCAGTGGATCGACCAGTCGCCGGGCTCGTCGGCGACGAACTCGATCTGCCGCATCTGGCCGACGCCGAGGTCGGTCGTGACCTCGGGCCAGCGCGCGGTTTTCGGGACCGGGCCGCCGTCGGTGCCGGTGACCTCGAACTCCATGCCGTGGAGGTGGATCGGGTGGTTGGTCATGGTCAGGTTGCCGATGCGCAGCCGCACCCGTTCGCCCAGTCGCGCCACCATCGGGCTGATGCCGGGAAAGACGCGGCTGTTCCAGCTCCAGAGGTTGAAGTCGAGCATGGTGTTGACCTGCGGCGTGCGGCTGCCGGGCTCGACGTCGAAGGCGCTGAGCAGGAAGCAGTAGTCGCGCTGCACGTCGGCGATCAGCGGGTGCCGTCCTTTCGGATGGGTGATCCACAGGCCCATCATGCCCATCGCCATCTGCGTCATTTCGTCGGCGTGCGGGTGGTACATGAAGGTGCCGGGGCGGCGCGCGACGAACTCGTAGACGAAGGTCTTGCCGGGCGGGATCTGCGGCTGGGTCAGCCCGCCGACGCCGTCCATGCCGGCCGGCAGGCGCTGGCCGTGCCAGTGGACGGTCGTGTGCTCGGGCAGGCGGTTGGTCACATAGAGGCGCACCCGGTCGCCCTCGACCACCTCGATGGTCGGGCCCGGGCTCTGGCCGTTGTAGCCCCACATGTTGACGCGGAAGCCGGGGGCCATCTCGCGCACCACGGGCTCGGCGACCAGGTGGAATTCCTTGACGCCGTCGTTCATGCGCCAGGGCAGGGTCCAGCCGTTGAGCGTGACCACGGGTTGGTATGGGCGACCGGCGCCCGTGACGCCGGGGGGCATCCAGGGCGGGGCGGTGTCGGCCGAGGTCTGTCCGATGGCTTCGGGGATGGCGGCCAGCGCCGCGCGGCCCACGCTGGCCGTGGCGACCGCCGCGGCGGCACCGGTGAAAAAGTGGCGTCGTTGCATGTCAGTGGTCCTTGGCGGGGGCGCCGTCGGTGGCCGACGGGGTCGAAGAGGTGTTGTCGCTGGCGCGATGGGGGCCGCCCGCGCTCAGCAGCTGCCAGTCCAGCAGCGCGCTCCAGTAACCGTGGCGCGCCTGCGCGGCATCTCTGGTGGCCGCGAGGCGTTCGCGCGTGGCCTCCAGCAGGTCCCAGGTGCTCTGGAGCATGCCGTTGTAGCGCAGCTGGGTCTCCTGTTGCTGCGCCGTCAGCAAGGGCAGCAGGACCGATGCCGTCTCCCGGGCCATCGCATGCTGGTCCTGCAGCCGGCCCCAGGCCTCGCGGGCCTGGGAGCGGCGCTCGGCGGTGTTTCGTTGCCATGCCGCCTGGGCCTCGACCACCTCGGCCGCCGCCGGGTCGCGCGGCATGGATGGCGGCCCGGACAGGCCGGGGCGGGCGGCTGGCCCGCCGGGCCCGACCAGGACGGCCAGGGCCTGTTCAGCGGCGCGCTGTTGTTGTGCCAGGCGCGCGGCGGACACGGACGGGCGCAACCGCTCGGCCTCGATCCGTTGCTGTGCCAGGGCCGTGTCGGCCTCGAGGACCAGCGCTTCGGGGTCGGAGGGCATGGGCTCGGCCACGGCGGAGGGGGCCTCGGGCAACCGGGGCGGCAGGCGGCCGGCAAGGTCGGCCGGTGCGCGGCCATCCGCGGCCCCGATCAGGCGCGCCAGTGTTTCCCGGGCCGAGCGCTCGGCCTGCTGCGCCTGCAGCAGGGCCAACCGCTCGCGGGCCTGCGTGATCTGCTCCCGCAGACCGCGGGCCAGGCTCCAGTTGCCGGCGTTCACCATGCGCTGGCCCAGCTCGGCCCCGACCTCCGCCACCTCGCTGCGGGCCTTCTGCAACCGCAGGGATTCGCCCATCAGCACCGCGTCCAGCCAGGCCTGCCGGGTGCGGAAAGCCAGCGTGAGCCGGGCCAGATCCTGCTCCCGTGCCCGGACCGGATTGGGGTCGGCCGGGCCGAGCAGTTCCGGGTGTTGCCCCAGGGCCAGGCGCACCGCTTCGTCGACCGGCAGCGGTGCTGCTTGGCCCGCGGAGGGCACTTCTGCAGGGAGGTGCCGGCTTTCCCAGCGGACGATGTCGGCATGCCCGCGGGGGAATTCCCCAACGCGCTCGATGCGTTCGCGCCACCGCAGGGTGTCGTCCGACGGCGTGTCGGGGGCCGCCCAGACGGGCGGCAGGCTGGCCAGTGCCACGATGGCAGGCCAGGCCCATTTCAATGGAACCATGTGTATCTCCTGACTTCACGGACCGGTGCACGCGCACGGCAGGGCCGCGCGGACGCACCACGGGTAGGGAAGTTCAGGCGATGGGGGGCTTGTGGCCTGCGCGGGGGAGGGCGCTGGCGAAACGCACCGGGCCGGTGCTCTGGCGCGCCGGCGGCAGCGGATGCTGTGCCACCGGCAACAGTGGTGCCGCAGCGAGCGCAGGACCGTTGCAGATGTCGCAGACCGCATGGGGAACGGCGCCGTCCGCCTGGGCGGGATCGTTGTCGTGGTCGGCGAGGGATTGCGGCGCGGCCTGCATGGCATGGTCGGCGCAGTGGGCGACGGCGGTCGCTGGTGCCGCGGGCGCCGCGGGCGCCGTCAGCGTCATGGCGTCACCGGCCCAGGCCCGCCAGGGCAGCAGCACGATCAGGAAGAGGACGAACCAGCGACGCATGGAGGGAATGATACGCCCGGCGATCAAAAGTTCAGGCCGGGTGCGACCCGTGGCTGTTGCGGTGGCGGCTCAGCGGGCGGACAGGCAGGCGCCCGCCTTGTCGATCCACAGCTGCACGCTGTCGGCCAGGTCGCTCTGGCTGAACGAGCAGCTTTCTTCGGCAAACAGCGCGCTGCTCTCCAGCCGGTCGAGCAGGCCGTTGAGCACCTCGCCGTAGCGCGGTGGCAAGGCGGCCAGCAAGGCCGCCTCGCTGCGCGCGGCGGCAGAAAACGCGTGCGGCGACAGCGCGCCGCTGCGCAGACCGTCCAGCGCCTGCTGCAGTGTCCCGAGCCGTTCCCGGAAGTTGTCCTGCGTCATGACCGTGCTCCTGTTTCAGTGGCCCAGGATTTTGGACAGGAAGTCCTTGCTGCGTTCGTTCTGCGGGTGGTTGAAGAACTCCTCGGGGGTGTTCTGCTCGACCACCTGGCCCTGGTCCATGAAGATCACGCGGTCGGCCACGGCCTTGGCGAAACCCATCTCGTGGGTCACGCAGAGCATGGTCATGCCCTGGTCGGCCAGCCCGATCATCACGTCCAGCACCTCCTTGATCATCTCCGGGTCGAGCGCCGAGGTCGGCTCGTCGAACAGCATGATCTTGGGCTTGAGGCACAGCGCGCGGGCGATCGCCACGCGCTGCTGCTGACCGCCGGAGAGTTGCAGCGGGTACTTGTTGGCGTGTTCGGCGATGCGCACGCGCTCGAGCTGGTGCATCGCCTTCTCGATCGCTTCGTTGCGCGGCATCTTCGCCACCCAGGTCGGCGAGAGGATCAGGTTTTCCAGCACGGTCAGGTGCGGGAACAGGTTGAACTGCTGGAACACCATGCCGACCTCGCGCCGCACCTTGTCGATGCCCTTGAGGTCGTCGCCGATCACGGTGCCGTCGACCGTGAGCTTGCCCTGCTGGTATTCCTCCAGCGCGTTGACGCAGCGGATCAGGGTCGACTTGCCCGACCCCGAGGGACCGCAGATCACGACCTTCTCGCCCTTGGCGAATTCCAGGTTGACGTCGCGCAGCACGTGGTAGCCATTGCTGGCGTACCACTTGTTGACGTTTTCGAAGTGGATGATGGGAGCTTCTGCTTGGCTCATGGTGAAAGTCTTTCTTGTCGGGGTCGGGAGTTCAACGCACCTTGCTCACCGATGTGCGCTGCTCGACCCACAGGGAGTAGCGCGACATCGCAAAGCAGAACGTGAAATAGATCAGGGTGATGAAGAAGTACGCCTCAAGCTTGAACGGGCGCCAGTCGGCGTCGGAGTTCAGCGCCAGCGCCAGCGCGCCGGTCAGCTCGTACAGCGAGACGATGGTCACCAGCGAGGTGTCCTTGAACATGCCGATGAAGGTGTTCATCAGCGAAGGCACCACCAGCGACAGGGCCTGCGGCAGCACGATCTTGCGTTGCGTCTGCCAGTAGGTCAGGCCCAGTGTGGCGGCCGCTTCGGTCTGGCCCTTGGGCAGCGCCTGCAGGCCGCCGCGCACCACCTCGGCCATGTAGGCGGCCGAGAACAGCGTGATGCCGACCACGACGCGGATCAGCACGTCGATGCTCACGCCCTGCGGCATGAACAGCGGCAGCATGAACGAGGCCATGAACAGCAACGTGATCAGCGGCACGCCGCGGATCAGCTCGACATAGAGCGTGCACAGGGTCTTGATCGCCGGCATGGTCGAGCGGCGCCCCAGCGCGACCAGGATCGCCAGCGGGAAGGCCATCGTCATCGAGATCACCGTGAGCATCACGGTCAGCGGCAGGCCGCCCCACTGGTCGGTGGGCACCTCGGTCAGGCCCAGCACGCCGCCCTTCATGAGCGTGAAGTACACGACCAGCATCACGGCCCAGATCATCGGCAGCATCCGGTTCCAGAAACGCGGCATGCAGCTGGCGGCCACCACCGCCAGCATCAGCGCGGTGGCGATCACCGGCCGCCAGTGTTCGACCAGCGGGTAGCGGCCCATGACAATCTGGCGTCCCTTTTCGGACACCACGCCCCAGCAGGCGCCAACGCCGCGCACGCTGTTGCACGCTTCGAGGTTGGCACCGAACACGGCGTGCACCACGGTCCAGTTCAGCGCGTGGTAGAGCGCGAACAGTGCCACGCTCAGCAGAGCCAGCGTCATCAGGCTGTTGAGCGGTGTCGAGAACAGGTTGGTCCTGAGCCAGGCGCTGGCCCCGGTGGAATTGCCCGGCATCGGGCGCGGCGAGATCGGTTGAAAAGTGGCTTGGTTCATGGTGCGCTCCTCAACGTTCGCGGATCGCCGCACTGGCGTTGAACCAGTTCATCAGCGCCGAGGTGATCAGGGACAGCGTCAGGTAGACCGCCATCACGATCGACAGCGCCTCGATGGCACGACCGGTCTGGTTGAGCGAGGTCTGCGCGATCGATACCAGATCGGGATAGCCGATGGCCACCGCCAGCGACGAGTTCTTGGTCAGGTTCAGGTACTGGCTGGTGAGCGGCGGAATGATCACGCGCAGCGCCTGTGGCAGCACCACCAGCCGCATCGACTGGCGCTTGCTCAGACCCAGCGATGCCGAGGCTTCGTGCTGACCGAGAGAGACCGAGGCGATGCCCGAGCGCACGATTTCGGCAATGAAGGACGCGGTGTAGAACACCAGGCCGATCAGCAGGGCCATGAACTCGGGCGTGACGGCCGCGCCGTTTTCGATCTGGAAGTCACCACGGGTCGGCAGGCTCCAGGTGGTCGGTGCGCCGCCGAGCAGCCAGCCCAGCAGCGACAGGCCGACAACGAGTGCGAGGTTGACCAGGAAGACAGGGCGTTGCTGTCCGGTCTGGTCGAAGTGCCGGCGCGCCATGCGGCTGTAGAACCAGGCCGCGAACAAGCCCGCCGCCCCACCCGTCAGCGCCAGGCTCTGGCCGGTGTGCCACTCGGGCCAGGGAAACGAGAAGCCGTTCTTGCTGAGGAAAAAATGGCCGAACTGCCAGGCGTCTTCATAGGCCGGCAGCACCTCGGTGAACACGATGTACCAGATCAGCAGTTGCAGGTACACCGGCACGTTGCGGAAGAACTCGACGTACCAGTAGCAGATCTTGCGCAGCAGGTAGTTCCCGGAGAAGCGACCCACGCCGACCAGGGTGCCCAGGATGGTCGCGAGCACGATGCCGACGATGGCCACCTTCAGGGTGTTGAGCAGGCCGATGGAAAACGCTGTCCAGTAGTTGCTCATCACGTCGTACGGAATGAGCGTCTCACTGACGTCGAAGCCGAACGGTTCGCTGAGGAAGTCGTAGCCGCTCTGGATGCCGCGCTCGCGCATGTTGGCCAGCGTGTTGCGCACCAGCAGTGCCACGAAGCCGACCACCGAAAGGATGGCGATGATCTGGTAGAGGACACCGCGTCCTTCTCGGCTGTTCCAGGAAATGGATCGGCGGCGCCGGCCGGGTTGCGGCCGCGCTTCGATCATCGGACTTGTGTTCATGACGTCGGTCCCGATTCAGGATTCAAGAGGCGTAAAAAAACCGGCACAAGCACCTGGGGAATTCCTTCCACAGGCCGCTTGTGCCAGTGTTCATCCACGAAGGTGGAGAAAGATCAGCGCAGGGGCGGGGCGTACAGGAAGCCGCCGTTGCTCCACAGCGCGTTCTTGCCGCGCGGCAGGTTCAGCGGGGTCTTCGGACCGACGTTGCGCTCGAAGATCTCGCCGTAGTTGCCGACGGCCTTGATCGAGCGGGCCAGCCACTCCTTGTCCAGACCCAGGAGCTTGCCCAGGTCTTCGGTGGAACCCAGCATGCGACCGACTTGCGGGTCGGTGCTCTTCTTCATCTCTTCCACGTTGGCGGCCGTGATGCCGTATTCCTCGGCTTCGATCAGGCCGTTGAGCACCCATTTGGTGATCGCGAACCACTCGTCGTCACCACGGCGCACCATCGGGCCCAGCGGTTCCTTGGAGATCAGCTCGGGCAGGATCACGTGGGCTGCGGGGTCCTTGGCTTCCTTGGCGCGGGTCGAGGCCAGGCCGGAGGCGTCGGTCGTGTAGGCCTGGCAGCGGCCGGAGAAGTAGGCGCCGGTGGAGGCTTCGAGCTTCTCGAACACCACGGGCTTGATGTTGAGCTTGTTGGCGCGCGAGTAGTCGGTCAGGTTCTTCTCGGTCGTGGTGCCGGACTGCACGCAGACCGTGGCGCCCTTGAGCTGCTTGGCGCTGGTGATCTTGCCCTTGGGCACCAGGAAGCCCTGGCCGTCGTAGTAGTTCACGCCCACGAAACTCAGGCCCAGCGAAGCGTCGCGGGTGAGTGTGTTGGTGGTGTTGCGAGAGAGCACGTCGACCTCGCCGGACTGCAGCGCCGTGAAGCGTTGCTGGGCATTCAGCGGCACCCACTTGACCTTGGTGGGATCGCTCAGCACGGCGGCGGCCAGTGCCTTGCAATAGTCGGCGTCCAGGCCGGTCCAGTTGCCGCTGGCATCGGCTTGCGAGAAGCCGGCCAGGCCGGTGTTGACGCCGCAGATGACCTGACCACGGCTCTTGATGGCGTCCAGCGTCTTGCCGGCGTGTGCGGGCAGGCTGGTCAGGGCGGCCACGGCACCCAGAGACATCACGGCCAGTTTCAGGGAATTCATTTTCATCGGTCACTCCGGTTTGTAGGGAAGTTGTGAACAGCAGGGTGAAGGTGCACCGGATCGGGGCACCCCGCGCCCGCCGAACGAATGTATTACCGCCCAGCAGGGCAGGCATCGGGGTTTACGTGGGAAAACTATGCGAAGAATGTATGGTCGCATCGCTTGCCGGTTTGACCCGAGTCCATGCTCATCGCTGCAGCAGGTTCCATGCCAGCGGGTGGCTCTGCGGGCCGTCCCGCCAGCGACAAGTGTGCTTTCCTTTTTGCAGCACACAACCGTATGCTTCGGTCGAAAAAGCGTACCAGGAGACAAGCCCATGACGACCGACTCGCCCACCGCCGCCCGCCCGCACCACCGCTTCTGGCCGCGGCGCCTGCCACACGCCATCACGCCGCCCGCGACCTCGCTCTGGTTCAACCTCTGGGTCAGCGCACAGCGTTATCCGGACAAGCCGGCGCTGGTGTTCTTCGACCGCACCACGAGCTACCGCGAGCTGCACGATCAGGTCGAGCGGCTGGCCGCACACCTGCACCAGCATGGGGTGAAGGCCGGGGATCGCGTGATCCTGTTCATGCAGAACTGCCCGCAGTGGATCGTGGCGCACTACGCGATCCTGCGCGCCAACGCGGTGGTGGTGCCGGTCAATCCGATGAACCGCGCCGAGGAACTCAAGCACTACATCACCGACCCCGACGTCAAGGTCGCGATCAGCGCGGCCGACCTGGCCGGTGACCTGCTGCAGGCCAACGCGGCCCTGCCCGAAGCAGAGCGCCTGTCGCACCTGGTGGTGGCCCACTACTCGGACGCGATCGGCCCGGACGCGGCCATCCCTCCGGCCTGGACCGCCTGGCTCTCGACCCGGCATCCGGTGCCTTCGATGCCGGGCGGCACGGTGGTCGACTGGGCCGAGGCGCTGGCCTGCACCGCCGCGGCGCCGGTGCACGACCGCCATCCTGCGGACCTGAGCGTGCTGCCCTACACCAGTGGCACCACCGGTCTGCCCAAGGGCTGCATGCACACCCACGCCTCGATCATGCACAACGCCGTGGCGGGACAGCTCTGGACCGGCGGCACGCACGAAAACGTGTCGCTGGTGGTGGTGCCCATGTTCCACATCACCGGCATGGTGGTCGGCATGCACTCGGGCATCTACACCGGCGCCACGCTGGTGCTGATGCCGCGCTGGGACCGCGAGCTGGCCGGCCGCCTGATTTCACAGTGGAAGGTCACGCACTGGAGCAACATCCCGACGATGGTGATCGACCTGCTCGCCAGCCCGCGCTTTGACCAGTACGACCTGTCCAGCCTGGTCTTCATCGGCGGCGGTGGTGCGGCCATGCCGCAGGCCGTGGCGCAGCGCCTGTTCGAGCAGTTCGGCCTGCGCTACGCCGAGGGCTATGGCCTGACCGAGACCGCCGCACCTTCGCACAACAACCCGGCCGATGCGCCCAAGCAGCAGTGCCTGGGCATTCCCTTCCTCAGCGTGGACGCACGCGTGGTGGACCCCGACACCCTGCAGGAGATGCCGCAGGGCGAGGCGGGCGAGATCATCATCCGTGGTCCGCAGGTGTTTTCCGGCTACTGGAAGCGTCCCGACGCCACCGACGCGGCCTTCATCGATTTCGACGGCCGGAAGTTCTTCCGCTCCGGTGACCTGGGGCGGGTCGACGAGGACGGCTACTTCTTCATCACCGACCGCCTCAAGCGCATGATCAACGCCAGCGGCTTCAAGGTCTGGCCGGCCGAGGTCGAGGCGCTGATGTTCAGGCACCCGGCGATCGCCGAGGCCTGCGTGATCAGCACGAAAGACGGGTACCGCGGCGAAAGCGTGAAGGCGGTGGTGGTGCTGCGCGACGCTGCCCGCGGTCAGACCACCGAACAGGACATCATCGACTGGTGCCGCGAGAACATGGCGGTCTACAAGGCGCCGCGGGTGGTGCAGTTTGTCGACGCGCTGCCCAAGAGCGGCAGCGGCAAGGTGATGTGGCGCCTGCTGCAGGAAAAGGAGTAGACGCCGTCAGTCCTGGGCGGGAACGATCTGGCGGTATGCATGCCAGGTCGCGTGGCCGATCACCGGCCCGGCGATGAACAGGCCGAGGAACAGCGGCAGCATCGCCAGCAGGATGGTGCCGGTGATCAGCGCGCCCCACACGAACATCACGCCCGGGTTCTGCAGGCAGGCCCGGATGCTGGTGAGGCCGGCCGAGACCGCGTCCACCTTGCGGTCCATGATCATCGGGATCGAGATCACGCTGGTCGTGAAGATGATGCTGGCGAACACGGCGCCGACGATGGTGTAGGTGATCACGAAGCCGATGTTTTCGGGGTCGATCAGCATCGCCAGCAGGTTGGCTTTCTCCGGCAGGGTGTTGAAGCTGACCGCGAACACCACCAGCGAGGCGCGGCCCCACAGCATTTCCAGGATCAGCAGCACGCCGGCGAAGATCGCCATCGTGCTCTTGGTGGGGCGCCAGGCCTGCAGCGAGGCGCGCAGCGAGGGGCGGTGGTCCTGGGTTTGCAGCGCCTTGCTGGCGTCGTACAGGCCCAGGCAGAGGAACGGGCCCATCAACAGGAAACCGGCGCTCAGCGCCAGCACATACGCCGGCGCGTTGGCGAAGACCGCCAGCAGCGCGTGGCCCATCAGGAAGAAGCACAGGCCATAGAACAGGCCGATGCGCGGACAACGCCGGAAGTCCTGCCAGCCCAGCCGCATCCACTGCAGCGGGTCCGAGGTCCGCAGTTGCGCCAGCGGCAGCGAGAAGACCGACGCTTCACGTTCGGCGGCCGCGCTGGTTTCGCCGTCCGCGACCGGATCGGCGTCGGAAATGTTCCCTGCTAATGCTGCGGCGTCTGCCTGCAGAGCTTCTGCCATGGAGATCTCCTTTTGACAAAGATCAATATAGCCATGGCTTCAGCGGGGGCTTACATGGTTTTCCCCGAGACCCTGCCGGTGACAGGGTTCAGGTCGGCGCGTGCGACCGGGCGCTTCGTTGGGTCTCGCGCCGCGCCGACGGTTCGGCCTGTGCGCTGCGCATGTGCAGCGCCAGCGCCGCGTCCAGCGTCTGGGTGTGCTTGGCGAACCAGACGCCCAGTTCACCGGCCATGTTGCGCACCGCAGCAAAGTCGCCGCCGCGCGCCAGCGCCAGACCTTCTCGCAGCACATTGAGCACGACCTTGTGCTGCATGATGTGGTTGTCGGCGGCGGCGAACCTGGTGCGGCGCATCCACTCGTCCTCGCGTCCGAAATGCAGCATGGTGTGTTCGATCACCGCCGACCAGGCGGACGGCAAGGCATCGTCGGGCGCGGTCTGCGCAAACGCGAGCAGTTCCACGAACGCGTGGTGCACGTCGTCCATCGGCGGGTAGTCCAGCACCAAAGCTTCGGACCATTCAACTGTGTTCATGGGCACCTCCGTGTCAGTTGGTCCAGCTTGGCAGCGCAGCCCGGGGCGATCTTTGATCCAGCGCAGAAACTTCACGCATCGCACCTGTGCCGACCCGGTTTCCGCGTGGCATTTGAGCCACCGCAGCCCGCTACACTGCCCGCATGACCCGCGCTTTTGATCCTCCTTGCTCACCGCTGGCGCGCCGCGACGCGGACCTCGCCGCCCATGGTTTTTCCCTCCTCGGCGCGGCCGACGTGCGCGACTGGCTGGCAACCGATGCCGGCGAACTGGAACGCTTGCACGGCGCCTGGAACCATCTGCCCGCCGACGGCTATCTGCGCGACGGCGGCCGCTACCGGCGCCGGCGCCACAGCTGTTTCGTGGTCGATGGCGCGGTGGTGACCGAAGCGCCGCACCGCGCGCACTGGCAGCCGCTGGAATACAACGCGCTGCACGGCGGCATGCAGCGCTGGTTCGAGCCGATGGAGCCGGCCACGACGGCGAACCCGCTGTGGCAGCGCATCCTGGTGCGGGTCGGCGAAGCGGTGTCGGCGCTGCACGGTGCGCGGCCCTGGTTCGTCGAGGCCCATCCGTTCCGCATCGACACCACCGACGGCATCGGCCGGCCGACACCCGAGGGCGCGCACCGCGACGGCGTCGACCTGGTGGCCGTGTTCATGCTGGAGCGCCACGCCATCAAGGGTGGTGAGAGCCGCGTCTTCGAGGCCGAAGGACCGGCCGGCCAGCGCTTCACGCTGACCGACCCCTGGTCACTGCTGCTGCTGGACGACGCGCGGGTGATCCACGAGACCACACCGATCCAGCCGCTGGCGGCCGACCAGCTGGGCTGGCGCGACACGCTGGTGCTGACTTACCGGCGCAGCGGTTTCCAGGGGGATTGAGCCTGCGAGCCATCGGCGCGCGCCTCGGCGTGTTCGCGGATGTGCGCCGGCAGGCGTGAGAGCAGCCAGCGCAGCGCCAGCGGCACGATCACCAGATCGTCCAGCACGCCGACGACCGGCAGCACGTCGGGAATCAGGTCGATGGGCGAGAGCAGGTAGAGCACGATGCCGGCCGCGCCCGCCTTGAGCCAGCCCGGGGCATCGGGATGCCCCAGCGCATACCAGAGCCGCTTGGCGTCACCGCGCACGGCCACCCAGATCACCGACAGACGTTTCCACATACGGCTCACCTCCAGAACACTTGCAGCGTGCCCGGACCATCCGGACGGCGCGAAGTGTGGGGCAGTGGACCCGGTTTGCAAGACCTGGGTTCCCGCCGTCCGTCACCAGGCGCAGGGTGTGCGCAAAACGCACGCTCAGCGCCGGATGGCGTTGGGGAAATACATCGCGGTCAGGCTGCGGCTGTGCACGGGAGAGAAGCCTTCGGCGGCCGCGCCGCTGGCCTGGCCGTAGCGCCGCCAGTCGCGCACCCAGTGCAGGGCGTCGCAGATCTCGACCAGACCGATGGTCTCGCGGTCGCCGATCAGGATGCCGTGCACCCGCAGCGCGAGCCGCTCCTTGGCGCGGCGCAACTGGGCCAGCGTGGCCGGGGTCAGACCGAACTCGCCGTCGCTGACGATCAGCACGTCGGCGTCCTGCCAGCCCTGCTGCTGCACCTGTTCGATCGCGCGTTCGATCGGCGTCTGCACGTCGGTGCCGCCATCGAAGGCCTGGCCCATCAGGTCCAGCAGCGCGTCCAGTCCGGCCGCGTCGCGCGTCAGCGGGCGTTCCAGCAGTTCGCCCGGGCCGCCGAAGGCCAGCAGCTGGCAGGCGCGGTCGCCCGCGTGCGCACTGCGCAGCGCCTGCAACACGCAGGCCTTGGCCACGTTCTCGGGGGCGCCCTGCATCGAGCCCGAGGTGTCCAGGCAGACGATCAGCGGGCCATGGCCCAGGTGGGCGTCCTGCTGGCGCGCGGCGGCGCCGTCCGGCTGCGGCCGGGGTTGCGGACGCTGCTCGCGCGCGCGGTCGTCGTAGGTCAGCAGCTGCGCCTCGGCAAAGCGAGCGCGCCACAGGCGGCGCAGCACCGGATGGGTGAGGTTCAGGCTTTCGCTGCCGGTCATGCGCGCGATCACGCGCGAACGGTGCACCCCGTCCACCGCGGTGGGTTCGGGGCGGCGCTCGTCGTCCTCGGTCGGCCGTGGCGCGGCCTGGTCCGTGGCGGGCTGTTCTGGCCTGGCGGTGCGCGCGGTGGGCTGGTGGGCATCCAGCGCGCGCCGGCCCACGCCATCGATGAACTGCGCCAGCGCCGGCAGACGTTCGAGCAGGCCGCCGATGCGCCGCGCCTCGGCCCACTCGCGGCGGTTGAGCTGGCCCTTGAGGTCGTCCCAGTGCAGGTGCGACAGGTCGCCCAGCGACTTGAGCAGCGACATCGCTTCTTCCCAGCCCTGGCGTTGCAGGGTCCAGTTCTCGCGGAACTCGCCGGCCATGCGGTCGATCGCGGAAGCCCGTGTCTCCTGCGCCGGCCGCTCGATCAGGCTGTCCAGGTGCCAGAGCAGGCTCTGGACCATCTGCCGCGTGAGCGAGGGGTTGCCTTGCGTGAGGGTCAGCAGGTCCAGTTCGCCCAGCAGAGCCCGCAGCGGGGCGACCGCCTCCGGGTCACCGAGGTCCAGCCGCGCATCGGGCAGCCGGCCGGCCAGCAGGGCGTCGTGCCAGGGCAGGGCCTGCGCCAGCCGCGCCTCGGCCGTGCCACCGCTGCAGACCACCGACCAGCGCCAGAGTTCGCGCGAGAGGCCGTCGAGGTGGTGGTAGGGGCGGTCGGCGGGATGTTCGGACATGGCCTTGGAGCCGCTGCCGCGGTGTGCTCAGTCCTGCCAGCTCACCGGCGTGGGCACGAATTCCGACTGGTCTTCCTCCAGCCGGGGCAGGGCGGCGAAGCCCCCGTGCAGGTCGGCCAGTTGCACCGCCAGCGCGTCGACATGTGCGCAGCGCTGCGTGTGCACCGCCACGATGCGCTCCCGCCACGACGGCGGCAGCCAGCCGTGCGCCACCGCCTGGGCCAGCACCAGGTCGGCGGTGGCATGGACGCCGGATTGCACGGCCTGCACCCGGGCCTGCACCTCGGCCACCTGCGCCACGCGGGCGCGGATGTGCAGCGCGCCATAGCGGCGGTGGGCACGTTCGCTGGTGATGCGCACCAGCTCACTCTCCGAGGTCGGGCCCGCGATCGCGCGCGCCAGGGCCAGCTTGCCGGCGCTGTCGTCCTGCGCGTCGGCGGGGGCGCGGCGCTCGATGTCGAGCTGCTGTTCGAACGCCTGCGCGGCACGTTCCAGGCCATCGATGGCCAGCGGCGTGGCCTGGGCCACGGTCTGCAGGAACCAGTCGGTCCAGCCGGGCACCTGCTGCGGGTCGCCGGCCAGCACGAAGGGCAGCACCCAGGCGTCCCAGGCCGACACCTCGTTGGCGTCGCGGCTGGCGGCCTGCACCTGCAGCAGCGCGGCGGTCTGGCGCCAGCGGCGGTCGGACACGGTCTGCTGCGTGTTTCTGGCGCGCTCGCGCGCGGTTTCCAGCAGCGCGATCACCGCCTCGCCCAGCGATACCTCGGCCGCCTGCTCACGCAGCGCCGCCAGCGAGGCGGACGACAGCCGTGCATCGGGATGCGCCTCGCCTTCGGGACGTGCCGCCTGCAGCAGCGCAGCGAAGTGCGCGTCGTCCACCGGCATCACCGGCACGCGCAGCAGGAAGCGGTCGTAGAAGGCGTGCAGGCTCTCGTCCTGTGGCACCTCGTTGCTGGCGCCGACCAGGCAGACCAGGGGCACGTCCACGCGCTGGCTGCCGTTGTCGAAGCAACGTTCGTGCAGCAGGCCCAGCAGGGTGTTGAGGATGGCCGAGTTGGCCTTGAACACTTCGTCGAGGAAGGCGACTTCGGCCGAGGGCAGGTAGCCTGCGGTCAGCCGCTCGTAGCGGTCGTCTTCCAGTGCCTTCAGGGACAGCGGGCCGAACAGCTCCTCGGGCACCGAGAAGCGGGTCAGCAGCCGCTCGAAATAGTGCGCACCGGGCAGCAGGCGCTGCAGGCGCCGCGCCAGTTCGCTCTTGGCCGTGCCCGGCGGGCCGAGCAGCAGCACGTGCTCGCCCGCCAGCGCCGCCAGCAGCAGCGCCCGGGCTGCGACGTCGCGCTGGAGCAGGCCGCGCTCGAGTTCATCAATGGCGGCTGTCCAGCGCATGGCGTCACACGCGTTCAAAGATGGCCGCGATGCCTTGCCCGCCGCCGATGCACATCGTCACCAGCGCATAGCGGCCCTGGATGCGCTGCAGTTCGTACAGCGCCTTGACCGTGATCAGCGCGCCGGTGGCACCGATCGGGTGGCCCAGCGAGATGCCCGAGCCGTTGGGGTTGACCTTGGCCGGGTCCAGGCCCAGTTCCTTGGTCACGGCGCAGGCCTGGGCGGCAAAGGCTTCGTTGGCTTCGATCACGTCCAGGTCGTTCACGGTCAGGCCGGTGCGCTTGAGCACGGCCTGCGTGGCCGAGATCGGGCCCACGCCCATGATCTTGGGGTCCAGACCCGTGTGGGCGTAGCCGACCAGGCGGGCCAGCGGCTGGGCACCGCGGGCCTTGGCGGCACCGGCTTCCATCAGCACCACCGCCGCGGCAGCGTCGTTGATGCCCGAGGCGTTGCCGGCGGTCACGGTGCCGTTTTCCTTGATGAATACCGGCTTGAGCTTGGCCATGTCTTCGAGCTTGCAGCCGGGGCGGAAGTGTTCGTCGGTCGCATAGGCCACATCCCCCTTCTTGCTCTTGAGCATGACGGGCACGATCTGGTCCTTGAAGCGGCCTTCGGCGGTGGCGCGTTCGGCGCGGTTGTGGCTCTCGACGGCCAGCGCGTCCTGCATCTCGCGGGTGATGCCGTACTTGGCGGCCACGTTCTCGGCGGTCACGCCCATGTGGATGTTGTGGAACGGGTCGTGCAGGGCGCCGACCATCATGTCGACCATCTTGGTGTCACCCATGCGGGCGCCCCAGCGCATGTTCAGGCTGGCAAACGGTGCGCGGCTCATGCACTCGGCGCCGCCGCCGATGGCGATGTCGGTGTCGCCCAGCAGGATGGACTGGCTGGCCGAGACGATGGCCTGCAGGCCCGAGCCGCAGAGGCGGTTGACGTTGAAGGCGGGCGTGCCTTCGGCGCAGCCGCCGTTGATCGCACCGACGCGCGAGAGGTACATGTCCTTGGGTTCGGTGTTGACCACGTGGCCGAACACGACATGACCGACGTCCTTGCCCTCGGTGTTGGCGCGCGCCAGGCTTTCCCTGACCACCAGCGCGGCCAGTTCGGTGGGCGGGCTGTCCTTGAGGCTGCCGCCGTAGGTACCAATGGCGGTGCGGACGGCGCTGACGACAACTACTTCTCGGCTCATGTTCATCTCCTGTGCTTGTGGTGGGTGGGGGTTCTGGTGCGGCCGGCTTCGTCCGCTCAGCCAGCCATGGTATGCCTGTCAGGCTTACACGGGCCTTGTGCGCCGCAGGCCAATCAGGCTCTCACGTCGGCCACCACGTCGGCGCCGAAATCGGGGTGCTTGAGAAATGAGAGCACCTGCGTGGCCGCCTGCTCGGGGCTGGCGAGCTGGTGCTGCGCCTTGAGCTGCTGGAAGCGCGCCAGATCGGGAAAACCGGCCGGATCGCCCGCCCGCAGCTGGGTCTGCATGTCGGTGTCGATCACCCCAGGCGCCAGCGACACGATCTTCGCGCCGTGCTGGCGCCGAGTTTCGTCCAGCGCCACACAGCGGGAAAAGTGGTCCATGCCCGCCTTGGCGGCGCAATAGGGCGCCTGTGCGGCCATCGCCCGCCGCCCCAGCCCGGAGGAAATGTTGAGCACCTTGCGCGGACCGCGCCAGCCGGCGTCGACCCAGGCGCCGCTGGCGTTGAGGAAGGCGGCCGTCAGCAGCATCGGTGCTTCGAGCCCGACCCGCAGCGCGTTCGCGATGCCGTCGGGCGGACAGTGTTCGAGTGGTGCGATCTCGGGAATCACGCCCGCGTTGTTGATCAGCGTGGCGCTGGCCAGGCTGGGCGCATCCAGCTGCGACAGCCACTGCTGCAGCCGCGTCGCCACGGGGGCGGGATCGGCCAGGTCGACCGACCACTGCATCACGGTGGCGCCGCGCGCCTTGGCCAGTTCGTTGAGCTCGGGGCGGGTCTGGCGCGAGAGACACAGCAGCGGGCGGCCAGGCGCGACCAGCTGCCGCGCCATCGCCAGCCCCATGCCGCGCGAGGCGCCGGTGAGGATGACAAGGTCTTGCATGGTGGAGAGTGTGACAGGCGTCGGCGGAGACGTCAGAACGGGCAGGGCGTTTCGAAGCGCATCACCACATCCGTGACCGGATGCGGGATCTCGATGGCCTGCGCGTGCAGCAGCAGCCGGCTGGCCAGCGCTTCCTGCTCCTCGCTGGCGTACAAGGGGTCGCCGACGATGGGAAAGCCGATCGCCATCAGATGCACGCGCAGCTGGTGCGAGCGGCCGGTGACCGGTTCCAGGTCGAGCCGGGTGGTGCCGGGCAGCGGTGATGCTTCCGCTGCGATGCGCCAGCGGGTCTGGCTGGGCTTGCCGATCTCGTGGTCGACCTTGCTGCGCGGGCGCGCCAGCCAGTCCACGATCAGCGGCAGGTCGATGGTGTTCCAGCCGTTGCCGGGCTGCGGGTTGTCCAGGACGCCGGCAACCACGGCCATGTAGCGCTTGTGCACGCGGCGCTTCTCGAAACCCAAGCTGAGCCGCCGCTGCGCCTCGATGCCGCGCGCCATCACGATCAGGCCCGAAGTGGCCATGTCCAGCCGGTGCACGATCAGGGCGTCGGGATAGACGGCCTGGGCGCGGGCGCTGAGGCAGTCCTGGTTCTCGGGACCGCGACCGGGCACGGCCAGCAGACCGGCGGGCTTGTCGAACACCAGCAGGTGCTCGTCGGCGTGGATCAGCGGCAAGGCGTGGAGGCTCATCCAGTCCCTAGCGCGCGCCGCACTTCGTCGGCCGGCAGGCTGCGCGCGGCGCCGAAGCCGGCGACCTGGCGCGCGCCCTGCACCTGCAGGTGCACGAACCGGAAGTCACCCAGCGTGGTCATCATCTCGGCCTCGGGGAAGCGCTGCAGGTAGACCCTGCGGGCGCGGGTTGCGGCCTCGCTGCCCGGTTCGGCGATCACGGCAATGGCGTCCAGCGTCACGCGCGGCAGCGCATGCACCGGCTCTCCATCGGGTTCGGCGGCGCAGACCAGCAGAGAGACCCTCGGATGGCGCAACAGGTTGCCGGTGTGGGCGGCCAGACCGCTCACGTGCAGCACCAGTTCCTGCGAATGCAGATCGATGGCGAATGGCACCATCGAGACGAACACCTCACCCTCGGGGTCGCGGGTGCCCAGGGCGGCCGTGCGGCGCGCGAGCAGCAGCTCACGCAAGGCCCGGGTCAGGCTGTGCTCTCCCATCGGCAGGCTCAGCGGACGATGATCTCGGCCCGGCGGTTGAGCGGTTCGACGACGTCGTCTTCCGTGGGCACGACGGGTTCGCGCTCGCCGCGGCCCACCGCATCGACCAGTTCGGCCTTGAAACCTTTGCCGGTGAGGATGTCGCGGATCGCGTTGGCCCGGCGCAGCGACAGCGCGTCGTTGGCGTCGGCGGCACCCTGGCGGTCGGTGTGGCCGACGATCACGATTTCGCCGCCGGCGCGCGCCCGTGCGGCGGCAATGATGGCGTCGAGTTCACCCGCCGATTCGGGCGTGAGGTCGGAGGTGCCGGGCTGGAAGCGCAGGGTGAACTTCTGGGGTGTCGGCGGCTGCAGGCGCAGCAGGGCCGGGTAGCGCTCCTTCACCTCGGCTTCGCTGGACGCGGCCTTCTTCAGTTCGCCCTTGGTGCTCACCTCGGTGGCGGCATAGGGCGTGTCCAGCAAGGCACTGCCGCCGGCGGTGCTGACGGTCACGGCGGTGGACAGGTTCGGTTGCGGCAGCAGCACCACGCGACCTGCGGGTGCGCAGGCGACACAGAGCAGGGCGGCAAGGGTGGCCGAGGACCACCGGATCAGTGTCTGGACCATGTAGGAATCAGTAGCGACAAAATGTGTCGCAGCGCACGATGATGTTGCTCGGGAGCGTCATCGCCGCAGTCTACTATGGTCTTTCCAGTGGTGATTCAAATAAAACTGGATCGGCTCCAGTTTGGGCGCGGCCTCGACGATGAAGTCGGTGCCGCGCACGCCCACCACGGCCGTGGGCGTCTTGACCTTGAAACGGTCGGGGTTGATCTTGGCCAGCAGACCGGTCACCACGCGCAGCGAACCCTGCAGCAGATCCAGGGCGAAGTTGCCCTCCTGGGTGGTGGCGTCGTACTGGAACTGGCTCAGGTCGGCGGTGGTGTTCGGACCCAGGGTCAGCACCGTGCCGTCCCTGAGCACCATGCTGGCCGCGCCGTCGCGGCCGGTGCTGATGCGTTCGCCAGCGCGCACCGCGTCGCCGGAATGGGGGGCTGCCTGGGCGCCGTCCTTGCCCAGGCGAACCTCGCCCTGCACCTGCTTGAAGGTGCCTGCCCGGCCCGTTTCGGCGCCGGTGCCTGCGGGGGCCTGCGCCCACGCCAGCGAGGCGGACAGCGTCAGCACACCGGCCACAAAGGGGCAGAACAGGCGTCGGGCGGTGGTGGGTGACATGCGGATCTCCATACAACGGTGCACCGAACATGGTAGCCGCTGGGGATCGGCCCCGGGTGGCAGGCCACCTACAATCCCGCCCCTGGCCGGGCGTCCCGTGACACTTGTCACTTCCCCATTCGGCCCCATGTCCTTTTTGATGACACCGACCCTGCTGCTCGCGCCGATGGAAGGCCTGCTGGACGCCACGCTGCGCGATGTGCTCACGCGCACCGGCGGGGTGGACCGCTGCGTGAGCGAATTCATCCGGGTCACCGACACCCTGCTGCCCGAGCGGGCCTTCGTGCGGGTGGTGCCAGAGCTGCTCAACGGCGGGCGCACGCGGGCCGGGGTGCCGGTGCGGCCGCAGCTGTTGGGTTCCGATCCGGTCTGCCTGGCCGAGAACGCGGCGCGCCTGGCCTCGCTCAGCCCGTTTGGCGTCGACCTGAACTTCGGCTGCCCGGCCAAGACGGTCAACCGCAGCCGGGGTGGTGCTGTGCTGCTGGACGAACCCGAGCTGATCGGCCGCATCGTGTCGGCCGTGCGGCGCGCCGTGCCGGCCCATCTGCCGGTGTCCGCCAAGATGCGGCTGGGCTACGGCGACGACGCGGTCGCCGAGGACTGCGCGCGGGCCATCGCCGAGGCCGGCGCCGACGAACTGGTGATCCACGCCCGCACCAAGGCACACGGCTACCGCCCGCCCGCCTACTGGGACCGCATCGCCGAGGTCAAGGCGGCCTTGCCGGCCGGTCGACACCTGCCGGTGGTGGCCAACGGCGAAGTCTGGACCGTGGACCAGGCGCGGCGTTGTCTTGAAGTCACCGGCTGCGACGCGCTGATGGTCGGTCGCGGCATGGTGACCGACCCCGGGCTGGCGCTGGCGATCAAGGCCGAGGGCGATGTGCCCTGGTCGCAGATTCCGCCCCTGCTGGCGACGTTCTGGGTCCAGGTCAGCGCGCGGGTGGACCGGCGCCACCGGGCCGGGCGGCTCAAGCAGTGGCTGAACTACCTGCGCAAGCATTACCCCGAGGCACAGACCGCCTTCGACGCACTGCGCGAATCCAACGATCCGGCGCATGTCGATGCCTGGCTGGCCTGTCACGCGCCCCGGCCGCACCAGCTGCCCGGGCAGGATGCCATCGCCGCTGGCCTGCCACAGACGGCGATCTCCGTGCCGCCGGCAGAGATTGCGGTGGCGTGCTAACGTGCGGCCGCAGTCAAGACAAGAGACCAACATGAAGACCCTGCAACAGCGGCTGGAGAGCCTGGGAACCGAACGCCTCAAGGGCATGCGGCGAGGACTGGAGAAGGAAAGCCTGCGCGCGCAGCCCGATGGCCGGCTCGCGCTCACGCCGCATCCTGCCGCCCTGGGCAGCGCCCTCACGCACCCGCACATCACCACCGACTATTCCGAGTCCCAGCTGGAGCTGATCACCGGCGTGCACGCCAGCGTGGAGAGCTGCCTGGCCGAATTGCAGGAAGTGCACCAGTTCACCCTGCGCAGCCTGCGCGCGCAGGGCGGGGCGGCGGGCGAAGAGATGCTCTGGGCGTCCAGCATGCCCTGCGGCCTGCCGACCGACGAAACGATTCCGCTCGGCGTCTACGGCAACAGCAATGTCGGACGCGCCAAGAGCGTCTACCGCATGGGATTGGGCCATCGCTACGGCCGGCGCATGCAGACCATCAGTGGTATCCACTACAACTGGTCGATGCCCGGCATCGACAACGACGGTTACTTCGCGCTGATCCGCAACTTCCGCCGCCACGCCTTCCTGCTGCTGACGCTGTTCGGCGCTTCCCCGGCGCTGTGTTCGACCTTCGTCGAAGGCCGTGAACACGAGCTGCAACCCATGGGCAACTGCGGCTCGCTGCACATGCCCCATGGCACCAGCCTGCGCATGGGGCGGCTGGGCTACCAGAGCGATGCGCAGTCGTCGCTGGCGGTCAGCTACAACGGGCTCGAAGGCTATGCCGCCTCGCTGCACGACGCGCTGACCCGTCCCTGGCCGGCCTACGAGGCGGTCGGCATCCGCAACCCGGGTGGCGACTACAACCAGCTGGCGACCACGCTGCTGCAGATCGAGAACGAGTTCTACGGCACGATCCGTCCCAAGCGCGTGATCCGCCAGGGCGAGCGCCCGCTGCACGCCCTGCGCGAGCGCGGCGTCGAATACATCGAGGTCCGCCTGATGGACCTCAACCCGTTCGAGGCCATCGGCATCGACGCGCCGACCCTGCGCTTCCTGGATGTGTTCCTGCTGCACTGTCTGCTGGCCGACAGTCCGCGCGACACGCCGGAAGAAATCCGCGAGCTCGCCCGCAACCAGCACCTGACCGCGGCGCGCGGCCGCGAGCCCGGCCTCGAACTGATGCGCCACGGCGAGGCCGTGCCCCTGCAGCAATGGGGCCTGGAGATCATCGACCAGCTGGTGCCGATCGCGGCGGCGCTGGACGCCTCGGGCGGCGGTTCGCTGCACGCCGACGCGGTGGCGCAGGCGCGGGCTTCCCTGCTGGCGCCCGACACCTTGCCGTCGGCGCGTGTGCTCGCGGCCACGCAGCGCGAGCACAGTGCCTCGTTCATCGACTTTGTCCGCACCCGCTCGCAAGCCATCCGGCAGCAACTGCTGGATCTGCCCTGGACCGAGGCCCAGCAGGTGCGCTACGAAGCCATGGCGAAGCAGTCGGTCGCCGACCAGAAAGCCATCGAGGCCAGCGACTCGATGCCGTTCGAGATCTACCGCCAGGAATACGTGTCGCCGGCTCGTCTGATGCCGCGTTCGGTCGTCGCCCAGGCGGCCTGAGCCACCCCGGAAACCCTGTTCGCGCCGGGTGTATCACGCCCGGCGCCGATCGGATCTAAGCTGTGTCTCTCACTGTTCAGGGAGACCACCATGCCGCCGACCCCGCGTCTGACCGCCGCCGATTTTGATCAGGAACTGCTGATCCTGTTTGACGCGTATGTGCACGGAGACATAGACCGGCGTGGTTTTCTCGACCGCGCGGCCAAATTCGCCGTTGGGGGCCTCACGGCCGCTGGTTTGCTGGCCGCGCTCAGCCCCGACTTCGCGATCGCGCAGGTGGTGCCGCAGGGCGACCCGCGCATCAGCACCGAGCGCATCGAATTTGATTCTCCCTCGGGCTACGGCAAGCTCAAGGGCTATCTCGCCAAGCCCGCCAACGCCAGCGGCAAGCTGCCAGCGGTGCTGGTGGTGCACGAAAACCGCGGCCTGAACCCGCACATCGAGGACATCGCGCGCCGGCTGGCGGTCGACGGTTACCTCGCGCTCGCTCCGGATGCGCTGACCCCGCTGGGCGGCTACCCGGGCGACGAAGACAAGGCTCGCGAACTGTTTGCCAAGCTCGATCAGGGCAAGACCCGGCAGGACTTCATTGCCGCCGCCGTCGCGCTCAAGGCGCGGCCCGAAGGCAGCGGCCGCCTGGGCGTCGTCGGCTTCTGCTACGGCGGCGGCGTGGCGCACACGCTGGCCACCCAGCTGCCCGATCTCGCGGCGGCGGTACCGTTCTACGGCAACCACCCGCCGGCCGAAGATGCGGCCAAGGTCAAGGCGCCGCTGCTGATCCATTTCGCGGGTGCCGACGAGCGCATCAATGCCGCCTGGCCCGCCTACGAGGCCGCTCTCAAGGCGGCCGGCGTGCGCTACACCGCGCACCAGTACGCCGGCACGCAGCACGGCTTCAACAACGACACGACACCGCGCTTCGACGCCGCGGCGGCCAGGCTGGCCTGGGACCGCACCCTGGCCTTCTTTGCCCAGACCCTCAAGACCTGAAGCGGTTCGGCCGCGGGTCAGTCGCGTGGCGGCACCAGGGTGACCTCGCTGGTCGCGAACGCCACGCAGGGCAGCACGGCACCGCCCGTCTTTTCCTCCGGCAGCAGGCCGGGCCACTCGACCCCGTAGCGCACCGTTCCCGACACCAGATGGCCGATGCAGCTGCGGCAGGTGCCGTTGCGGCAAGAGGCCGGCCAGGGCACGCCAGCCTGCTGCATGGTCTGCAGCAGGGTCCGGTCCTCCGGCGCAGGCAACGACAAACCATGCACGGGCAGGTGCAGGGTCCGGGTGCGGGGGATATCTTGGCTGGGCATGTCCCGAATCTAACCGCTGGGGAAACTGCCTGTTGAACAGGCAAACTGTAGAAAATCCATGCAGAACAAGGACTTGGGCTGCCCGTACAGGGCTTCTCCACACTTATCCACAAGCTTGTCCCGGATTTCTTGGGACAAGTTGAGAAGCATCAAGGCGGCGCAGAGAGGGGGTGGGTAGAATTCAGGGTTTTCCCTAGGCCGAGATTTCCTCACCATGTACAGCCTGACCGGCGCAGACCGGACCTACCGCTTTTTCAGTGGCGCCCTGATCCTGCTGGCCGCCATCTTCTCCCTCACCGGCCTGCTGCAGGTGATGGCCCTGGCCTCGGCCGGCCTGGTGCTCACCACCGCGATCATCAACGCCTGCCCGCTGGTCGAACTGCAGGTCCGCGCCGAGTCCTGATCAGGCTTCGCCGCCGAAGCGCTTGATCAGGTTGGCAATGTACTTCTCGACCAGCTTCTCGAACTCGCCCTCGACCACCGGCACCACCACCATCTTCATCAGTCCTGGCAGAGGCACCTCGATCTCGCCCTGGATCGCCAGCACGATGCCGGTCGACTTCTTCTGATCGGTGACCGCCCAGCTGCCCGAGACCTGGGCATTGCCCACGCCCTTGACCGGGGTCCATTTCACCGAACCCTGGCCCTTGGCCGCGTCCCACTTGCTGACGTACTTGCAGGCGTAGAGGGTCTGGATGTTGACCTGCGCCGTGCCCACCTTTTCCATTTCCCAGCGGTAGGTGTTGCTGCCCATGTCGACCAGCTGGTCGACTTTGGGAAAATGGCTGACCGATGTCGGCACATCGGAGAGCACCTCGAACACCTCGGCGGCCTTGGCCTTGACGGCAAACTCGTAGCCCAGATCGATGTTGACGGTGATGGCCATGGGGTCTCCTCTTGGTTGGGGTGGCTGAAAATTCATTGTGGCACGCACCGCGCGCGCCGATCCCGGGAGCCGACTCCAAAGAGGCGCCCGTACAGACACGAGAGAACAACGATTCATGAGCATCCAGTGGTTCCCCGGTCACATGCACCTCACGCGCCAGGCGATCGCCGACCGCGTGAAGGAGATCGACGTCGTGATCGAGATGCTCGACGCGCGCCTGCCCGGCTCCAGCGCCAATCCGCTGATGCAGCAACTCACCAGCGGGCGCCCGACGCTGAAGGTGCTCAACAAGCAGGACATGGCCGACCCCGAGCGCACCGCGCTCTGGCTGGCACATTACAACGCGCTGCCCGACACGCAGGCGATCGCGCTGGACGCCAGCGTGACCGCGCCGGCGCGAGCGCTGATTGACGCCTGTTTTCAGCTGGCGCCCAAGCGCGGTGGCATGGTCAAGCCGATGCGGGTGCTGATCTGCGGCATTCCCAACGTCGGCAAGTCCACGCTGATCAACACGCTCAAGGGCAAGCGCGCGGCCAAGACCGGCGACGAGGCCGGCGTGACGCGCACCGAGGCGCGCATCGCGCTGGCCGACGACTTCTATCTGTACGACACGCCGGGCATGCTTTGGCCGCGCATCTTCGTGCCCGAGAGCGGATACAACCTGGCCGCCAGCGGCGCGGTGGGCAAAAACGCCTACGACGAGGAAGAGGTGGCCTACGAGCTGATCGCCAAGCTCAAGACCGACTATCCGGCGCTCATGGAGGCGCGTTACCAGCTGGGCCTGTCGCCCGAGGCCTGGGCCCAGACCCACGACGACGAGCTGGTCGAAGCCATCGGCCGCAAGCGCGGCGCGCTGGCCGGCGGCGGCAAGGTCAACCTGCAGAAGTCGGCCGAGCTGGTGATCGCCGATTTCCGTTCACAGCACCTGGGCCGCATCACGCTGGAAACGCCCGAGCAGTTCGCGCGCTGGCTCAAGGCCGGGAAGAAAGCCGACGCCGAGCGCGCCGAGCGCAAGAAAAAGCTGCGCGAGGACGGGCACATCAGCCCGGAGCGCAAAGCCAAGGTGGACAAACGCGCTGCCGCCCGCAAACCCCGTTGATTCCCTCCGAGACCTCGAATGTCCACCGTCGCACCGAGCCCCAACCCCGAATCCGATCCCCGCGTCAAGGCGGTCTTCGACGACATCCGTGCCACGCGCAAGACGGATTTCATCAACAACATGTGGCGCTACCTGGCCTTCGACCCGGCGCTGCTGGAGCAGACCTGGGCCGAGGTCAAGCGGGTGATGGCCATGCCGTCGAGCCTTGACCCGCTGACCAAGGAAATGGTCTACATCACGGCGTCGGTCATCAATGGCTGCAGCTACTGCGTGCACTCGCACACCGCGGCGGCGACGGCCAAGGGCATGACGCGCGAGCAGCACGCCGAGCTGATGTCCATCGTCGCGCTGGCCGCCAAGACGAACCAGCTGGCAACCGCGCTGCAGGTGCCGGTGGACCCGGTGTTCGACAAGGGCTGAAGCCCGGCGGGGAAGGGGCTCAGCCCTCGACCTTCACGCCCTTCCAGAACGCCACCCGCCCGCGGATGTTCTCCGCTTCGGGCTTGGGGTCCGGGTAATACCAGGCGGCGTCGGTATTGAGTTCGCCGTTGACCAACAGCGAGAGGTACTTCGCTTCACCTTTCCACGCACAGGTGGTCCGGTGGTTGCTGAAGGTGACGAAGCTGCGGTTGAGCGCCGCTTCGGGGAAGTAGTGGTTGCCTTCGACCAGCACCGTGTCGTCGCTGTCGGCGATCACGGCGCCGTTCCAGGTGGCTTTCATGCGGCGGTCCGGCTCACTTGAACTTGTCCTTTTCCTTGCCGCGCGGAATGACCGACGTGGTGGGGGCGACCGGGCGGTCGGAGGTGGCGGGGCCCTTGGGCAGCGAAGAGTCCTTCTTCGGCTTCTTGCTCATCTTTTCGTTGCGTTGTTCTTTGCCCATGGTGTGCTCCAGATAGGGCCGCGTGAGGCGGCGGATACCCCGATGTTAATGGCGCCGCGCGGGCGTTCAATCCGCGGCCTGCAGGACCTGGAGTTCTTCGGGCGGTGCGACGGTGACGGCCACCGTCAGCGTGTGCTGCGCGCCGCCCTGGATCACGCCGCGCATGGGCGAGACATCGGAGAAGTCGCGGCCGGTGGCCAGCTGCACATAGTCTTCGCCGGGGCTGTTCTCGCCGGCCCGGTTGTTGGTCGGGTCGAAGTGGAACCAGGCACCCTGTCCCGGCACGCTCGGCGCGGGCTCGGGCACGTAGACCGCGACCCAGGCGTGCGAGGCGTCGGCGCCGATCAGCCGCGGCTGGCCGGGTGGCGGCTGGGTCAGCAGGTAGCCGCTGACGTAGTAGGCCGGCAGGCCCAGGCTGCGCAGGCAGCCGATCATGATGTGCGCGAAGTCCTGGCAGACGCCCTTGCCCTGCGCGAGCGCGGTCAGGGCCGGCGTGCTGATCTCGGTGCTGGCGGTCTCGTAGGTGAGTCCGGTGTGGATGCGCTGCATCAGCGCGCTGGTGGCTTCGAGCATGGGCCGGCCGGGCGCGAAGGCGGGCCGGGCGAAGGCGGCGAAGCGGTCGTCGCGCGGCACGTGGGGCGAGGCGAACAGGAATTCGCTGGCGGCGTTGAACGGCGCGTGGGCGCGGTAGCGGAACTGTTCGCGCACGGCCTCCCAGCCCAGGGCCTGCCAGGCCGGCGAGGTGGCGCCCGAGGGCACCGGGCGCGGCACGCGCGTGCGCACCAGGCAGTCGGCCTCGACCGTGAGCGTCTCGTGCGGGGCCTGCAGCGAGAAGAAGCTGCACACGTTGCCGTAGGCGTCGCGCACGTCGTTGCGGGTCGCGGGTTCCGGGTCGATGCGCAGCGCGTGCGAGAGCACGGTCTGGTTGGCGGTGTCGACCGGTGTCAGGTGCACCAGGTGCTGGGCGAGATCGACGCTGCCCTGGTAGGCGTAGGTGGTGGTGTGAACGATGCGCAGGTCCATGGCGTCGGGCTCAGGCGCCCAGGCTCTGGCGGCGCTGGTCGGCATGGCTGAAGTGCAGCCGGGTGATCTCGTCGGAGAGGTCGGCGGCCGCGGCCTCGCAGTCGTCCAGCAGGGCCTGCAGCGCGCTGTGGGTGCGCTGGCCGTCCTTGTGGCGTTCCCAGCCGCTGAGTTCGGTCAGCACCCAGGCGTCGGGGTCGGGCAGTCCCTGCGCCAGCACGGCGTCCTGCGGCGTGGCGCTTTGCGAGAGCTTGGCCAGCCGCGCGCGCAGCGTCTGCACCACCCATGCCAGCGAGCGCGGGTTGTCGCGGTCCATCACCAGCAGGTCGACCAGCGCCACCATGTCGCGCCGCTGCTGGTACATCGCGTGGAAGGTGATGGTGCTGTCGAACAGCGCGACCACGGCCTCGAACCCGCTCGGGTCGTCCAGGCTGTGGTGCTCAAGCGCGAGGCGCAGGGCCCGCGAGAGCGTGATCAGGCGTTCGATGTGGCGACCGACCGAGAGCAGACGCCAGCCGCTGTCGCGCACCATGCGGTCGGTCTGTGCGCCGGTGATGGCGGCCAGCCGCTCGCTGGCGTTCTGCAGCGCGGCCATGGCTTCGGTGGTCGCGTACTCGGCGTCGGCGGCCATGGCCATGCAGTCGCTGGCGAATTCGGCGTCGGCGTGTTCGATCAGGTTCCAGTGTTCGGGCGAGAGCCGGTCGCGCACCTGGGTGGCGGCCTGGCGCAGCGCGTGCAGGTTGAACCCGACGCTGAAGCTGGAGCCGTGCAGCGGCGAGCCCGGATCGGGCGAGAGGCCGGCCATCAGCGCGCGCGCGAAGACCCGGACCGACTGCTCGGCGGCGGGCACGTCGGGCAGCACCAGCGCGTTTTCCACCGCGATGGCCGAGAGCCAGCCGAGCAGGGCGCGCGAGCTGGGCTCTTCGCCACCGAGGTGGTCGAGCGCGATGCGCGCCAGGCGCACGCCGTTTTCGGCGCGCTCGGTGTAGCGGCCGAGCCAGAACAGGTTTTCGGCGGCGCGGCTGGTGACCGGGCGCTTGTGGTGCGCCAGCGCCAGTGTGCTCGGCGCCGACTGCAGCAGGCTGGTGGTGTCGACTTCGCCGCCGGTGTCGACCCAGCAGTCGGCGCTGCTGCCGCCGCGTTGCATCGAGGCCATCAGCTGCCCGCGCGGCGCCAGCCGCACCAGCCCGCCGGGCAGCACGCGCCAGCTTTGTGGCCCGTCGGCCAGCGCGAACACGCGCAGCAGCGACGAGCGCGGCAGCAGGCGGTCGCCGGTCCAGGTCGGGGTCTGCGACAGTGGCAACCAGGCCTGCACGGTGTAGTCGTCGGGGTGCCGCACCATGCGGCCGGCCCATTCGTCGAGCTCGCGCGGATTCAGGCTCTGCCCGATCGCGGTGTCCAGGCCCGAGCTGGGGTAGGTGGGCTTGATCACGCCATCCTTGAGCAGGGGCAGCACCTCGCGCAGCGCGGCGTCTTCGCCGCACCACCAGGTCGGCAGCGAGGGCAGGCTCAGCTCTTCGCCCAGCATGTGGCGGCTGATCGCGGGCAGGAAGCCGAGCAGGGCGCTCGACTCCAGCGGCGCCGACCCCGGCGCGTTGGCCAGCAGCAGGTTGCCGGCGCGCAGCACCTGCAGCAGCCCCGGAATGCCCAGCGCCGAATCGGCACGCAGCTCCAGCGGGTCCAGCCACTCGTCGTCGACCCGCTTGATCAGCGCATGCACCGGTTCCAGACCCTTGAGGGTCTTGAGGTACAGGCGCTGGTCGCGCACCGTCAGGTCGTTGCCTTCGACCAGGGTCAGACCGAGGTAGCGCGCGAGGTAGGCGTGCTCGAAGTAGGTTTCGTTGTAGGGGCCCGGTGTCAGCAGCGCGATGCGGGCGTCCTCGCCTTCGGGCGCCATCGACTTGATGCCGTCCATCAGCGCGCGGTAGCTCGATGCCAGGCGCTGCACCTTCATGGCCGAGAACGCCTTGGGGAACTGGCGCGCGACCGCGATGCGGTTCTCCAGCAGATAGCCCAGGCCCGAGGGCGCCTGGGTGCGTTGTCCGATCACCCACCAGCGGCCGTCCGGGCCGTGGGCCAGGTCGAAGGCCACGATGTGCAGCCAGGTGCCGCCGACCGGCGTCACACCCTGCATCGCGCGCAGGTAGCCGGGGTGCCCCTGCACCAGCGCCGCCGGCAGCAGGGCGCGCTGCACCAGTTCGCGCGGACCGTAGAGGTCGGCCATCATGGCGTTGAGCAGCTTGGCGCGCTGCAGCACGCCGGCCTCGATCTGCGCCCAGTCGCTGGTGCCCAGCAGCATCGGGAACAGGTCTAGCGCCCAGGGCCGCTGCTGGCCCGAGGCGTCGGCGTAGACGTTGTAGGTCACGCCGTTGTCGCGCACCTGGCGCTGCAGGTTGTGGTTGCGCCGGTTCAGGTCGGCCAGGCCTTCGGTGCCCACGTGTTCGACGAATTGCGACCACAGCGGCGACAGGCCATGCCCGGAGGCGTCGCGCAGCCGGTCGAGGTGCCCCGGGTCGGCGGGCACCGACATCGCCAGCGCCCAGTCGGCGGGCGAGTCGGGGCTCAGGTCGTCAAAGAGGGACTCGGGGTTGTCGTGGCTCACGGTGTCCGAGTATGCCCGCGTCCCCCTCAGGACCGCAGGTCGAGCGTGAAGGGGAATTCCCGGCTTGACGTGGCCGGTCCCGGCACCAGCTTGCCCGAGGTATGGCCCATCTGGAAGAAGCGCGAGAGGCGCCGGCTTTCGGCTTCGTAGGCGTTGATCGGGAAGCTGTCGTAGTTGCGGCCGCCCGGGTGGGCGACGTGGTACTGGCAGCCACCGAGCGAACGGTCCATCCAGGTGTCGACGATGTCGAAGGTCAGCGGGGCGTGCACGCCGATGCTCGGGTGCAGGGCTGACGGCGGGTTCCAGGCCTTGTAGCGCACACCCGCCACGTACTCGCCGGCCGAGCCGGTGGGCTGCAGCGGCACGGTGCGGCCGTTGCAGGTGATGACGTACCGGCTGTCGTTGTAGCCCGAGACCCGCAGCTCGACGCGTTCGAGCGACGAGTCCACATAACGCACGGTGCCGCCGGCGGCGCCTTCTTCGCCCATCACGTGCCAGGGCTCCAGCGCGTTGCGCAGCGTCAGCTCGATGCCGCGCGCGGTGACCTGGCCGATCAGCGGGAAGCGGAACTCGAAGTGCGGCTCGAACCAGGCCATGTCGAACGGGTAGCCGGCCTGTTTCAGGTCGGCCAGCACGTCTTCGAAGTCCATGCGCAGGAAGGTCGGCAGCAGCATGCGGTCGTGCAGCTCGGTGCCCCAGCGGGTGAGCTTGCCGATCCAGGGCTTCTGCCAGAAGCGCGAGATCATGGCGCGCAGCAGCAACTGCTGCGCGATGCTCATGCGGGCGTGGGGTGGCATCTCGAAGGCGCGCAGCTCCAGCAGACCCAGGCGCCCGGTGGACGAGTCGGGCGAGTAGAGCTTGTCGATGCAGAACTCGCTGCGGTGGGTGTTGCCGGTGACGTCGATCAGGATGTTGCGCAACGTGCGGTCGACCATCCAGGGCGGCATGTCCTCCCCGTGCGTGGCGCGGTTCTTCTCGATCTGCGCCAGCGCGATCTCCAGTTCGTAGAGCTGGTCGTTGCGCGCTTCGTCGACCCGCGGCGCCTGGCTGGTCGGGCCGATGAACAGACCGCTGAACAGGTAGGACAGCGAGGGGTGGTTGTGCCAGTAGGCGACCAGGCTGCCCAGCAGCTCGGGGCGGCGCAGGAAGGGCGAGTCGGCCGGCGTGGCGCCGCCGAGCACGAAGTGGTTGCCGCCGCCGGTGCCGGTGTGGCGGCCGTCGGTCATGAACTTCTCGGCGCACAGGCGCGTCTGGTGCGCGGCCTCGTAGAGGAACTCGGTGCGCTCGACCAGCTCGGCGAAGCTGCTGCTGGGGTGGATGTTGACCTCGATCACGCCGGGGTCGGGCGTGACCTGCAGCATCTTCAGGCGCGGATCGCGCGGCGGCGGATAGCCTTCGAGCACCACCGTCACGCCCAGCTTGTCGGCCGTGGCCTCGACCGCCGAGAGCAGGTCCAGATAGTCTTCCAGCCGCTGCATCGGCGGCATGAACACGTACAGGTGCTGGCTCTTGCCGCCGCTGTCCTTCTCGGCCTTGGGGCCGTTGGCGCGCTGCGGATCGCGGGCTTCGACCACCAGCGCGGTGCGGGTCAGCCAGGCGGCCGATTCGCCGCGCTGCGGGAAGCGCGCCGACAACGCCTGTGCGGGCGCGGCGCCCGGGTGGGGCTGGCCACGGCGCAGGCCCAGCGCTTCGGATTCACCGCGCTGCTCGGCTTCCTCGAACCAGTCGGTGCCTTGCAACGAGACCATGCCGCCTTCGGCGAAGCCGCCGCCGACCGCATGCGGATGGACCTGGTGCCGCAGTGCCGTGCCGGTGGGCAGCGGGTCGCGGGCGGAATGCGGGTCCTGCTCGATGTGGTACGGGTAGTCGCCCTTGGAGACCCAGGGCAAGGAGTCCAGCGGCAGGCGGTAGCCCATGGGCGAATCGCCCGGAATCAGGTACATGCGCTCTTCGCGGAAGAACCACGGACCGGTCGACCACATCGCGCCCGAGACGCGGTGGTAGGTGCTCTTGCCGTTGTTCGACAGCGGGCCATGGCCCGAGGCCTGCAGCGGCAGCACATAGCCGATCACGCTGTCCAGCCCCTGTCCGAAGACGCGCCGCAGCCGCGAGCGCTCCTGCTCGTCGTCGAGCTTGCTGTCCAGCGGGTCGACGTTGACCGGCAGGCGGCGTTCGCGCCACAGGAAGTACCAGGTGTCTTCGTAGCCGGGCGTGATGTACTGGGTCGACAGGCCGAGCTTGCGCGCCAGGGCCTGGGTGAAGCGCTGCGCGTCGTCGGCGGTGTAGTGGGCCTCGTCGCGTTCGTCGGCCAGCAGGGCCGGGTTGTTCCAGCAGGGTTCGCCGTCGGCGCGCCAGAAGATCGACAGCGCCCAGCGCGGCAACTGCTCGCCCGGGTACCACTTGCCCTGTCCCATGTGCACGAAGCCACCGTGGCCATATTGCTCGCGCAGCCGGCCCACCAGCTCGGTCGCATAGCCGCGCTTGGTCGGCCCGAGCGCGTCGGTGTTCCATTCGGCGGCGTCGCGGTCGGCGGTGGCGACGTAGGTCGGTTCACCGCCCTGCGTCAGGCGCACGTCGTGCTTGACGAGATCGGCGTCGACCTGTTCGCCGAGCTGGAGCACCTCGGCCCACTGGTCTTCGGTGTAGGGCTTGGTGACGCGCGGCGATTCGTAGACGCGCGTGACCTTCATCTCGTGGCTGAAGGTGACCTCGCACTTGTCCATCACGCCTTCGACCGGCGCGGCGCTGGACGGCTGTGGCGTGCAGGCCAGCGGCACGTGGCCTTCGCCCGCGAGCAGGCCCGAGGTCGGGTCCAGCCCGATCCAGCCGGCGCCGGGCAGGAACACCTCGCACCAGGCGTGCAGGTCGGTGAAGTCCTTCTCGGGCCCGCTGGGGCCGTCGATCGCCTTGACGTCGGGGGTGAGCTGGATCAGGTAGCCCGAGACGAAGCGCGCGGCCAGGCCCAGGTGGCGCAGCAGCTGCACCAGCAGCCAGCCCGAGTCGCGGCAGGAGCCGCTCTTGAGCTTGAGCGTTTCTTCGGGCGTCTGCACGCCCGGCTCCATGCGGATGGTGTAGCCGATGTCCTTCCAGAGTTTCTGGTTGATGCCGACCAGGAAGTCGATGGTGCGCTGCTCGCTGCGGTCGACGGTGGTCAGGTAGTGCTTGAGCAGCGGCGTCAGCGGCGCGGCCGCGAGGTAGGGTGCCAGTTCCTGCTTCTGCGCATCTTCGTAAGTGAAGGGAAACTTCTCGGCGCGCGGCTCCAGGAAGAAGTCGAAGGGGTTGTGCACCGCCATCTCGACCACCAGGTCGATCGTGACCTTGAACTCGGTGGTCGGCTCCGGGAAGACCAGGCGCGCCTGGTAGTTGGCGAACGGGTCCTGTTGCCAGTTGATGAAATGGCCGGCCGGTTCGACCTTCTGCGAATACGAGAGCACCTTGGTGCGGCTGTGCGGCGCCGGCCGCAGGCGGACCACCTGCGGGCCCAGCTTGACCAGCCGGTCGTACCGATAATGGGTGATGTGGCTCAGAGCGACATGGATGGCCATGCTGGGATCACTTTCAACAGGGAGGCACAAACAATGAACATCAGGCTGCCGGTGCGGCAACCCGCACGCGCCCGATCCGAACTAGCAAGTCCCGCGCCACGGGACTGCAGCCAGCCCGGCTGACCATGATGCACCCGGTGTGGGCAGCGCTGCCCGGCGTGGTGCTGGGCGTAGCGCTGCAGCTGCTGCAGGCGCGGCTGTGGACCGGATCGACCTACGCCATCTTGCTCCTGGTCGCGGCCTTGCTGGCCTTGCTCGCGGCTTGGACCCACCGGCGGCGCTGGCATGCCCTGGTCCCGGTGGCGGCCGGGCTGCTGGCCGGGGCACTGGCGGCCGGCGGGTGGACGGGTCTGCGCGCGGTGCATTTCGCCGCACACGCGCTGGCCCCGGGCCTCGAAGGCGTGGACATCACCCTGGACGGCCAGATCGCGTCCATGCCGCAGCGTGGTGCGGACAGCGACCGCTTTGAATTCAGTGTCGACCGTGCCACGCGGGATGGACAGGCGGTCCGCGTGCCACCCCGCCTGTTGATTGGCGATTTCCACGGTCCGGCCGCGGGTCGGGCCTGGCGGGCCGGCGACGCCTGGCGCCTGGTGGTGCGGCTGCGCCGGCCGCACGGCCAGTCGAACCCGTATGGCTTTGACCGCGAGCGCTGGCTCTGGGAGCAGGGTATCGGCGCCACCGGCAGTCTGCGCGACGGCCCGCACGACACGCCGCCGGTCTGGCTGGGCCGCCCGGGTCTGCACCCGGTCGAGGCCGCACGCCAGTGGGTCGGCGAACGCATTGCGGCCCGGGTGACGGACCCGCGCAGTGCCGGCGTGCTCGCGGCGCTGGTGGTGGGGGACCAGAGCGCGATCGATCACCAGGACTGGGCGCTGTTCCGCCAGACGGGCGTGGCCCATCTGATGAGCATCTCCGGCCTGCACGTCACGGCCTTTGCCTGGCTGGCGACCTTGTGGATCGGTGCGGGCTGGCGGCGTCTGGCGTTCGTCTGGCCAGGGGCGCTGATGGCGCTGCCGGCGCCGGTCGCCGCGGGCTGGGGCGGGGTGATCGCGGCGGCGGCCTACGCGCTGTTCGCCGACTGGGGCGTGCCGGCGCAGCGCACGGTGCTGATGCTGGCGCTGGTGGTGGGCCTGAGGCTCTCGGCCCGGCGCTGGCCCTGGCCGATGGTCTGGCTGCTGGCGATGGTGGCGGTGTTGCTGCTCGACCCCTGGGCCTTGCTGCAGCCGGGCTTCTGGCTGAGCTTCGTGGCGGTGGGCATCCTGTTCGCGGCCAACGATCCGGGGCGCGTTCGCCACCGTTCCGGCAACGAGGTCCTGCCGCGCTGGCGGCGTGTCCTGCGGCCGGCGCTGGCCCTGCTGCGGGAACAAGGCCAGGTCACGGTGGCGCTGGCGCCGCTGGGCCTGCTGCTGTTTGGCCAGGTGTCGGTGGTGGGCCTGATCGCCAACCTGTTCGCGATCCCCTGGGTGACTTTTCTGGTGACGCCGCTGGCGATGCTGGGCGTGGTGGTGCCGCCGCTGTGGGATGCGACCGCGCTCGTGGTGCAGTGGCTGGTGGCGCTGCTGGAATGGCTGAACCAGTGGGGCTGGGCTGCGGTGTTCCGGCCCATTCCGCCCTGGCCGCTGGCGGTGTGTGGCGTACTGGGCGGGTTGCTGCTGATGCTGCGCCTGCCGCTGGTGCTGCGCTCGGCGGGCCTGCTGATGGTGGCGCCGATGCTGCTCTGGTCGCCAGCGCGGCCGGCGGCGGGCGAGTTCGAGGTGATGGCGGTGGATGTGGGGCAGGGCAGCGCGCTGCTGGTGCGCACCGCCGGCCACAGCCTGCTCTATGACACCGGGCCGCGCTATGGCGCCGGCAGCGACGCGGGCGACCGCGTCGTGGTGCCGCTGTTGCGCGCACTGGGCGAGGCGCCGGCCACCGTGGTCGTGAGCCACCGCGACAGCGACCATTCGGGCGGTTCGGCGGCAGTGCGCGCGGCCTGGCCGGCGGCGCGCTGGCTGGCCTCGTTCGGCGAGGGCGAGCGCTGCCTGGCGGGGCAGCGCTGGACCTGGGATGGCGTGTCGTTCGAGGTGCTGCACCCGGCGCCCGACCTCTACGGGCCGGATGGCGAGGGGCGGCTCTCGACCAACGCCATGTCCTGCGTGCTGCGGATCGACAACGGGCGGCGCTCGGCCTGGCTCAGCGGCGACCTGGACGCCGAACGCGAAACCCGGCTGGCCGTGGCGCAACCCGGGTTGCGGGCCGACCTGCTGATCGCGCCGCACCACGGCAGTGCATCGTCGAGCAGTCCGGTGCTGCTCAATACCCTGCAACCCTCGGTGGTTCTGATCCAGTCGGGTTACCGCAACCGCTTCGGACACCCGGCCCCGCTGGTGATCGACCGTTACCAGGCGCGCGGCATGCGGTGGGAGAGTTCGCCCCAATGTGGTGCGGCCACATGGCGCAGCGATGCGCCCGATCAGGTGCTTTGCCACCGCGAAATGGCCCGCCGCTACTGGCACCATCCGGGTGCAGAGACCATGGTGGTGACAGACGAAGGAGAGGCCGGTTTCTGAGCACTGGCCCACTCCTTGCTATGCTGAGAGCAGGAGAAAAGCCCATGAGCCGACCGATGTTTGACGAAATGAACGCCTCGCCCAGCGAGGTACGGGCCCACTACCAGAACTACGCTCGGTGGCTGGCGCAACAACCCGAGGAGGTCATGGCGTCCCGCCGCGAAGAGGCGGAAATGATCTTTCGCCGCGTGGGCATCACCTTCGCGGTGTATGGCGCCAAGGACGAGGACGGCGCCGGCACCGAGCGGCTGATTCCGTTCGACCTGATCCCGCGCATCATTCCGGCGCACGAGTGGAAGAGCATGCAGGCCGGACTGGTGCAGCGTGTCACGGCGCTCAACCGCTTCGTGCACGACGTCTACCACGGGCAGGAGATCGTCAAGGCCGGCATCATCCCCGCCGACCAGATCTTCCAGAACGCCCAGTTCCGCCCCGAGATGATGGGCGTGGACGTGCCCGGCGGCGTGTACTCGCACATTTCCGGCATCGACATCGTGCGCGCGCCCAACGCGCAGGGCGAGGGCGAGTACTACGTGCTCGAAGACAACCTGCGCGTGCCCAGCGGCGTGAGCTACATGCTCGAAGACCGCAAGATGATGATGCGGCAGTTCCCCGAACTGTTCACCCAGAACCGCGTGGCGCCGGTGGCGCATTACCCCGACCTGCTGCTCGAAACCCTGCGCGCCGTCAGCCCAGCGACCACTGCCGAGCCGACGGTCGTCGTGCTCACGCCTGGCATGTACAACAGCGCCTACTTCGAGCACGCTTTCCTGGCGCAGCAGATGGGCGTCGAGCTGGTCGAGGGCCAGGACCTGTTCGTCAAGGACAACTTCGTCTACATGCGCACCACCAAGGGGCCGCGTCGGGTGGATGTGATCTACCGTCGCGTCGACGACGACTTCCTCGACCCGCTGGTGTTCCGCCCGACCTCGACGCTGGGCTGCGCCGGCCTGCTGGGCGTGTACCGCAGCGGCAACGTGACGATCTGCAACGCGGTGGGCACCGGGGTGGCGGACGACAAGTCGATCTACCCCTACGTGCCCAAGATGATCGAGTTCTACCTGGGCGAGAAACCGATCCTCAACAACGTGCCGACCTTCATGGGCCGCAACCCCGACGACCTGAAGTACATGCTCGACAACATGGCCGAGCTGGTGGTCAAGGAAGTGCACGGCGCCGGCGGTTACGGCATGCTGGTCGGCCCGGCCTCGACCAAGGCCGAGGTGGACGAGTTCCGCGCCGTGGTCAAGGCCAAGCCCGACGGCTACATTGCCCAGCCCACGCTGAGCCTGTCGACCTGCCCGACCTATGTGGAGAACGGCATCGCCCCGCGTCACATCGATCTGCGGCCCTTCGTGCTCAGCGGCAAGGAAGTGCAGATGGTGCCCGGCGGCCTGACCCGCGTGGCCCTCAAGGAAGGCTCGCTGGTCGTCAACTCGTCACAGGGTGGTGGCACCAAAGACACCTGGATTCTGGAGAACTGAGCATGCTTTCGCGTACCGCCGACCACCTTTTCTGGATGTCCCGCTACACCGAGCGGGCCGAAAACACCGCGCGCATGCTCGATGTGAACTACCAGACCTCGCTGCTGCCGCAGTCCGCCGCCGTGGCGCAGGTCGGCTGGCAGGGTCTGCTGTCGATCAGCGAGCTGATGACCAGCTACACCGCCAAGTACGGACAGGACATCACGGCGCGCAACGTCATGGACTTCATGGTGCGCGACGAGTCCAACCCGTCGAGCATCGTGTCCTGCCTGCGGGGCGCGCGCGAGAACGCGCGGGCGGTGCGCGGCGCGCTGACCACCGAACTGTGGGAAACGCAGAACGCCACCTGGCTCAAGCTGGCCGGCTACCTCAAGTCCAACGACTTCGAGCGCGATCCGGGCGCCTTCTTCGAGTGGGTCAAGCACCGTTCGCACCTCTCGCGCGGCGTGGCCGTGGGAACGATGCTGCAGGACGAGGCCTTCCACTTCTACCGCATGGGCTCGTTCCTGGAGCGGGCCGACAACACCGCGCGTCTGCTGGACGTGAAGTTCCACGCGGTGCAGAGCGACTTCTTCGGTGCCGCCAGCGAGCAGGATCAGGAATACGACTTCTACCACTGGAGCGCGATCCTGCGCTCGGTGTCCGGCTTCGAGGTCTACCGCAAGGTGTATCGCGACGTCATCACGCCCGAGCGCGTGGCCGAGCTGCTGATCCTGCGCCCGGACATGCCGCGCAGCCTGGCGGCCAGCATGAACGAGGTGGTGGCCAACCTGAGCGTCGTGGCCAACGACATCTCGGGCGAGACCCAGCGCCGCGCCGGCAAGCTCAAGGCCGACCTGCAGTACGCGCGCATCGACGAGATTCTCTCGACCGGCCTGCACGCCTTCCTCACCCAGTTCCTCGACCGGGTGAACGAACTGGGTGGCCGCATCAGCCAGGACTTCCTCGTCCCCTCGGTGCATTGACTCGTCCGGGTACCATGCGGGTCCCCGGCGCAACCCGGAGCCCGCATGAAACTCGTCATCCACCACAACACCCTTTTCCGTTACAGCCAGCCGCTGCTCTACACGGTGCAGTCGCTGCACCTGTGGCCGGTGAGCAGCGCCTGCCAGAGCGTGGAGTACTGGGAGCTGCGCGTGCCCGGCACGCTGCACAGCCAGCCCGACATCGAGGGCAACCGCGTGCACAGCTTCTCGCTCTCGGCCCGGCCGGAGCAGGACCTGCGCGAGAACAGCATTGCCGGGCGGGGCACGGTGCTGACCCATGGCGTGTCCGAGTTCACCGATCCGCCGACGCTGCCGCCGCCCGGTTTCTACCTTCGGTCCACGCCGCTGGCCGAGCCGCACCCGCGCATGGCCATGTGGGCACTGCAGGTGGTGCCCGGTTTGATGGCGGCGCTGGCGCGGGGCGAGCTGCCCTCGGTGGCCGACCTCGTGGCCCTGGCGGGAGCGGTGGGCGACAAGGTGCAGTACCGCAAGGGCAGCACCGGGGTGGAGACCACGGCGCTCGAAGCGTTCGACTGGGAGCTGGGCGTCTGCCAGGACCAGGCCCATGTGATGGTGGCCGTGTGCCGCAGCATCGGCCTGCCGGCGCGGTACGTGAGCGGGTATTTCTACGCGGCCAACGAGCCCGATCTGGCCAGCCACGCCTGGGCCGACGTCTGCATGGACCCGGTGAACCGGCGCTGGATCAGCCTGGACGTGACCCACCGCTGCCCGACCGACGAACGCCACATCCGGCTCGCGGCGGCCACCGACTACAGCGCCTGTCTGCCGATCAAGGGGCTGCGCCGCGGTGGCGGCGAAGAGAGCATGGCGGTGGACATCCGCATCGGGCCCTGGGCGTGATTTGCAACACCCCCGCAGCGCTTCGCGCTACCCCCTCAAGGGGGCGGCACTGGCCGTCCGGCAGAGCCGGTCCGGCGGTGCCCAGGTGGGCATAACTTCAAGCGGTTACGGTCGGCGGTTGACCAGGGCTTCGATGGTCTGGCCCAACTCGATCACCGCCATGGCGTAGTAGCTGCTCCAGTTGTAGCGGGTCACCGCATAGAAATTGTCGGTGCCCGCCACATAGGTCGGTGCCGATCCGCCGTTGGCCGGGTCGCCGTTCTGCAGCTCGATCAGCGCCAGCTTGCCGGTGTGCTTCTGGCCCTCGGCATCGAGCACCGCGCCCCTGGCACTGAAGCTCTCGACGCTGAAGCTGGGCAGGATGTCCGGCGCGAGCAGCCCTTCCTTGTCGAGCCGGGTCGGGTCGAAGGTCACGGGGTAGTGGGTCGCCTGCCCGGTCTGCCAGCCGTAGCTCTTGAAGTAGTTGGCCACCGAGCCGATCACGTCGGCCTGGCTGTTGAACAGGTCGACCTTGCTGTCGCCGTCGTAGTCGATGGCGTAGCGGGCCCAGCTGCTGGGCATGAACTGCGGCCAGCCCATGGCGCCGGCGTAGCTGCCGCGCACGGCCTGCGGGTCCATGCCGGTGCGGTGCGTGAGGCTGAGGAATTGCTCAAGCTCGCTGCGGAAGAATTCGGCACGGGCTTCGGCCCGTGGATGGCTGGCCGGAAAGTCGAAGGCCAGCGTCGCCAGCGCGTCGATCACGCGGTAGTTGCCGGTGTGCTGGCCGTAGATCGTCTCGACGCCGATCACGCCGACGATCAGGCTGGCGGGCACGCCGAATTCGCGCTCGGCGCGTTCCAGTGTGTCGCGGTTGGCTTCCCAGAAACGCTGCCCGGCGCGCAGGCGCACCGGCTCGATGAAGCGGGCGCGGTAGGCCGCCCAGTTCTTGTAGGCGGCCTTGGCGACCGGCAACGAGAAACGGATCACGCTGGGCTGGCGACGGGCCGCGCCGATCTGCTGGCGCACCCACTGCACATCCAGGCCTCGGCGTTGCGCGAGATCCTCGGCGAAGGCCATGGCGACGGGCGATTGCGCGTACACGGCAATCTCGGTGGTCGCGGTGGCCGTTGCGGGCGGGGTGTCGCCGCTGGCCTGCGCCAGCGGAGCGAAGAGGACCATGGCAGCGGCCCACAGGCGGAGGAAGGAGGGGTATCGGGCGCTCATCGTGTTGCCCGTGCGGGCCAGGCGATCTGTCGGAGTTCGGATTGCAGGGACTCCAGCGTATCGCCACTGCGGGGTGCGTAGCGCAGGGCTTCCAGCCGCAACAGCCAGGCGCCCAGTTGCCGCGTGAAATCGTTGTCGCCGAAGTGTGCGGACGCGACACGGGCGAGCTCGCGCGGCGTGCTGTGCTCGGCCGCGGTGAGTCCGGTTGCCGCCAGGCGGCGCCGTACACGGGCGAGCGTGCGCAGCCATGGGTCGTGCTGCTGGCGCTCCCACAACGTCCAAGCCACGCCGGCGAGGCTGACCGCCACGACCACGCCGATCAGCACATAGGCCAGATCGGTCCAGCTGGGCGACTCGAAGCCGAGGTTCCTGAGCAGGTCGAGCTGGCGGCCCTGCGTGTAGTTGAGCACCCACTGGTTCCAGCCGTTGTTCACCGCATCCCAGGCGTCGCGCATGCGCTGCACCAGCGTCGGGTCGATCGTGCCCAGGGCGGTGGCGATGGCCCCCTGGGGGGTGCGCAGCCGTTCCACGGAGCCGGTGCGACCGGGGGCTACCGCGCCGGTCGGATCGACCCGCACCCAGCCCCGGCCTTCCAGCCAGACCTCGGCCCAGGCGTGGGCGTCGCGCTGGCGCACCACCCAGTAGCCGTCGACCACATTGAGCTCACCACCCTGGTAGCCGGTGACGATGCGGGCCGGGATGTCGAGGGCCCGCATCAGGATCACGAACGAGGAGGCAATGTGCTCGCAGAAGCCTTCCTTGCGGTCGAACCAGAATTCATCGGCGGTGTGGCGGCCGTACACGCCGGGGTCGAGCGCGTAGGAATACCCGCCGGTGCGCAGCCGCGCCAGGGTCGCCTCGATCAGTGCCGGCGCGGACTGCGGTCCGGTCCCGAACTCCTTGCGCATGCTCTGCGCCAGGGCCAGCGTGCGCGGGTTGAAACCCGGCGGCAGCGTGGTCTGGTCTTCCAGCGCCAGGGAGGGCAGCAGTGGCCCGTGTCGGAACGCCGTGTGGCTCTCGGCGCGGTAGCGCAGCAGCTCGGTGATCGGACGCCGCGTGAGCCATTGCAGCTCCGGTGTCATGAACGGCCTGTAGTTGGGCAGGTCGGGGGCGCTGGTCGTCGCCTCCAGCATCAGCAGCCAGGGCCGCATGGTCGGCTCCAGCGTGACCTCGTAGCGGACCGGATCGCCCGACACCTTCAGGTCGGCCTGCAGCTCCATGTAGGCCGGGAAGGCCGATTGCAGCGGCTTCCAGTCGACGCCGTCGAAGCTGGTCAGCACCGGGCCGCGGAAGTACAGCTCCCGCTGCGGGGGCGGCGACCCGTCAAAACGCACGCGCAAGGCGATGCGGTCGTCCAGCGCCAGTTCGGCGAGCTGGCCCACGCGCATGTTGCCCGACAGGCCCATGCGGCTTTCCGTGCTGTCGCCGGGCATGCCCCACAGCGGCGACAGCCGCGGGAACAGCATGAAGGCGACGAACATGATCGGCGCGCCCAGCGCCGCCATGCGCGCGGCGATGCCGACCATCTGCAGCAGCGGTGGCCGGCCGACCGGCATGTGGGCATTGACCACGGCCGTCAGCAGGCCCAGCAGCGCGATCAGGATGCCCGCTGCCGTGAGCAGCGACTGCGAATAGAAGAAGTGCGTCAGCAGGGTGAAGAAGCCCAGGAAGAACACCACGAAGGCATCGCGGCGCGCGCGCAGCTCCAGCGTCTTGAGCGCCAGCAGCACGACGATCAGCGTGACCCCGGCATCGCGTCCCAGCAGCGTCTTGTGCGTGAACCAGGTGGCGGTCACCGTCACCAGCAGCAGACCGACACGCCAGGGCCAGCCGGGCAGGGGCTTGCCGCGCAGGGCCAGTGACGCGCGCCAGAGCAGCACGCCCGTGGTCAGCGCCGAACACCACCAGGGGATGTGCTGCACCTGCATCAGCATCACCCACGCGATGACGGCGAGCAGGAACAGGGTGTCCCGCGTGTCGCGTGGCAATGCGGCAGAGAAGCCAAGCAAGCGCTGCTTCATGCCAAGGCCATCGCTTCCAGGCAGCGCGAACGGTGGGCGGCGCCCTGGTCCGGCGGGAACTCGTGGCCGGGAATGCGCAGACCGTAGTCCAGCCCCATGCGTTCGGCCATCAGCACCCAGGCCGTCAGCCGCGACAGGCGGGCCTCCATGTCCGGTGCGCCGCAATGGTTGTGGTCGAGCCAGAGTTGCTGGCGCTGCGTCGACAGCGCGTCGCGGCTGACCAGGTCGTTGCGTCCGGCGGCGAAGGTCTGTGCGGCCTTCTTCCAGACAATCGACTTCTGCGGGTCGCCGCGCCGGTAGGCGCGCACGCCGTCGAATTCGCCGGTGGTCTGCACCCGCGCGTTGCCGGCGAAGCCGGGCTGTGGTTCGCCCGGTGGCAGCGGCGGCGGGTGGGGTTCGGGGGCCGGATAGACCAGCAGCTGCGCGGCCGGCCGCCAGATGGTCCAGACCCGGAAGGTGCCCAGGGGGAACAGGGTGACGGCCGTGAGCGCCGGCAGCGCGTGCAGCCCGCGCCGCGGCACGGCCCAGGCCACCTGCATGGTGGTGGTGCCCTGCGCCGGCACATCGGTCCAGGCCAGGTGGGTGTCGTCCTTCAGTTCTTCGGCGGTCACGCCGACGCCGATGCCGTGGCGCGGGTTGGAACGGTCGTTGCCCAGCCGCAGGCCCAGCACCGCCGGTTGCCCGGCATGGGTGGGCGCCGGTGGTGTCAGGTGCAGCGACAGGCCGCGCAGGTTGGCGTGGCAGATGTGCATGCCGACCACGGCGCTGCCGGCCAGCAGGAAGGTCAGCAGGTAGCCGAGGTTGAGCTGGTAGTTGATGCTGCCCACCAGCAGGACCAACAGCGTGAAGGCGAGCATCCAGCCCGCGCGGGTCGGCATGATGTAGACGTTGTGCTGGTTCAGCACCAGCGTGTCGGTGCGCGGCAGCCGCTCGTGGAACCAGCGGCGCAGGCGTTGGCGCAGCGGGGCGAGCGGGTTCACGGGAGCGGCGTGGCGTCGGTCATGGCCCGCACCTGCTCGGTCGCACCGCGGCCGGCGTCGCTGACCGGAATCAGGCGGTGCGACACGGTCTGCGGCAGGATCGCTGCGATGTCGTCGGGGGCCACATAGTTGCGACCCTGCAGGAAGGCCTGCGCCTTGGCCGCGCGCAGCACCGCCAGCGTGGCGCGCGGCGAGAGGCCTTGCGCGAACCAGCGGCCCGAGCGGGTGGCGGCCACCAGATCCTGCAGGTATTCGAGCACCGGCTCGGCCGCGTGCACGGCCTGCACCTCGGCCTGCAGCCGGGCCAGATCGTCCGGCGTCAGCACGGCCGGCATCTGTTCGATCAGCTCGCGCCGGTCGGCACCCCGCAGCAGTTCGCGCTCGGCGGCACGGTCCGGATAGCCCAGCGAGATGCGCATGTGGAAGCGGTCCAGCTGCGATTCGGGCAGGGCGTAGGTGCCCAGCTGGTCGAACGGGTTCTGCGTCGCGATGACGAAGAAAGGCTGCGGCAGGGTGCGGGTCTCGCCCTCGACCGTGACCTGCTTTTCTTCCATCGCTTCGAGCAGCGCGCTCTGCGTCTTCGGGCTGGCGCGGTTGATCTCGTCGGCCAGCAGCACCTGCGCGAACACCGGGCCGGGGTGGAACACGAAGGCCTCGCGGCCGCGCTCATAGATGGACACGCCCACCAGGTCGCTGGGCATCAGGTCGGCGGTGAACTGGACCCGCGCGAACTGCAGGCCGAAGGAGCGGGAGAGGGCATGCGCCAGCGTGGTTTTTCCGACGCCGGGAACGTCTTCGATCAGCAGGTGTCCTCCAGCGAGAAGGCAGCCGACGCAGTCGGAAACCTGGGGGGCTTTGCCCACGATGACCGTGTTAAGCTGGTCCAGAAGCTGTCGGATTTTTGTATCGGCATGCATCCGTGAACCTTACCGTAAAAAAGCGATGAGTCAGGCCACCGGTTATTTCACCCACCCGGACTGCCGGAGACACGAAATGGGTCCGGGGCACCCCGAATGCCCGGCGCGGCTGGACGCGATCGAAGACCGCTTGTTGGCCAGCGGACTGGGCGCGGCGCTGGTCCGCCGCGACGCCACGCCGGCGTCGATGACCGAGCTGGAACTGGCCCACGGCCGCATGCACCTGGCCTCGCTGCGCGGGCTCTCCGACGGACTGCGCGACGAGATCGCCGCCGGCGGTCCGACCCATGCGCAGATCGACCCCGACACCTCGATCAACATCCATTCCTGGGACGCGATCCTGGTCGCCGCCGGTGCCGCCATCGACGCGACCGACGCGGTGATGGCCGGTGAACTGGCCAACGCGTTCTGCGCGGTACGCCCACCCGGCCACCACGCGACCCGCCACCAGGCGATGGGCTTCTGCTTTGTCAACAACGTGGCGGTCGCAGCCAAGTACGCGCTGGAGCGCCACGGCCTGGAGCGCGTGGCGATCATCGACTTCGATGTGCACCACGGCAACGGCACCGAAGACATCGTCGCGGGCGACGAGCGCATCCTGATGTGCAGCTTCTACCAGCACCCGTTCTATCCGCCCTGGGACCATTCGAATGCCCCGAATCTGGTGAACCTGCCGGTGCCGGCCTACACCCGGGGCATGGACATCCGCGAGCTGGTCGACATGATGTGGCTGCCGCGGCTGGACGCCCACAAGCCGCAGATGATCTTCATCAGCGCCGGTTTCGACGCCCACCGCGACGACGAGATGGGCCAGCTGGGCATGGTCGAGAACGACTACGCCTGGATCACCGAACGCATCAAGGAAGTGGCCCGGCGCCACGCGAAGGGCCGCATCGTGAGCTGCCTCGAAGGCGGCTACGACCTCGGCGCCCTGGCCCGCAGCGTGGAGGCCCATCTGCGCGCGCTGGCCGATCTCTGAACCGTCTCCCGATCTTCAACATGAGCGACGACATCCTGATCCACCGCCGCGACGAGCGCGGCGTGCACACCCTGACCCTGAACCACCCCAAGGCCTTCAATGTGCTGTCGGAGGCCATGCTGGCTGTCTTCCAGCGCGCGGTCGATGCGGTCGCCGCCGACGCCGGCGCGCGCGTGGTAGTGATCGCCGCCGAAGGCCGGGCCTTCTGCGCCGGGCACGACCTCAAGGAGATGCGCGCACGGCCCGAACTGGCTTACTACCAGTCGCTGTTCGCGACCTGCTCGAAGCTGATGATGTCGCTGCGCAGGCTGGAGGTGCCGGTGATCGCCCGGGTGCATGCGCTGGCCACGGCCGCCGGTTGCCAGCTGGTCGCGCAGTGCGACCTGGCGGTGGCGGCCGACGGCGCGACCTTTGGCGTCAACGGCATCGACGTCGGCCTGTTCTGTGCCACGCCCGGTGTCGCGCTCTCGCGCAACATGCTGCCCAAGCAGGCGATGGAAATGCTGCTGACCGGCGACTTCATCTCGGCCGCCGAAGCGAAGGAGCGCGGGCTGGTGAATCGGGTGGTGCCGGCCGAGGCTCTCGACGCGGAGGTCGAAACCCTGGTGGCGCGCATCCTGGGCAAGCCGCGGGAGGCCATCGCGATGGGCAAGACCCTGTTCTACCGGCAGCTGGAAACCGGCATGGAGTCGGCCTACCAGCTGGCGGGTCAGACCATGGCCTGCAACATGGTGCACGGCGTGGCGCAGGAAGGCGTGCAGGCCTTCATCGAGAAGAGGGCACCGCAATGGTGAAGGGTGTGACAACACCGCCACCGATCCAGGACCTGGACGCCTGGCTGGCGGGTTTCAAGCAGGCCACGGTGTGGATCGAACTGGTGGGTCTGGGCCTGAGCGTCTTGGCTGCCTGGGGCCTGGCGGCCTTGCTGCGCAAGGCGCTGAACAAGCAGGACGACCGGTCCTCGATCCTGTTCGGGCGCCAGGTGATCGACGGCGTGCTGTTTCCCTTGCTGCTGCTGGTCTTTGCCCTGGTTGCGCGTGGCGTGATTGCATCCGAGCTGCCGCTGGCCGTGTTCAAGGTGGCGATTCCGGTGCTGGTGTCGCTGCTGGTGATCCGGCTGGGCGTGAAGGTGCTGCAGGCCGCGTTTTCGCAGGCGCCCTGGGTGCGGGTGATGGAACGCACCATTTCCTGGCTGGCCTGGGGTGTCATGGTGCTCTGGGTCAGCGGCCTGCTGCCGCTGGTGCTGGCGGAGATGGAGGACATCACCTGGCACATCGGCAACAGCACCGTGAGCCTGCGGACCATGATCGAGGGCACGCTCACGGCCGGCGCGATGCTGATTCTGACGCTCTGGCTCTCGGCGGCGATCGAGGCGCGGCTGCTGCGCTCGGCGGTCGGCGGCGACCTGTCGCTGCGCAAGGCGCTGAGCAATGCGACCCGCGCGGTGCTGATGTTCCTGGGCCTGATCGTGGCGCTGTCGGCGGTGGGCATCGACCTCACGGCGCTGTCGGTGCTCGGCGGCGCGGTGGGGGTGGGCATCGGCCTGGGCCTGCAGAAGCTGGCGGCCAACTACGTCAGCGGTTTCGTGATCCTGACCGAGCGCAGCATGCGCATCGGCGACAACGTGCGGATCGACAACTTCGAGGGCCGCATCACCGACATCACCATGCGCTACACCGTGATCCGCTCGGCCACCGGCCGCGAATCCATCGTGCCCAACGAGATGCTGGTGACCAACCGGGTGGAAAACCTCTCGCTGGCCGACCCCAAGGTCTGGCAGTCCACGGTGGTGTCGGTGGGCTACGACACCGACGTCGATCTGGTGCGCCGGCTGCTCGTGGCCGCTGCGGTTCTGCAGGAGCGTGTGCTGAAAGATCCGGCGCCCAATGCAGCGCTGTCGGCGTTCGGCGCCGATGGCGTCGAGTTCACGCTGGGCTACTGGATTGCCGATCCGGAAAACGGCCAGCTCAACCTGCGCTCCGAAGTGAACCTGGCGATCCTGCGGTCGCTGCGGGAACACGGCATCGAGATTCCGTATCCGCAGCGCGTCGTCCACACCCGGCCGGCGGCCTGACCCACGGTCGGGTGCCGGCCTCGCACTCCTTCATTTCATGAGGCCGGGCAGCCACAGCGAGATCATCGGGAAGGCGATCAGGATGCACAGCCGCACCACGTCGGCGGCCACGAAGGGCCAGACGCCGCGGAAGATGGTGTTGAGCTTGACATCCGGCAGCAGGCTGTTGATCACGAACAGGTTCATGCCCACCGGTGGCGAGATCATGCCGATCTCCACGATGGTCACGATCAGGATGCCGAACCACACGGGGTCGAAGCCCAGGGCCGTGATCACCGGGTAGAACACCGGGATGGTCAGCAGCACCATGGACAGCTCTTCCATGGCCAGACCCAGGATGATGTAGATCACCATCATCATGATCACCACCATGATGGGGTGCGGGCTGAACTGCAGGATGAAGTCGCGCAGATCGCCCGGCATCGACGTGAAGTTCACGAAGTTGCTGAAGATCATGGCCGCGATCAGGATGGTGAACAGCATCGCCGTGGTGCGCGCGCTTTCGACCAGGATGTCCATCAGCGCCCGCGGTGTGAGCGAGCCGCGGAACAGGGCGAACATGAAGGCGCCCGCCGCGCCAACACCCGCGCCCTCGGTGGCGGTGAACACGCCGCCATAGATGCCGCCGATCACCAGCGCGAACAGCAGCACCACGCCCCACACACCGCGGATCGCCGTCCAGCGCTGGGACCAGCAGGCGCGCTCGGCGGGAGGGCCGGCGGCCGGGTCACGCCAGGTGACGAACACCACGGCCAGGCAGAGGCAGACGATGGCGACGATGCCGGGCAGGATGCCGGCGATGAACAACTTGCCGATGTCGGTCTCGGTGATGATCCCGTAGATCACCATGATGGTCGAGGGCGGGATCATGATGCCCAGCGTGCCGCCGGCGCCGATCGATCCCGCGGCCAGCGAGTCCTTGTAGCCGTGGGCCTTCATCTCCGGGTAGGCCACGCGCGTCATCGTGGCGGCCGTGGCGATCGACGAGCCGCAGATCGCGCCGAAGCCGCCCGAGGCAATGATGCTGGCCATGGCCAGGCCACCCCGCTTGTGGCCGACGAAGGTGTTGGCGGCCGAGAAGAGTTCGCGCGCCATGCCTGCGCGGGCCACGAAATTGCCCATTAGCACGAACAGCGGAATCACCGACAGCACGTACTGGAAGCCGGTTTCGAACACGACCTGGCTGGTGCTGGCAAAGGCGGCGTGCCAGCCGCGCAGCAGTCCCAGGCCGGCGAGCCCGACCAGAGACATCGACACCGCCAGCGGAACACGCAGCAGCGCCAGCAGAAAAACGGCCGCAAAGCCGAGGGCGGCTTCGGTCATACGGCGCCTCCCTGGTCGTCACCGGCGCGGCGGGGTGGGAAGAACACGAACAGCAGGTGGACCATGGCAGTGATGAAGAGGAGGCCGGCCATCAGCCAGGCCACCGGGGCAATGGAAAACTGGAGGTAGACGGTGGTGTCGCCGTATTCGGCAAACCGCTGGGCGCGCAGCACCAGCAGCCAGGCCAGGCCGCCGAAGGTCGTGGCGCTCACCAGCTCGACCAGCCGGTCCTGGATGCCCTTGATCCAGTCGGGAATCAGATGGTCGAGCGAGTCGAACACCACATGTTCGCCGCGCCAGGACACCAGGGGCAGGGCGCCGAAGATCACCACCACCATGAGGACCTCGGTCAGTTCCAGCCCGCCGGGCACGGAGTGGTCGAAGAATTTGCGGCCGGTGACATCGATCAGCGTGAGCCACATGATGGTGAACAGCGCCATGGCCGAGATCAGGCCGGTGGACCAGCGCAACAGTTTTTCGAAGGTCTGGAACATGGTGGTGGGAGCAGGAAAAAAGAAACCGGCGGGGCCGCTGGAACAGTCCCGCCGGTGATCAGATCGCGCTTGGCTGGCGCTGGCCTTACTTGATCTTGGCGATCTCGGCGCGGAACTCGGCCAGCACGCCGCGGGCGTTCTTCAGGCCCTTGGCCTCGGCGGCCGCGACCCACTTGTCTTCCAGGGCGGCCTGCTTGGCCTTGACCTCGTTGACGAAGGCCTCGCTGGCCTGGATGCGGGCCACGCCCTGGGCCTTCTGGGCGCCATTGACGGAAGCGTCGTCGGCCCGCTCCCAGTTGACGCCGTAGGTCCGCGCCACGTACTCGCCCGACAGCTTGTCGACCACGGCCTTGTCCTGCGCCGACAGGGCGTCGTACTTGGCCGGGTTCATCATGAAGACGAAGCTGGTGTTGTAGAGGCCACCGGGGAAGGTGGTGGCGTGTTTGATCATGGACAGCTTGAATGCGCTGACCGACTCGTCGGGGAACAGGGTGCCGTCCATCACGCCGGTGGAGAGCAGTTCGAACGCTTCCGTGGCGGGCTTGAGGGTTGTGTTCCAGCCCAGCAGCTTGGTCAGCTCGTTGATGTTGCCGCCACCGATGCGCCATTTCAGCGAGGCGGCGTCGGACGCGTGCGTCACCGGCTTCTTGCTGTTGAAAATGATGCCGGGGCCATGCGTGAACACGCCCAGCACCTTCACGCCCTTGTGTTCGCCCAGCGGTGCGAAATACTTGCTGTAGATGTGCTGGTAGGCCACCGAGGTGGCGATCGCGTTGTCACCCAGGAAGGGGAACTCGGCGACCTGCGTGTTGACGAACCGGCCCGGGGTGTAGCCGTCAACGGTGAACGAGATGTCGGCCAGGCCATCGCGCACGGCATCGAAGGTGCCGGGAGGCGCCGACACCATCTTCGGCAGGATGTTGCACTTCATCCGGCCGGCGCTTTCCTTCTCCAGGGCATCGCACCACTGCTTCTGCGACACGCTCAGCGGGTGGGTCGGCGCCACCCAGGACGACGCGGAAAACACCGTCTGCGCGGAGGCACCGGCGCCGACAAACAGTGAGGAAGCCAGGATGGCCGCGCTGGCCAGACGGAATTTCATGCAGTGTCTCCGGGAGGATGTATTTGGTTATTCAATATAAGCACAAGGCTTGATTTCACTATAGGCGAATACCCAAGGGGGGCTTCTACTGACTTACCCGGATTAGCCGACCGACCGGTTGGTTTTCAGGGAATTCCCTTGCTTTGTCGTCGGGGCGGCAGACGGGTCAAGGGGCATTGGCGATCATGCGCACTCTTCCTCTATAATCGAAAAAAGCACGATCGTTCTATTTTGTGGCCATGCAGCAAAGGTATGTCCATGAATGTCGCGGTGCTTGCCGCACGCCTACAATCCGAATTGACGTGCACGTCAACTCGGGCACCCGTTTCAACCCGCCTTTCCCATTCATCAGGAGCAACCGAACATGAAGGTCATCGTCCCCGTCAAACGCGTGGTGGACTACAACGTCAAGGTGCGCGTCAAGAGCGACGGCACTGGCGTGGACATCGCCAACGTCAAGATGAGCATGAACCCGTTTGACGAGATCGCGGTGGAAGAAGCCGTGCGACTCAAGGAAAAGGGCGTGGTCACCGAAGTGATCGCCGTCTCCTGCGGCGTGGCCCAGTGCCAGGAAACCCTGCGCACCGCGATGGCCATCGGCGCCGACCGCGCCATCCTGGTGGAAACCGATGTCGAGTTGCAGCCGCTGGCCGTGGCCAAGCTGCTCAAGGCTCTGGTGGACAAGGAGCAACCCGGCCTGATCATCCTGGGCAAGCAGGCGATCGACGACGACGCCAACCAGACCGGCCAGATGCTGGCTGCGCTGGCCGACCTGCCGCAAGCGACGTTTGCCAGCAAGGTCGAGATCGCCGACGGCAAGGCCAAGGTCACCCGCGAAATCGACGGCGGCCTGGAGACGCTGGAAATCACGCTGCCCGCCGTGGTCACCACCGACCTGCGCCTGAACGAGCCGCGCTACGTGACGCTGCCCAACATCATGAAGGCCAAGAAGAAGCCGCTGGAGAACGTCAAACCCGCCGACCTGGGTGTCGATGTGACGCCGCGCCTGAAGACGATCAAGGTGGCCGAACCCGCCAAGCGCGGTGCCGGCATCAAGGTGCCCGACGTGGCTGCCCTGGTGGACAAGCTCAAGAACGAAGCCAAAGTGATCTGAGGAAGAAACAACATGACCGCACTCGTCATTGCCGAACACGACAACGCCTCCATTAAGGGCGCGACCTTCAACACCGTCACTGCCGCCGCCGCTTGCGGTGGTGAGGTGCACGTGCTGGTGGCCGGCCACAACGCCGGCGCCGCCGCTGCACAAGCCGCGCAGATCGCCGGCGTTTCCAAGGTGATCCACGCCGACGCCGAAGGCTTCGCCCACGGCCTGGCCGAGAACATTGCTGCCCAGGTGCTGGCCATCGCCGGCAACTACAGCCACATCCTGTTCCCCGCCACCGCAGGCGGCAAGAACGTGTCCCCGCGCGTGGCCGCCAAGCTGGACGTCGCCCAGATCAGCGAAATCAGCAAGGTCATCAGCGCCGACACCTTCGAGCGCCCGATCTACGCCGGCAACGCGATTGCCACCGTGCAGAGCAGCGACGCCACCAAGGTCATCACCGTGCGCGCCACCGGCTTCGACGCCGCAGGTCAGGGCGGATCGGCCGCCGTGGAAACCGTGGCCGCTGCAGCCGGCAACGGCAAGAGCGCTTACCTGGGCAGCGAAATCGCCAAGAACGACCGTCCCGAACTGACGGCGGCCAAGATCATCGTCAGCGGTGGCCGTGCGCTGGGCAGCAGCGAGAAGTTCAACGAAGTGATGACGCCGCTGGCCGACAAGCTGGGCGCGGCCATCGGCGCCAGCCGTGCGGCCGTGGACGCGGGCTACGCACCCAACGACCTGCAGGTCGGACAGACCGGCAAGATCGTGGCGCCGCAGCTGTACATCGCCGCCGGCATCTCGGGCGCGATCCAGCATCTGGCTGGCATGAAGGACTCCAAGGTGATCGTGGCGATCAACAAGGACCCCGAGGCGCCGATCTTCTCGGTCGCCGACTACGGCCTGGAAGCCGACCTGTTCACGGCCGTGCCGGAACTGGTCTCGAAGCTGTAAATCCCCACCCCACGACAGCGCTGGAGCCGACCCCCCTCCAGCAGCAGCCGAGGAACCGGCTTGGCCGGGCCTCTGGCTGCGCCCCCTTGAGGGGGTGACGCCGCAAGGCGGCGCGGGGGTGATTCAGGAGACACCATGAGCTACACCGCACCACTCAAGGACATGCTGTTCAACATCGAGCACCTGGCGCGCATCGACCAGGTTGCCGCTTTGCCCGGCTTCGAAGACGCCGGTCTGGAAACCGCGCAGGCTGTGCTGGAGGAGTGCGCCAAGCTCAACGAAGGCGTGATCGCGCCGCTGAACTTCGAGGGCGACAAGAACCCGTCGTTCTTCAAGGACGGCACCGTGACCACCACGCCCGGTTTCAAGGAAGCCTTCAAGCAGTACGCCGAAGGTGGCTGGCAGGGCCTGCAGCACCCGGTGGACTTCGGCGGCCAGGGCCTGCCCAAGACCATCGGCGCGGCCTGCGGCGAAATCCTCAACAGCGCCAACATGAGCTTTGCGCTGTGCCCGCTGCTGACCGACGGAGCCATCGAAGCGCTGATCACCGCCGGCAGCGACCAGCTCAAGGACGTGTACCTCGAAAAGCTGGTCAGCGGCGAATGGACCGGCACCATGAACCTGACCGAGCCGCAGGCCGGTTCCGACCTGGCCGCCGTGCGCAGCCGCGCCGAGCCGCAGCCCGATGGCTCCTACAAGGTTTTCGGCACCAAGATCTTCATCACCTACGGTGAGCACGACATGGCACAGAACATCGTGCACCTCGTGCTGGCCCGCGTGACCGGCGCGCCGGAAGGCGTGAAGGGCATCAGCCTGTTCGTGGTGCCCAAGTTCATGGTGAACGCCGACGGCTCGCTGGGCGCGCGCAACGACGTGCACTGCGTCTCCATCGAACACAAGATGGGCATCAAGGCCTCGCCCACCGCGGTGCTGCAGTACGGCGACCATGGCGGTGCCGTGGGCTACCTCGTCGGCGAAGAGAACCGCGGCCTCGAATACATGTTCATCATGATGAACGCCGCGCGCTACGCCGTGGGCGTGCAGGGCATCGCGGTGTCCGAGCGCGCGTACCAGAAGGCCGTGCAGTACGCCAAGGACCGTGTGCAGAGCCGTCCGGTGGACGGTAGCTTCACCACCGCCGCGCCCATCATTCACCACGCCGACGTCAAGCGCATGCTCATGACCATGCGCGCTGCCACCGAAGGCTGCCGTGCCATGGCCAGCGTGGCCGCCGCTGCGTATGACGCGGCCCACCACCACCCCGACGCCGAAGTGCGCAAGCAGAACGCCACGTTCTACGAATTCCTGGTGCCGCTGGTCAAGGGCTACAGCACCGAGATGAGCCTGGAGGTCACTTCGCTGGGCGTGCAGGTGCACGGCGGCATGGGCTTCATCGAAGAAACCGGCGCGGCGCAGTACTACCGCGACGCCAAGATCCTGACCATCTACGAAGGCACCACCGCGATCCAGGCCAACGATCTGGTGGGCCGCAAGACCTCGCGCGACGGCGGCACTTCCGCCAAGGCGATTGCCGCGCAGATCGAAAAGACCGAAGCCGAACTGAAGGCCCGTGGCAGCGCCAACGCGCTGGCCGTGGCCAAGCGCCTGACGGCCGCGCGCCTGGCCTTTGTGGACGTGGTGGACTTCATCGCCGCGAACACCCGCAGCAACCCCAACGCGGCCTTCGCGGGCAGCGTGCCCTACCTGATGCTGGCCGGCAACCTGATGGCGGGCTGGCAGCTGGCGCGCGCGCTGCTGGTGGCCGAAGACCTGTCCGCCAAGGGACAGGATGCGCCCTTCATGCACGCCAAGATCACCACCGCCCGCTTCTACGCCGACCACCTGCTCAGCCGCGCGCCGGGCGTGCGCGATGCGATCGTGGAAGGTGCCGAGGCCGTGACGGCGCTGCCCGCCGAAGCGTTCTGAAAAACATACAGGAGACGACATGACCCAACGCCAACGCTACCTGCCCCCGGTGCTGCAGAACCTGCCGTTCCCGGTGATCGGTTCGCCGCTGTTCATCATCAGCAACCCCAAGCTGGTCATTGCCCAGTGCAAGGCCGGCGTGGTGGGCTCCATGCCCGCGCTCAACGCGCGCCCGGCCGCGCAGCTGGAAGACTGGCTGGCCGAAATCACCGAAGCACTGGCGGCGCACGACGCCGCGAACCCCGACAACAAGGCCGCGCCGTTCGCGATCAACCAGATCGTGCACAAGAGCAACGACCGGCTGGAGCACGACCTGCAGCTGTGCGCCAAGTACAAGGTGCCGATCATCATCACCAGCCTGGGCGCGCGCGAAGACGTGAACCAGGCGGTGCACGGCTGGGGCGGCGTGGTGCTGCACGACGTGATCAACAACGTGTTCGCGCACAAGGCGATCGAGAAGGGCGCCGACGGCCTGATCCCGGTGGCGGCCGGCGCCGGCGGCCACGCCAGCGTCAAGAGCCCGTTCGCCATGGTGCAGGAAATCCGCGAGTGGTTCGACGGCCCGGTGGCGCTGTCGGGCGCCATCGCCTCGGGCGGCGCCATCCTGGCGGCGCAGGCCATGGGTGCCGACTTCGCCTACATGGGCTCGGCCTTCATCGCCACGGATGAAGCGCGTGCGGTCGACGGCTACAAGCAGATGATCACCGAGAGCAACTCGGACGACATTGTCTACAGCAACTTCTACACCGGCATCCACGGCAACTACCTCAAGGGCAGCATCAGGAACGCCGGCATGGACCCGGACCACCTGCCCGAGAGCGACCCGAGCAAGATGAACTTCAGCACCGGCGAGGGCGCCAACGCGGCCAAGGCGTGGAAGGACATCTGGGGCTGCGGCCAGGGCATCGGTGCCATCCGCGAAGTGATGCCGGCGGCCGACCTGGTGGCCCGCCTCAAGCGCGAGTACGCCGAGGCCAAGGCCCGCATCTGCGGCGGCTGAAGCAGACGCGGCGGCGTCCGCCGCGCCTGCCTACTTGAACAGGTCCTTGATCGCGTCGAGGATCGTGGGCGGGCCGGCCAGCGCGGAGCCGGCGCCGTCGGTGATCGATTCGACCGCCCCGCCGTTGGCCCACTCGGCATATAGCCAGTCGTCCTTGGCGCGGGTCAGTCCGGCAGGCGCCTCACCCGGCGCCGCAACCGGCACGCCCTTGAGCGCGGCGGCCATGTAGTCGTTCCAGATCGGCAGCGCCAGGCGGCCACCCGATTCCTGGTCGCCGAGGCTGCGCGGCTTGTCATACCCCATCCACACCACGGCAGCCACGCCGGGCTGGTAGCCCGCGAACCAGGCGTCGAGCACGTCGTTGGTGGTGCCGGTCTTGCCGTAGATGTCGGTGCGCTTGAGGCGCGCCTGCGCCTTGGCGGCGGTGCCGACGCGCGTCACGTCGTTGAGCAGGCTGCCCATGACGTAGGCGTTGCGGGCCGGGATGGCACGGTTGTCTTCGTTCAGCGGCGTGGTGGGCGGGGCTTCGAACAGCACCTTGCCCTGCGCGTCGGTGATCTTCTCGATCACCACCGGCTCCAGCGACCAGCCGCCGTTGGCCAGCGTGGCGTAGGCGCGCGCCATCTGCAGCGGTGTCACCTGGCCGGTGCCGAGCGCCAGCGTGAGGTTGTCGGGTTGTTTGGCGACGTCCAGGCCGAAGCGGCCAAGCCAGTCGCGCGCCTTGGCGGTGCCGGTGTGCTGCAGCACGCGCACGCTCACCAGGTTGTTGGACTTCGCCAGACCCTCCCGCAAGGTGATGGGACCGCCGGCGCTGGGACCGGCGTTGCCCGGTGACCAGCCATTGGCGGCGGTGAACGGCGATTCGTCGACCAGGGTCGAGGGCATGACCCGCTCTTCCAGCGCTGCCGAATACAGCAGCGGCTTGATGGTCGAGCCGGGCTGGCGCCAGCCCTGGGTCACGTGGTTGAACGGCTGGTGCGTGAAGTCGAAGCCACCGACCAGCGCGCGCACGCGGCCGGTGTGCGTGTCCAGCGACACCAGCGCGGCTTCGGCTTCGGGCCACTGGCTGATGGACCAGTTCTTGCCGTCCTGGACCAGCCGCAGCACCGAGCCGCGGCGGATCTTCAGCGTGTTGTCGGCCTTGGCCGACAGCCCGGGCGATGCCCAGCGCAGGCCGTCACCGGTGATGCGGGCCTGCTCGCCGCTGGCCAGCTGCACCCGCACTTCCTTGGCGCTGGCGGCGAGCACCACGCCGACCCGCAGCAGATCGTCGTCCTGGTGGTCCTTGAGGACTTCGGCCGCGGCGCGTTCCAGTTCCGCACCGTCGTCCGGCAGATCCCCGAAACCTTCGGGACCGCGCCAGGGGCCGCGCCGGTCCTGCGCCAGCACGCCGCGCTGCACCGCGGCATAGGCCGCGCGCTGGTCGGCGGCGCGCAGCGAAGTCATCACCCGGATGCCGCGCGAATAGGCGCCTTCGCCGAAGCGATCGACCACGGCGCGGCGCGCCATCTCGGCCACGTGCGCCGCCTCGACGTCGCGCTGACCGGGTGGGCGGATCACCAGCTTCTCGGCGCGCGCGGCGGCCAGCTGGGCGTCGTTGATCACCCCCACGGTGCGCATGCGTTCAAGCACGATGCGCTGGCGCGCGGTGGCGCGCTCCAGGTTCGCGACCGGATTGGCGTAATAGGGGTTCTGCGGCAGGCCGGCGAGCATCGCGGTCTCGGCGATGGAGAGCTGGTCCATGGACTTGCCGAAGTAGGTCTGCGCGGCGGCGGCGAAGCCGTAGGCGCGCTGGCCCAGGAAGATCTCGTTGAGGTAGATCTCCAGGATGCGGTCCTTGGACAACGCCTCCTCGACCTTGAAGGCCAGCATGATCTCCTTGGCCTTGCGCTCGAAGGTCCGCTCGCGCGTGAGCAGCATGGTGCGCACCAGCTGCTGGGTGATGGTGCTGGCACCCTGCTTGCGTCCACCGGTGATCAGGGCCAGGGCGGCGCGCGCCATGCCCTTGGGGTCGACGCCGGAGTGTTCGCGGAAACGCGCATCCTCGACCGCCAGCAGCGCGTCCTGCATCAGCTTTGGGGTCTTCGACAGCGGCACGTATTCGCGCCGTTCGGCACCGAACTGCGCCAGCTCCACACCATCGGCCGTGAAAACCTGCAGCGGCAGCTTGGGCTGGTAGTGGACGATGCGGTCGATCGGGGGCAGGTCGAACGTGGCGGCGCTGGCCGCGGGGGCGGTCAGCAGCAGCGGGGCCGGGGCAATGAACGCCAGGCTGACGATCAGGTGGCGCGAATGACGCAAAGACATGGGCGTGAATTATCCGGTGGGGCCGTGAACTGCAGATGCACCCGGCGTAACTGAATGTGCCATCATGGTTTTCGTCACACTGGTGTCGGGTCTGATGTTGCATAGTGGGCTCCGTACAGCACATGGAACTTTCCAAACCAGAAGAACCCGGCGGGGATGGCGGTCATCCGGTCTCCCGCGCTCCAGGCCCGGCGCCTGGCGCAGGACGCCGCCTGAGCAGGCGCTGGTGGCTTGGCGGTCTGCTGGCGCTGGCCTTGCTGGCGGCGGGCGTGGTCTGGCTGCTGCTGGACGAGGTGCACACCTCGCGCTGGCAGGCCCGGCTGTTGAGCGAATACGCCAGCGAGCTGGGTTACCACAGCGCCGCCGGGGCCAGCGACAGCGTGCGGTTTCCCGCCCAGGGGCCGTTCGACCAGCGGCTGGGGTACACCGACATCCCGGCCTTTGTGGCCAAGCTCGAACCGCGCGGCTTCGCCATCACCGAGCAGGTGCGACAGAGCCCGGCTTTGCTGACCCATCTGGACCGGGGCCTGTACGCACCTTATGCCGAAAAAAGCCGGGCCGGCCTGACCGTGCTCGACTGCCACCGCTGGCCGGTCTACCACTTCCGCTACCCCTACCGCAGCTTCGAACGCTACGAACAGGTGCCGCCCCTGGTCGCGCAGGCCTTGCTGTTCATCGAGAACCGCGACCTGCTCGATGCCGGGCGGCCGCAGATGAACCCCGCCGTGGACTGGGTGCGCTTTGGCCGCGCCGTGCTCGGGCAGCTCGGCAGCCATTTCGACCCCGCCTTCGACACGCCCGGTGGCAGCACCCTGGCCACCCAGATTGAAAAGTACCGCCACTCGCCCGATGGCCTGACCCACAACGGCCGCGAAAAGCTGCGCCAGATGGCGTCGGCCGCCGTGCGTGCCTACCGCAAGGGCGCGGACACGTTGCCGGTGCGGCGCCAGATCCTGCTCGACTACCTGAACACGGTGCCGCTGTCGGCCGCGCCCCGCTACGGCGAGGTGCACGGACTGGGCGACGGTCTGTGGGTGTGGTTCGGCACCGACTTCGAGCGCGCCCGCCAGCTGCTCTCGTCCGCTGACCCGGGCGCCGGAGTCGGCCAGGCCGAACGCGCCCAGGTGCTGCGCCAGGTGGTCGCCCTCATGGTGGCCCACCGCCGGCCGTCCTGGTACCTGGCGCAGGGGCGCCACGACCTCGACCAGATCACCGACGCCTACCTTCGCCTGCTGGCCGGCGCGGGCATCATCGACACCGCCTGGCGCGACGCCGCACTGCGTCAGCGGCTGGTGTTCCGCGACATGGCGCGACAGCCGCCGCAGTGGCCCGCCAGCCCGGGCAAGGGCACCACCGCCGTGCGCAGCCGCCTGGCCGGCTGGCTGGGCAGCTCGCTCTATGCGCTCGACCGGCTCGACGCCAGCCTCGACACCACCCTGAACGCCGGCCTGCAAGACGCCGTCAGCCACTTTCTGGATCAGCTGGACGATTCGGCCTTCGCGCGCTCGCAGGGCCTCATGGGCGAGCGGCTGCTGCAACCTGCCTCGCTGGGCGCCGTGCGGTACAGCTTCACCCTGCTGGAGCGCACCGACGGTGCCAATCTCGTGCGGGTGCAGACCGACACCACCGCCCAGCCGCTGGACATCAACGAAGGCAGCAAGCTCGAGCTGGGCTCCACCGCCAAACTGCGCGTGCTGGCGACCTATCTGGAGCTGGTCACCGAGCTGCACACCCGGCTGTCGCCGCGGGACCCCGGTGCCCTGCGCGAGACCAGCGTCGACCGGCAGGACACGCTCACGCGCTGGGCCGTGCAATACCTGAGCAGCAGCCCCGACCGCAGCCTGGAGGCCATGCTCAATGCCGCCCTGGACCGCCGTTTTTCGGCCGATCCCGGCGAACGGTTCTTCACCGGTGGTGGCCTGCACGTCTTCAGCAACTTCAACGCCGACGACAACCACCGATCGCCCACCTTGCGCGAAGCCTTGCAGGCCTCGATCAACCTGCCTTTTGTGCGGCTGCTGCGCGAAGTCGTGCGCCACACCATGTACCAGGTGCCTGGCAGCACCGCGCGCCTGCTCGAAGACAGCAACGACCCGCGCCGCGACACCTACCTGGCCCGCTTCGCGGACCACGAAGGTCAGACTTTCCTGCGCCGCTTCTGGCGCAAGACCGAACAGAGCAAGCCCTCGGAACTGCGCGCGCTGCTGCTGGAAGGGCTGCGTCCCACGCCCGAACGGCTGACCGCGGTGTTCCGCTATCTGGACCCCCAGGCCTCGCCCGCGGCGCTGGACGCCTTCCTGCGTGAACGCCTGGGCGACAAGGCGCCCGACGCGACACGGGTGGAGCGCCTGCACAAGCGGTTCGCGCCCGACGCGCTCGATCTGCCCGACCGGGGCTATGTGGCCGGCGTGCACCCACTGGAACTCTGGCTGGTGGGCTACCGCCTGCAGCACCCCGATGCGCCGCTGGCGCGGGCGCTGGCCGACAGCGCCGACGAGCGGCAGGCGGTCTATGGCTGGCTGTTCCGCACCCGCTTCAAGAGCGCGCAGGACACCCGCATCTACACCCTGCTCGAAGTCGAGGCCTTCCTCGACATCCACAGCCGCTGGGCCCGGCTGGGCTACCCCTTCGGCCACCTCGTTCCTTCGCTGGCCACGGCCCTGGGCAGCTCGGGCGATCGGCCGGCCGCGCTGGCCGAGCTGATGGGCATCATCGTCAACGGCGGCGTGCGCCTGCCCAGCCGGCTCATCAACACCGTGCAACTGGCCAGCGACACGCCCTGGGCCACCACGCTGGGCCCGACGCCGGTCGAGGGCGAACGCGTCATGACACCCGAAGTGGCGCGCGCGCTGCGCAAGGCCTTGTCCGATGTGGTCGAGCGCGGCACGGCGCGCAGACTGTCGGGCAGCTTCCACACCGGCAGCGAAGACCTGTCGCCCGGCGGCAAGACCGGCACCGGCGACAACCGCGTGGTCGTGCGCGGGCGCCCCACACTGGCCCTCAACCGCACCGCCACCTTCGTGTTCTACCTCGGGCCGCGCTACTTCGGCACCCTGACCGCCTATGTGGTCGGGCCGGACGCGGCGGGCTACCGCTTCACCTCCGCACTGCCGGTGCAGATCCTGACTTCGCTGGCGCCGACCCTGATGCCCTACCTGGACACGTCCACCGCCGACGCCTGCCGGAGCGGGCCGCCCTGACCGGAACCACCACGCCAGGACGTGGGTATATTGGTTCCATCCGGCCACGGCCGGTTTCCAGGCTTGCGGGGCAAGGGGCAGGGCCCCGGACGCGCAAGCCCTTTCAGACCGAAGGCGGGAGAGCCACAGGCATGCACGACATCATCTGCCCACACTGCGGCAAGGCATTCAAGATCGACGAGGCCGGTTACGCGGACATCCTCCAGCAGGTGCGCGACAGCGCTTTCGAGCAGCAACTGCACGAGCGGCTGGAGCTGGCCGAGCAGGACAAGCGCAACGCCGTCGAGCTGGCCACCACCAGGGTGGCCAGCGAGTTGCAGACGGCGGCCATGACCAAGGACGCGGAAATCCAGGCGCTGAAGGCCAAGCTCGATGCTGGTGACGTGGCGCGCAGGCTCGCCGTGGCCGAAGCGCTGGGCGCCGTGGAAAAGCAGCGCGACGCGCTCGCCAACGAACTGGAGCAATCCCGGCGCGACCAGCAGGCCACCGCCGACCTGGCCGCCGCCAGGCTCGTGAACGAACTGCAGAAAGCCGCGGCCGCCAAAGACGCCGAGATCCAGGCACTGAAAGCCCGGGTCGACGCCACCGCCGTCGCGCAGCGGCTCGCCATCACCGAGGCCGTCAGCGCGGTCGAGAAAGAGCGCGACGAATTGAGGGGCGGTCTGGAGCGCGCTGCGCTGGAAAAGCAGCTGGCCCAGCAGTCGCTCAAGGACAAGTACGAGACGCAGATCAAGGACCGCGACGACGCCATCGAGCGCCTGCGCGACATGAAGGCTCGCCTGTCAACCAAGATGATCGGCGAGACCCTCGAACAGCACTGCGAGACCGAATTCAACCGCATCCGGGCAACGGCATTTCCGCGGGCCTATTTCGAAAAAGACAACGACGCGCGCACCGGCAGCAAGGGCGACTACATCTTTCGCGACGCCGACGAAGCGGGCACCGAAATCGTCTCGATCATGTTCGAGATGAAGAACGAGGGCGACCGCACCGCGACGAAAAACCGGAACGAAGACTTTCTGAAGGAACTCGACAAAGACCGCACCGAGAAAGGCTGCGAATACGCCGTGCTGGTCTCCCTGCTCGAACCCGACAGCGAGCTCTACAACACCGGCATCGTCGACGTGTTCCACCGCTATCCGAAGATGTATGTGGTCCGCCCGCAGTTCTTTCTGCCCATCATCACGCTGCTGCGCAACGCGGCCATGAACTCGCTCAAATACAAGTCGGAACTGGCGCTCTTCAAGGCGCAGAACATCGACATCACGAACTTCGAGAGCGAGCTGGAAGGCTTCAAGACCGCGTTCGCGAAGAACTACGACCTGGCCTCCCGGCGCTTCCAGACGGCGATTGAAGAGATCGACAAGTCGATCGACCACCTGCAAAAGACCAAGGAAGCCCTGCTCGGCGCCGACCGCAACCTGCGCCTGGCCAACGACAAGGCGCAGGATGTGACGATCAAGAAGCTGACCCGGGGCAACCCGACGATGGCGGCCAAGTTTGCCGAACTGAAGAATCAGGGTTCCACGGATGGCGGTTAGGGTGGGGAAGGGGCAGGGCTGAATTGCTCTGGGTTTTCCAAGGACTGTTCAAGGCTGGGCGCAGTCGTTCACCGGAGCTTGATGGCGGCCGCTCCCGACCCGTTGCGGTCGTACAAGGAGCCAAAGTGAAGCGGTAACTGGTTGGTTGTGGATGCCGGGTTTCGTGGTCTACTTCTACCTGTATAAAAATCAGGTATTCGCATCCAACCCTTTGATCCGATTGAATTTTTTTGGAGGTTGATGTGGCCAGAATATTCCGCAACGTCCAGCTTATCCCGCGGGTTCTGCGGGATACATTCCGTTATCGCGCTCAATGAAGCTCGTACATCACGACTCCTTCGATGATCGTCAGCAGGCGCTCACGGCGGCACTTATTGAAGCAATTGCCCGTGAATTGAAGAAGGTCGATGCGCCCGAAGAGCTTGTGGAGCAACTCACCGGCTCAATTGCTTTCGCGGTCACCGCTTTGATTGACGACTCCGCATCCGAAGACTTCGCTGGCGGAACGCTTTCACCCATGCTCACCTTCCAGGTTGGAGAGGAAGAACTGGCTTACGCAGGTGGAAATACATGGATGCACGAGTATGTGGCCCGGTTGCTGCCCTCAGTTCTTCAAAAGCTTAATGGTGCGAGCAGTGCATAGAACGCGCCATAACCTTTCAATGCAGCGGACCTGCGCCAGTTGCGCTGGCTGGTCCGCTGACTTCAAACGTTAAACGGCAGTCATGGCAGCATTCAAGCATCACAGCACTTTCCCAAAGGAAAAGGACATTCAAGGGCACTTGTTCCCGCATGTCTGCTTCCATTGCAAGAAGTCTTTTAAAAAGCCGATCAGCGAAGCGCCAAGACGTTGCCCGCAGTGCGGAGGGGAGATGGTGAGGCTCAGTCGCAAATTCTCAGCACCTGCCGCAGCCGACACTCTTCAATGGAAGAAAGTACAGTTCTTGGTGGAGCACGGTTTTTTATTTCAGTCAGTCTACGAACCAACGGAATCAGGGGGGCGGCAGAAGACAAGCTATCCGGCGACATTTGAGCAGGCGAAAGAGTTTGTTGTTGCCTTTAAGTCGCAGGCGGTGAATCGTGCCGCTTAACATTTTGGCCCACGCGGACACTCAGCAGCAGATAGCCGCTTCGCGGCGTTTGCTGAGTGCCGGTCGCCTCCAACGTTAGATATGGAGAAAAAGGAAGAGCGTAGGCTGGCGCGAAAAATTGTTCGCGCAGTTGCAAAAGAGTTTCAAGCGATCGGATTTCTGCATACAAAGCCAACGTTCATCGTGAGACCGTTTAAGGGCTTTGTTCAGTTCATGCATTTCCATAATTATTCATTTGGTCCAGACCTTCGCGTCCACTTTGGTATCCGGGTCTTGAATGATCCTTTTATCGCTGTAGCCCTGAATGGTCCATCCTCTGATGAAGGTGGGCGCTATTGGCCTGACGAAGAGCACACAATGATATGTACATCGCGGCTCGTCGAACTCGTCAGACGCGAAGGGTTGCCGTGGTTTTCTGTTCTATCCAGCGCAGAGATGTTGTTGACTTCTCTGGAAACTCCGCTCCGCGAGAGTGATCGAACGGCACTGCTGGAGGATATGGATGGTCGAAGGAATGAGGCAAGTTGGCAGAATTCAATGCGTTTGCTGGGCTTGCCCCATGAACGCTCTAACGGGGCGCTGGAGCCAACTGCCGTGAGCAGCGTTGGCTCATTTGAGCATTGAGCGACTGCTTTTCTCCGCCGCCATCGTCCGTTACTGGCCGATAGCAGACCTTCGTGACAACGGACTGTCAGACTGCTACCGCTGCCAAGGCATCTATGCTGAGAGCACTGCGGCTGGCGACTCATCAAAAAAATCTGCTGCAGCATTTGCTCCATGGCCGCACAGGGTGTCTGTCCTCCTGCCGGCATGCGATGTCGAATTGGCTCCCGGTCGTTCGTCGTTGCAATGCGAGGCGCACTCAGGCCAGTGCGCTGTCCGATCAACCCCACAGGAGTGAGACATGTCATACATCGATGGTTTCGTGATCGCGGTCCCGACCGCCAACAAGCAGCAGTTCATCGACCACGCTCGCCATTTCGACGCGTTGTTCATCGAGCTGGGCGCCATCCGTGTGATGGAGTGTTGGGGCGACGACGTTCCCGACGGCAAAGTCACCGACTTCCGCCGCGCAGTCCAGGCCACGGCCGAGGAGACGGTGGCTTTTTCATGGGTCGAATGGCCGGACAAGGCCACGCGCGACGCCGGCATGAAGAAGATGCTGGAGGACCCGCGCATGGACCCGTCCACACCCGGCAACCCGCCCATGCCCTTCGACGGAAAACGCATGATCTTCGGCGGCTTTGAACCGGTGGTCGAAGTGAAGGCTTGAGGGACGCTGCATGGCTTCACACTTCGGCCAGTTCCTGCCGTTCGATGCCCCGAAATGGGCGACAGGGCCGTGCCCCCGCTTGTTTGAGATGCCCACCTTTCATCATGGATAAATTCTTGCTGCAGCAGCAGGTGCTGGAACGGCTCGCCGAAGACCTGCTGCAAGTCGAACAGGCCGCGCGGGCGGCCCATGAAACGGCGACTCACGAAGAAAACATCGCCGAAAACAAATACGACACCTTGGGGCTCGAAGCCGCCTACCTGGCCACCGGCCAAGCGCGTCGCGCCGAAGCCATCCGCCAGGCGATGGCCAACTGGCGCCAATTCCGCCCGCGTCCCTACGACGCCAGCAAAGGCATACAGCTCGGCGCACTGGTCTGCCTGGTCGATGCCGACGACAGGCAGCAACAGCTCTTTCTCGGCCCGGATGGGGGCAGCATGAAGTTGGTCAGCGGCGCTCAGCTTGTTCAGGTCATCAGCAGCGAAGCCCCGTTGGGCCGGGCCATGCTCGGCAAATGCGAGGGGGATGAGGTGTCGATACAGGTCGCTCCCATCCGACAGCAGTTTGAGGTGCTGCGGGTTCATTGAGCCGCAAGCAGGTTCCCTCCGAAGTGATCAGACATGCCTGGCGGTCCTTTCGCTTCGGGTGTCGACAGGCCTGTCTCAGGTCGTGCTGCGCGCAGGCAGCGTCAGGCGCGGCCTGCCGAGCACCTGGGTCGCCACCCGGGAGGCCCACCGCCGCGACAGGAAGCGCACACCGAAGGTGGACAGCTGGTTGAACAGGCCTGGCACGACCGTGCGCTGGCCTTGCAACATGGCGCGGACCGCAGCCTGCGCCACGAACTCGGGGCTTTGGGTCGATGCGTTCGCGATCCACGAGTAGTCGCCCCCGCCGGAGGCGGCGTGGAACCCGGTGTCGGTGCCGCCGGGGCAGACGCAGGTCACGCTCAGCGGCGTGCCACGGTGCTCGTCGTGCAGGCCCTCGCTGAAGTTGCGCACGAACGTCTTCGACGCCGCGTACAGCGCCATGTTGGGCACGGACTGGTAAGCGCCGGTCGAGGCGATGTTCAGCATGTGCGCAGGGCCGGAGCCGGCCTTGTGCGCATCGACGAAGCAGCGCGCCAGCGCCACGAGCGAGGTCATGTTGAGCTGGATGAGCTCGGCGTCGCGCGCCCAATCCACCTCGTCGAACCGGCGGAAGTAGCCGAAGCCGGCGTTGTTGATCAGGATGTCGATCGGGCCGCTGGCGGTGGCGGCAGCCCACAGGGCGCGCGCCGCATCGGGCTGGCCGAGATCGCCGGTGACGATCTCGACCTTCACGCCCTGGCAGGTCGCGGCGACGGCTTCCAGGGCGTCGCGCCGCCGTGCCGTCAGCACGAGGTCCACGCCGAGCGCCGCGAGCTCACGCGCGATGGCCGCGCCAATACCGCTGGAGGCGCCGGTCACCAGCGCGCGCTGGCCCTTGAACTGGCTTGTGTGTGCACGCATGTCGTTCTCCTGGTCTTGGGGGCTGCGTTGCCTGGCCAGCGTCAGCGGGCCAGGAACTCGAGCGTGCTGCGCACGAAGTCGGCATGGAACTGGAAGGCCCCGCCGTGTCCGGCATCGGGGTAGATGACCAGCTGGCTGTTGGGCAGCCGCCGGGCCAGGTCGTGCGTGTTGACCGTCGGGACCATGCGGTCGTGGTCACCGTTGACCACCAGCACCGGCTGCGTCACCACCGACAGGTCGGCGGGCGCCTTCTTGCCCCACACGCGCAGCGCCTCCAGCTGGGCCATGAACGCGCTCACCGAGATCTCGGTGTCGCGGTCTTCGGTGCGTTCCTTCAACCGCGCCAGGAAGGCCTTGCCGGCCTCGATGCCTTGGGGCGTTCGCGTGAAGAACAGGAACTGCTTGGCGTCCTGGCCGGTGAAGAAGCCCCGGGCCATGTCGTAGAAGGTCACCCCCGCCACGGTGCTGATGCCTTCGCCACCCGCAGGACCGGTGCCCGCGAGCACCATCTTGCGCACGAGTGGCGGCTGTTTCAGCACGACTTCCTGGGCGACCATGCCACCCAGCGAGAAGCCCAGCAGGTCCACCTTCTGCAAGCCCTTGGCCCGGATGAAGGTGATGGCGTCGTCTGCCATCGCTTCCATCGAATTCGACGGCGAGCCGCTGGAGGCCCCGATGCCGCGGTTGTCGAAGGCGATGACGTGGTGTTTGGCCGCGAGGCCGTCGATGATGCGCGGGTCCCAGTTGTCGAGGACCGCCGCCAGGTGGGTCAGCATCACCACGGGCGTGCCGCCGTGGTGCTGGCCCAGCTCGCGGTACGCGAAGTTCACGCCGCCGGCCGAGATGGTCTGGGTGGGCACGTTCTTCCAGGTGAGCTCGGCCTTTGGTCCGGCCGCGACCTGGCCTTGGTTCGCCGCGCTGGCGGCAGGCTCTGCCGCCAGCAGCGTGGGCACATGGAGAGTGGTTGACAGGGCCAGGCCCAGCGTGGCCGTCTTGAGCAGGTGTTTCATCATCGGTCTCCGCTCAGGCGCCGAGCGCCGGATAGTCGGTGTAGCCCTTGGGGCCGGGCGTGTAGAAGGTCGCCATGTCCAGCGGGTTCAAGGCCGCCTTGGCCTGCATGCGCTCGACCAGATCGGGGTTGGCGATGAAGGGGCGGGCAAAGGCGATGAGGTTCGCGTGACCCGCATGGAGCGCGCTCTCCGCACTGGCCTGATCGAAGCCTCCGGCCAGGATGAACAGACCGTGGAACGCCACGCGAAGGCGGAACTTGAACTCGGCGGGCACGGGCGGCGCGCCCAGCGCCGAATGGTCCAGCAGGTGCACATACAGAATGCCCAGCTGCGCCAGTGCTTCGGTGAGGGCCAGGTATTGCGCCTCGACATCGGGGTAGGCCCCCATGCCGTTGAACACGCCGTAGGGCGACAACCGGATGCCCACCTTGTCTGCGCCGATGGCGGCGGCCGTGGCGCGAGCCACCTCGAGGGCGAAGCGGTTGCGGCCTTCGATGCTGCCCCCGTAGCCATCGGTGCGGTGGTTCACGTTGGCGTTCAGAAACTGCTCGATCAGGTAGCCGTTTGCGGCGTGCAGCTCGACCCCGTCGAAACCCGCGTCGATGGCCAGTTGGGCCGACCTGGCGTACTCCGCCACGGCGTGGGCGATGTCGTCTTCGCTCATCGCGCGGGGTGCGCTGTGCGGCTGCATGCCCTGGGTGTCGGTGAACATCTCGCCGGGGCAGACCTCGGCGGTGGGCGCGAGCACCTCGGCCCCTTCCGGCAGGTTGGCCACATGGGCCACGCGCCCGGTGTGCATCAGCTGGACAAAGATCTTGCCGCCTTTGGCGTGCACCGCGTCCGTCACCTGCTTCCAGCCTTGCACATGGGCTTCGGTGAACAGGCCCGGAATGCGGGCGTAGCCCAGCCCGTTGGGCGAGGGCGAGGTGCCCTCGGTGACGATCAGGCCGGCCGAGGCGCGCTGGCCGTAGTACTCGGCCATCAGGGCGTTGGGCGTGTTGTGGTCCACCGCCCGGCTGCGTGTCATGGGCGCCATGACGATGCGGTTGCGCAGTGGCAGGGAGGGCGCGGAGAGAGGCGTGAAGAGCATGGTGGTCTTCCTGTGGGTGTGAGTTGAGACTGAGGGCCTGGGTTTATTGGCCTTGGGGCAGATAGACCGGGCGCGGTGCCGTCAGGCCTTGCCGCACCTGCTCGGTGAGCGCGTCGGCCAGCACCTCGTCGGCGCCCGCTTCCAGCCCGTCGAGCGCGCGCTGCACGATTACCTCGGCGCTGCTCTTGGGGACCTCGAAACCGCGCGTGAGGTCGGTGTCGACATAGGCCATGTGCAGGCCCAGCACCTGGGTCTTCTGCCCGGCCAGCTCGTGGCGCAATGCATTGGTCAGCGGCCACGCCGCGGACTTGCTGGCCGAATACGCGGCCAGCTCACTGCCGTTGACCCACGACGCCACCGACAACACATTGAGCAGTGCGCCACCGCCGTTGGCCTTGAGCACGGGCGCAAAGGCCTTGCTCACGTTCAGCACGCCGAAGAAGTTGGTCTCGAAGATGCGGCGTGCCACCGCGTCGCTGTCAGGCGCCAGGAAGCCGCCGGGCTGGGCGATGCCCGCGTTGTTGATGACCAGGGTCACGTCGGTGGCCTGCTGCACTGCAGCTGCGATTTCCTCGGGTTTGGTGACGTCCAGTTGCAAGGCATGGACACCGGGCAAGGTGACGGTGGCGGGATCGCGTGCGGCGGCGTAGACCTTGCGGGCGCCCCGCGCCAGCAGTTCGCGGGCAAAGGCCAGGCCGATGCCGCGGTTGGCGCCGGTGATGAGGACGACGGCGTTTTGAATGTTCATGGATGGCTCCTGAGAAGGTTGGGATACGAAATTCACATGACGATCGTCATATGTAGGGGCGTGAAAAAACGAAAGGGTGGAAAGGTTCAGCGAAGCTTGATGACCACCTTGCCTTTGGCCCGACCGCTTTCGACGTAGGCCATGGCCTCGTTGGTGGCGTCGAAGGGGAAGACCTTGTCGATCACCGGGCGGATGGCGCCCGACTCGATCAACTGTGTGATCTTCTGCAACTGGCTGCCGCTGGACTTCATGAACAGGAACGAATAGCCGACCTGCAGGCGCCGGGCCTGCCTGCGCACGCCAAAGCTCAGGGCGCGCATGACCTGAGTCACCACCCACGGGGCCTTGATGTCCTGCGCAAACTGCGGATCGGGCGGCCCCGAGATGGAGATGAGGCTGCCACCGGGCTTGAGCACGCCCAGGGACTTCGCCAGGGTCTTGCCGTCCTGGCTGTTGAGCACCACGTCGTAGTCGCTCAGCTTTTCTTCAAACGCATCCTTCCTGTAGTCGACGATCACATCCGCGCCCAGGCCCTTGACCAGGGCGGCGTTGCCCGCGCTGGTGGTGGTGGCCACCGTCGCGCCCAGGTGCTTGGCCAGCTGGATGGCGAACGTGCCCACGCCACCGGAGCCTGCCTGGATGAAGACCTTCTGCCCCTTCTTGAGACGGGCTTTTTCCACCAGCGCCTGCCAGGCCGTCAGTCCCACCAGGGGGATGGACGCAGCCTCTTCCATGCTGATGTTCCGGGGCTTGATCGCCACCGAGTCCTCCTTGACGGCCACCAACTCGGCGAAGGTGCCGATGCGGAAGTCGTCGGGCCTGGCGTAGACCTCGTCGCCCACCTTGAACTGGCGCACCCTCGGCCCGACACGGACCACCACGCCGGCCACATCGTGTCCCAGGACAAAGGGCGTGCGGTACGGCAGGATGAGCTTGAACTCGCCGTTTCGAAGCTTGGAATCCAGCAGGTTCACCGCGGTCGCGTGCACCTCGATCAAGACCTCGTCTTCACGCAGCTCCGGTGCCGGCATCTCGGCGGCCCGCAGTTTTTCGTTCTTCCCGTAGCGATCCACGACGAAGGCTTTCATGGTCTTTCCTTTTGGCAAACAGTGCAGGGGACGGATCCATTGGATCCGGTTGAGATGAAGTTTGGAATGATGATCATCATATTTGTGAGCAAAAAAAACCGGTCCGTGGCTCAGACGCCGGAAGGGGCCAGGCGCTTCAAAGCGGCGCCGCACAGCGCGTCCGACAACGCCGGGTCATCGACGGCGCGGGCCAGCATCAGGGTGCCCACCATGGTGGCCACCGTCACCAGCGCGCGCTCATGGGCGCCGGGCTGTCCCCAGTCCGGCGACTGACGGGCCACCAGATCGATCATCTCCTTGATGCGGCGCGTGGCGGCCCGGCGCACTTCGGGCGACTGGCGGGGCATTTCGGAACCCAGGGCCGACACGGGGCAACCCGTCTCGATGCCCGCCAGGTGCTCTTTGGACAGATAGGTCTGCATCAGCGCCTGCAATGCCTGCTCAGGCGGGACCGCGGCAATGACACTGGCCGCGAAGGCGTTGGACTCGGCACCCGCACGGTCCGCCGCTTCGGCCAGCATGGCTTCGCGGGAATCGAAGTGGGCATAGAACGCGCCGTGCGTCAGCCCCGCCTCTTTCATGATGTCGGCCACCCCCGTCCCGTCGTAGCCGCTGCGCCGGATGGCGCGGGCGGCCGCCTGCACGATGCGCTCGTGCGAGGCCTCTTTGGCGGCACTGCGGATGTTGGTTGGTGTCTTTCGCATGACGTGCATCATACAAAATATCGATGAACAGTGCAATGGGGGCGTTGAAACGGGCGAAAGCCTGTTTCAGGTCTGGCCGCGACCCCGGCCCAAGCCGTCTCCGCCGCCGGGCGGCTCTCAGCGCAAGGCCGGATACAGCGCCCTGAACCGCGCATGGCGCGCCCGCAGCGTTTCGCTTTGTGCCGTGTTGGGTTCGAAGCGGTGCCGCACCGGGGGCGTGACGCAGACCGTGTCGAGGCCGCCGCCGGTGGCCAGCCAGGCCAGGCGGGCTGCGCCCATGGCGCCGCCGCTTTCGGAGTCCTGGTGCACGGTCAGTGCCAGGCCGAAGATGTCGGCCAGCAATTGCGCCCACCAGGCGCTGCGGGAGCCGCCACCGACCAGCGAGAGCGCGCGCAGCGGCGGGTCGCTGGCGGGAATGGTGTGCAGACCGTCGCACAGGCCGAAGCCCACGCCTTCGGCCACCGCGTAGGCCAGGTGTTCGCGGCCGTGTTCGGCGCGCAGGCCAACCCAGGCGCCGGTGGCCAGCGGGTTGTTGTGGGGCGAGCGTTCGCCGCTGAGGTAGGGCAGGAACAGCGGGGCCTGGCCCTGGGCGCCGTGGTCCAGCGTCGCGGCCGCGGCCAGCAGCGCGGCTTCGTTCTCGAAGCCGAGGTTTTTCGTGGCCCAGCTCACTGCGCTGGCGGCGCTGAGCATCACGCTCATCACGTGCCAGCGGTCGGGCAGGGCGTGGCAGAACGCGTGCAGCGCCTGCGCCGGGTTGGGTTCAAACGCGGCACCGCTGACAAAGACCACGCCCGAGGTGCCCAGCGAGACGAAGCCTTCGCCCGGGCGCACCAGGCCCATGCCGACCGCGCTGGCGGCGTTGTCGCCGGCACCACCGGCCACCGGCACCGCCGACGGCAGGCCCCAGCGGCTGCACAGCGCTGGTTTGACCAAGGCCGAGACCTCGCTGCCTTCGACCAGCCGCGGCATGTGGGCGCGGGTCAGGCCGGTCGCGGTGAGCATCACGTCGGACCAGTCGCGCCGGCCCACGTCCAGCCACAAGGTGCCGGCGGCGTCGGACATCTCGCTCACGGCTTCACCCGTGAGCATCAGGCGCAGCCAGTCCTTGGGCAGCAGCACGCGCCGGGTCTTCGCAAAGGTTTCCGGTTCGTGCTCGCGCACCCATTGCAGCTTGGGCGCCGTGAAGCCGGGCATGGCCAGGTTGCCGGTGATGGCCGAAAGCTGTGGCACGTCGCGGGTGAGCTGTTCGCACTGCGCGCCGCTGCGGCCGTCGTTCCAGAGGATGGCCGGGCGCAGCACCTGGTCGTGGCCGTCGAGCAGGGTGGCGCCGTGCATCTGGCCGGACAGGCCGATGCCGCGCAGCTGTGCGAGCGCCTGCGGTTGCTCCGCGTGCAGCTGGTCCATCACCGCTTCGAGCGCCTGCCACCAGGCGGCCGGGTCCTGCTCGGACCACAGCGGCTGCGGGCGCTGCACCGTCAGCGGTGCGCGGGCGGTGGCAATGACCTGGTGCTGGTCGGACAGCAGCAGGGCCTTCAGTTCGGACGTGCCGAGATCGAGACCGAGGAACATGGGATCAGGCCGAGCCTTTGAAACGGGTCAGCGATTGCTTGCGGAATTCGGTGGGCGTCATGCCCTTGATTTCCAGGAAGCGGCGGTTGAAGTTGGCGACGTTGTTGAAGCCGACCTCGTAGCAGATGTGGGTGACCTGCTGGTCGGTGTCCATCAGCAACTGGCAGGCGCGGCTGATGCGCACCCGGTTGACGAAGTCGGTGAAGGTGTTGCCGGTGGCCTTGCGGAAGAAGCGGCTGAACTTGCTCTCGCTCATGCCCAGCTCGGCGGCCAGCGCGCCGGCCGAGTGGTCGTCGGCCATGTTGTCGGTGATGCGGCTGACGACGGCGTGGATCTGGTCGATCGAGGCATCGTCGTCGTCGCTCTGCAGCTGCACGCTCGAGAGCAGGCGGTAGTCGGTGCAGGCGGCCAGGTCGGCCAGGTAGTCGCAGAACGCGGTGAGGCGGCGCAGACCGCGCGCGGACTTCACGCGGTGCCAGTGTTTCTCGGCCACTTCCGACAGGCCGAAGAACTCGATGCCGTTCTTGGCACGCTCCAGCAGCGGCAGCACTTCGCGCAATTCCGGGATGGTCTCGGCGGCGCGCACCAGCGGCTCGTGGGTGAACTGGATCACCAGATCGCGCTGCGCCACGCCGCCCTCGGGCATGTCCATGGTCACCCAGTTGTGCGGCAGGCGCGGCCCGGTGAGCACCAGCTGGCCGGCCTGGAACGGGCCGATCCAGTCGCCCACGAACACCTTGCCGCTGGTGCTGGTGATCAGGTGCAGCTCGTACTCGTCGTGGTAGTGCCAGCGCGCCAGCGGCGTCGGAAAACCATGGTCCAGGCAGCGCACGAAGCCGACGTCCGACGACAGCTCGTAGCCCAGGTCGGGCGAGCGGACGAACTCGTGCTCCAGCTCGGGCTTGAGCTGGCGCGGGGCGATGGGCATCTTCACGGTCATGGTGTGCTCCGGCAGGGAAGCCGAGGAAGTTACACCGGTTCAGGCCTTGGCGCGCTCCGCCACGAAAGCCTGCACGCGGGCGTAGGCCTTGCGCAGTGTGCCGACCAGTTCCGGACGGCTGGCCATCTCGCCCCACAGCGTGGTGTCGGCGGCGTAGGCGGCGACCGGGTCGGCCGCGTCGCAGATCGCGTGCGCCACGGCCGGGTCCATGGCCTGGTCCTGGTAGGTGTAGGGGATCTGGCCGGCGTGCCAGCGCTGCAGGTAGGCCAGGAACAGCGCGGGCAGCATGGCCACGCTGTCGAAGCTGCCGCCGCGCGCGAGCTTGTCGCGGATGGTGGGCGCGATCATGCCGGGGATCTTGGAGAACGCGTCCATCGCCACGCGCTGGTTGGTGTCCTGGATCGCGGGGTTGCCGAAGCGGTCGAGCACCACGTCGCGGTACTTCTCCAGATGGATCGGGCAGGGCAGCAGGACCGGAATCGCGTCGTCGGTCACGTAGTCGAAAGCCATCTGGCGGATGGCGGCGTCGTGCGTGCCTTCGTGGATGTAGAGGTAGCCCGCCAGCGTGCCGGCCCAGGCGATGCAGCTGTGCGTCGCGTTGAGCAGGCGGATCTTGGCTTCCTCGTGGGCCTGCACCGAATTGACCATCTCGACCCCGACCTTTTCCCACTCGGGGCGGCCGGCGATGAAGTTGTCTTCGATCACCCACTGGATGAAGCTCTCGCCCATGATGGCGGCCTTGTCGTCCCAGCCGGTGGCGGCCTTGACGCGCTCGGCCACGTCGGGCGTGGGGCGTGGCGTGATGCGGTCGACCATGGCGTTGGGGCTGCGGGTGTGTTCCTGCACCCAGGCCTTGAGGGCGCTGTCGCCCAGTGCGTCGATGAACTGCAGCAGGCCGCCGCGCGAGCGCTCGCCGTTGTGGCGCAGGTTGTCGCAGTTCATCAGCGTGACGGCACCGCCGCCGGCCTTCATGCGCGCCTTCAGGATGCTGACCAGGCCGCCGTAGACCGTGTGGCCCGCCTTGCCGGCCTTCACGGCCTCCAGGTCGGCGCGCAGGTCGGGGAAGGTGGGCCAGTCCAACTGGTTGTTCGCGTCGAGGTAGTAGCCGGCCTCTGTGACGGTGAAGCTGATGATGCGTGTGGCCGGATCGGCGCCGACGGCGATCAGCGGCGCCAGGTCTTCCTGGTAGGGCACCACGCGCTGGATCGACTCGATGCGCGTGTAGCTGCGCTCGCCCTGGGGCGTGACCGTCTCCAGCGTGTAGGCGCCGCCCTGGGCCTGCAGCGCGGCGATGGTGTCGAGCATGTCGGGCCGCAGGTTGCCGCCGGTGATGGACCAGCGCGTGTCGCCCTGCTGGCGCAGCTGGTGGACGTAGACGGCCTGGTGGGCGCGGTGGAAGGAGCCCAGTCCGAGGTGAAGGATGGTGTACATGGTCGGTCGCGTGAAAAGGGACGGGTCAGAGGTCGAAATTCGTGGGCATCATCACCACGTCGCGGATCGTCATGCCGCGCGGGCGCGTGAGCATGAACAGCAGCACATTGGCCACCTCGGCGGCCTCGATCAGGCTGCCGCTGGCCTTGGCTTCGGCCAGTTTCTCGGCCGGCCAGTCGGCCAGCAGACCGGTGATGACCGGCCCCGGCGAGACAGAGCCGATGCGGATGCCGTGCTTGAACATCTGCCGCCGCACGGTCTGCACGAAACAGTCGATCGCCCACTTGGACGAGGCGTAGACCGGCTCCCACGGCGTGGGGAAGTGGGCGGCCAGCGAAGAGGTGACGAGGATGTCGCCCGTGCCGCGCGCCACCATGTGCGGCAGCACGTTGTGCACGTTCTTCATCACCACGTTCACGTTGAGGTTCAACATGCGGTCGATGGCTTCGGGCGTGGTGTCCAGCAGGTCGCCGCCGACGTAGAGGCCGGCGTTGGCGTGGAAGATGTCGAGCTGGCCGGCGATCGCCAGCGTGCGTTCGAGCAGGCTGTTGCACTGCGCGGGGTCTAGCAGGTCGAGCACCAGCGGCAGGGCGTTGGGGCCGATGGCCGCGCAGGCCTTGTCCAGCGCGGCGGCGTCGCGGTCGATCAGCACCACGCGGGCGCCGGCGTGGGCCATGCCCTGGGCGCTGGCAAAGCCGATGCCCGAGGCCGCGCCGGTGACGGCGGCGACCTTGCCTTGAAGTTCTTGTCCGAGGGTCATGGTGGTCAGGCGTGCTGGCCGGCGACGATGCGGCCGGCGGTGTCGAACCAGTGGGCCTGGGAGGCGTCGATGTCCAGGCTGACGGCGTCACCGGCGTGCAGGCCGGTGCGGTCGTTCTGGCGCGCCACGAACTGCGCGCCGTTGGGCGTGCTCACGTAGATCAGGGTCTCTGCGCCCAGCGCTTCGACCAGGTCCACCTGGCCAGGCACCGGCGTGCTGCCGGTGCTGCGCACACTGATGTTCTCCGGGCGCAGGCCGATGGCGCCGCCCACGGCACCGACCGGCGCCTGCTGCTGCACCAGCGCCGGCACCTGGGCCAGCGGGATCACGTTCATCTGCGGCGTGCCGATGAACTGGGCCACGAACTGGTTGGCCGGCTTGTCGTACAGCTCCAGCGGCGTGCCGACCTGCTCGATGATGCCGTCGCGCAGCACCACCACCTTGTCGGCCAGCGTCATGGCTTCGACCTGGTCGTGCGTGACATAGATCGTGGTGGCGCCCAGGTCGCGGTGCAGCTTGTGGATCTCCACCCGGGTCTGGCCGCGCAGGGCCGCGTCCAGGTTGGACAGCGGCTCGTCGAACAGGAAGACCTTGGGCGAGCGCACGATGGCGCGGCCGATGGCCACGCGCTGGCGCTGGCCGCCCGAGAGCTCCTTGGGCGTGCGCTGCAGGTACTGCGAGAGGTTGAGGATGCGCGCGGCGTTCTGCACCTTGTCGTCGATCACCTTGGGATCGACCTTGGCCAGCTTGAGCGCGAAGCTCATGTTCTCGTACACGCTCATGTGCGGGTACAGCGCGTAGCTCTGGAACACCATCGCCAGGTCGCGCTTGGACGAGGGCGCCTGGGTGATGTCCTTGCCGTCGAGCACCAGCTTGCCGCCGTCGATGTGTTCGAGGCCGGCGATCAGGCGCAGCAGCGTGGACTTGCCGCAGCCCGAAGGCCCGACGAAGACGATGAACTCGCCCTTCTCGATGGTCAGGTCGATGCCCTTGATGGCGCGGTGGGCGCCGAAGAACTTTTCGATGCCCTGGAGTTGCAGGTAGGCCATGGGAATGACTCCTCAGATGTTCGATGCCGCAGCGGCGCTGCGAGCGAAGGTTTCTTGTTCGGGGCGACCGCAGAACCGGCTTTGCCGGGCTGCCAGTCGCGCCCCCTGGGGGGTAGCGCCGAAGGCGATGCGGGGGGTACTCATTTCACGGCGCCAAAGGTCAGACCTTGGACCAGCTGCTTTTGACTGAACCAGCCGAAGACGACGATGGGCGCGATCGCCATCAGCGAGGCCGCCGACAGCTTGGCCCAGAACAGGCCCTCGGGGCTGGAGTAGCTGGCGATCAGCGTGGCCAGCGTGCCGGCCTTGGACGAGCTCAGGTTCAGGCTCCAGAACGCCTCGTTCCAGCTGAGCACCAGGCACAGCAGGCCGGTGGAGGCCAGGCCGCCCATGCCCAGCGGCAGCAGCACCTTGAAGGCCTCCTGCCAGAGCGTGGCGCCGTCCATGCGCGCCGCTTCCAGGATCTCGTTGGGGATCTCCTTGAAGGACGAGTACAGCATCCAGACCATGATGGGCAGGTTGGACAGCGTGAAGATGATGATCAGGCCCAGCTGGGTGTCCAGCAGCGCGGTCTTCTGCGCCATCACGTAGACCGGCACCAGCGCGCCGACGGCCGGCATCATCTTGGTCGAGAGCATCCACATCAGGATGTCCTTGTCGCGCTTGCCCTTGTGGAAGGCCATGGCGTAGGCCGCGGGCGCGGCAATCGCCAGGCCCAGCAGCGTGGACACCACGCTGGTGACCACCGAGTTCCAGGCGTAGTGCAGGTAGTCGCTGCGCTCCTGCACCTCGTGGAAGTTCTCCAGCGTGGGGCTGAAGAACAGCTCGGGCGGCACGGCGATGGCCTGCAGCTCGGTCTTGAACGCGGTCAGCAGCAGCCAGCCCAGGGGGAAGAACAGCAGCAGGGCCACGGCCCAGGCGGCCACGGTGCGCACCGCGTAGGCGGGGGTGAAGGTGGATTGACGTGCCATGGTGGTGCTCACTTGTCCAGGTTCTTGCCGACCATGCGGATCAGGAAGATCGCGGCGATGTTGGCCAGCAGCACGGCGAACAGGGCGCCCGCGGAGGCCACGCCGGCGTCGAAGTTCAGCAGCGCCTGCTTGAAGATCAGGAAGGCCACGTTGGTGCTCGCGTCGCCCGGGCCACCACCGGTGGTGGTGTAGATCTCGGCGAAGACCGAGAGCAGGAAGATCAGCTCGATCATCACGACCACGGCCACCGAGCGGCCCAGGTGCGGGATGTAGAGGTAACGCAGCTGCTGGCCGTAGGTGGCGCCGTCCATGCGGGCGGCTTCGAGCTGCTCGCGGTCCATGCTCTGCAGCGCGGTCATGAAGATCAGCGTGGCAAAGGGCAGCCACTGCCAGGAGACCATGACGATCACCGAGAACAGGGGCAGGTCGGTCAGCCAGTCGATCGGGGCGGCGCCAAAGAAGCCCCAGAGCTGGGCCAGCACGCCGTAGATCGGGTTCATCATCATGTTCTTCCACAGCAGCGCATTGACCGTGGGCATGACGAAGAAGGGCGAGATCAGCAGCACACGCACGATGCCGCGGCCGGCGAAGGGGTCGTTGATCAGCAGGGCGATGGCCACGCCCAGCAGCACGGTGATCAGGATCACGCTGCCCAGCAGCAGCACGGTGTTGATCACCGAGGTCGTGAACGAGGGGTCGGTCACGAAGTATTCGAAGTTGTCCAGTCCGATGAAGCCGGTCTGGTCGGGCTGCATCAGGTTGTAGCGGATGACGGAGAAGTAGATCGTCATCACCAGCGGCACGATCATCCAGAGGAAGAGCGTGGCCACCGCGGGCGTCAGCAGCAGGCGCGGGATGAGGCGTTTCATGGGTGTCCAGGCAATGAGGGACCGATGGGCGCCGATGGATCACACCGGCGCCCTGCGAAGCGATGGAAATGGCGGGCAGGGACCTCCCTGCCCGTTGGTGGCTTACTTGTAGTAGCCGGCCTTCTTCATTTCGCGGTCGGCGGCGGTCTGCGAGGCCTTCAGGGCGGCGTCGACCGTGGTCTTGCCGGCCAGGGCGGCGCTCATCTGCTGACCCACGGCGATGCCGATGGCCTGGAACTCGGGGATGGCAGCGAACTGCACGCCGACGTACGGGCTCTTGGGCAGGGTCGAGTCGTTCGGGTTGGCCGATTCGATGGCCTTGAGCTCAGCCGAAGCGAAGCGGGCGGCCTTCTGGAATTCCGGCGACGCGTAGGTGGACTTGCGGGTGCCGGTCGGGACGTTGGCCCAGCCGTTGGTCTTGGCGACCAGCTGGATGTATTCCTTGCTGGTGGCCCAGGTCACGAACTTCTGTGCGGCGTCGACCTTCTTCGAACCGGCGGGGATCGCCAGGTTCCAGGACCACAGCCAGTTCGCGCCCTTGGGGGTCGCTGCGGTGGGGGCCTGGGCGAAAGCCATCTGGTCGGCGACCTTGGACTGCTTGGGATCGCTCACGAAGGAGGCGGCGATCGTGGCGTCGATCCACATGCCGCACTTGCCCGAGTTGGTCAGGGCCAGGATTTCGTTGAAGCTGTTGGCCGAGGAGCCGGGAGGGCCGTAGTTCTTCAGCAGGTCGACGTAGAAGGTGATGGCGTCGTGCCAGGGCTTGCTTTCCAGCTGGGGCTTCCAGCTCATGTCGAACCACTGGCCGCCGTAGGTGTTCACCAGGGTGGACAGGAAGGCCATGTTGTCGCCCCAGCCCGGCTTGCCGCGCAGGCAGATGCCGTAGGTGTTGGGCGGGTTGTGGATCTTGGCGGCCAGGGCCTTGATGTCGGTCCAGGTCGGCTTGTCGGCCACGGTGATGCCGGCCTTGTCGGCCAGGTCCTTGCGGTACATCAGCATCGAGGATTCGCCGTAGAACGGAGCGGCATACAGCTTGCCACCCACGGTCAGGCCACCGCGCACGGCGGGCAGCAGGTCGTCCACGTCGTAGGCGGCGTCGGTCTTGAGTTCCTGCAGCCAGCCCTTCTTGCCCCAGATCGGTGCTTCGTACATGCCGATCGTCATGATGTCGAACTGACCGCCCTTGGTGGCGATGTCGGTCGTCACGCGCTGGCGCAGCACGCCTTCTTCCAGCGTCACCCACTTGAGCTTGATGTCGGGGTTGGCGGTTTCGAAGTTCTTCGACAGCTTCTGCATCTCGATCATGTGGCCGTTGTTCACGGTCGCGATGACGAGTTCGGTGGCAGCGTTGGCGCCAGCGGCGGCCAGCAGGCCGGCGGCAAACACGGTGGCAAGGCGGAATTTCACGGAGTGTCTCCTGAGGTGGATGGGAGGTCGTTTGAGGTTCAACGGTGTCTGAAACCGTGGGGCGATTCTGGGGACCTTCTGGCCCGCAGTTTGTACGCAAAACAGCAAAATCTGTACAGAATTGCGCTATAGGGTCGGGAAAAACCCTAGTGTCTGACAAGAAGTATTCGTAACCCGCTGAAAAGTACATCGAAGGTGCAGCATCGTATTGATCGGGGCGCTCCGGGTGGGCTTTTGGCGGCGCATGCGCTACCCTGACCGGCCCACGCCCCAGGAGAGACCCATGAACTTCCTGCACACGCTCACCGGATCGTTCGCCCAGCCCGCCGGCGAGAACCCGACGGTCGCCATGATCGAGGCGGCCTACCGGCACCATGGTCTGGCGTGGCGTTACGTCAATTGCGAAGTGCCGCCGGAAAAACTCGCCGACGCCGTGCGCGGCGCCCGCGCCATGGGCTGGGCCGGCTTCAACTGCTCGCTGCCGCACAAGGTCACGGTGATCGAACACCTGGACCACCTCGCGCCCTCGGCCGAGGTCATCGGGGCGGTCAACACCGTCGTGGTGCGCGACGGCCTGCTGATCGGCGAGAACACCGACGGCCAGGGTTTTCTGGAAGCCTTGCGCGGCGTGGGCGAGATCCGGGGGCGGCGCGTGCTGCTGTTCGGTGCGGGCGGGGCGGCCCGCGCGGTGGCGGTGGAACTGGCCCTGGCCGGGGCGGCGCACATCGCTGTCGTCAACCGGGGCCGGCTGCGCGGGCAGGAACTGGCCGATCTGATTGCTGCGAAGACGACGGCCGCCGCCGAGTACCTGCACTGGCACCCGGCCATGCCCATCCCCACCGACACGGACATCGTGATCAACGCCACCTCGATCGGCCTGTTCCCGCACGTCGACGACCAGCTCGACATCGACTGGACGACGCTGCGTCCCGGCATGGTGGTCGCCGACGCCATCCCCAACCCGCCGCGCACCCACCTGATCCGCCGCGCCGAAGCCGCAGGCTGCACCGTGCTCGACGGCCTGGGCATGCTGGTCAACCAGGGGGCGGTGGCGATCCGGCTGTGGAGCGGGGTGGATGTGGACCGCGGGGTGATGCGGCGGGAGCTGGAGCGGGTGCTGGCTGTGGCAGAGTAGCTGCTCCGTTGCCTGTGCCTTGCCCGATGCCCCAGATCCTTCTCCTCGAAGACGAACCCGCCATTGCCGACACACTGCTCTACGCGCTGCGCAGCGAGGGCTTCGCGGTCACGCATGTGCAGCTGGCGCGCGAGGCGCTGGCGGCGTTCGCGACGCAACCGCCTGACATTGCCATCCTTGACGTCGGTGTGCCCGACGGCAACGGCTTCGATGTCTGCCGGGCGATCCGCAAGACCAGCGAGCTGCCGATCGTCTTCCTGACCGCACGCACCGAAGAGATCGACCGCATCCTCGGCCTGGAGCTGGGGGCGGACGACTATGTGAGCAAGCCGTTTTCGCCGCGCGAGGTCTGTGCGCGGGTCAAGGCGATCCTGCGGCGCACGGCCAGCGGCAGGGGTGCAGAGCCCGCCGCGGCTTTGGCGACGTCACCGGCTGCGCCGTTGCGGCTGGACGAGGCCGCGCAGCGCATCGCCTGCGGCGGCGACTACCTGGCGCTGACGCGCTACGAGTTCCTGTTGCTGGCCACCCTGTTGCGCCGGCCCGGTCGGATCTTCTCGCGCGCCGAGTTGATGGAGCTGGTCTGGGCCGAGGCGCCCGACACGCTGGACCGCACGGTCGACGCCCACATCAAGATGCTGCGCGCCAAGCTGCGCGAACGTGGCCTGTCGGCGGAGCTGATCCAGACGCACCGGAACATGGGGTATTCGCTGACCCTGTCGCTCTGACGCCATGCGCATCGGCCTCCGTCTCCTGCTCGCCTTCTTCCTGGTCCTCGGCCTGGCGCTGTTCGTGGTGCTGCGCGTCTTCATCGAGGAAGTGAAGCCGGGCACGCGGCTGGCGATGGAGGACAGCCTGGTCGATGCGGCGAATGCGCTGGCGCTGGTGGCGGCGCCGGACCTGAAGGCCGGGACCATTGCGAGCGGCCCGTTTGCACAGGCGATGACGGCGCTGCCGCAGATCGATCCCGGCGCCACCATCTGGGGGTTTCGCAAGGAGCGCATCGGTTACCGCATCACGGTCACCGACGCGCGCGGCATCGTGGTCTTCGACAGCCGGGGCGAAGACCTGGGCAAGGACCATTCGCAGTGGAACGATGTGCTGCGCACCTTGCGCGGCGAGTACGGCGCGCGCTCCAGCGGCGAGAGCGCCTACGACGCCGACCGCACGGTGATGCACGTGGCGGCGCCGGTGCGCGATGGCGACCGCATCGTCGGTGTGCTCACAGTCTCGCGGCCGAACCAGACGCTGGAGCCCTACATCCAGCGCAGCCGCGACCGCATCCTCAACTGGTCGTGGGCGCTGCTGGGCATCTCGCTGGCGATCGGCCTGCTGTTCACCTGGTGGATGGCGAGCTCGCTCTCGCGGTTGCGCGGCTACGCCAACGCGGTGGCGCGCGGCGAACGGGCCGAGCTGCCGCGCATGGGCCGGCTCTCGGGCAACACCGAGTTCGCCGATCTCGCGCAGGCGGTCGAGCGCATGCGCATCCGGCTCGAAGACAAGGCCTATGTCGAGAACTACGTGCACACGCTGACGCACGAGCTCAAGAGCCCGCTGGCGGCGATCCGCGGCGCGGCCGAGCTGCTGCAGGAGCCGATGCCCGAGGCCGACCGCGAGCGTTTCGCGGGCAACATCCAGCGCCAGACCGAGCGCCTGCGGCAGCTGATCGATCGGCTGCTGGCGCTGGCCGACGTGGAGCAGATGCGGCAACTGCGCGCGGTCGAGCCGGTGGACCTGGTGGCGCTCACGCGCGAGCTGCTGCACACGGCCGAACCCCGGCTGCGGCTCAAGGGGCTGCGGGTCGACGTGGCGCAGGGCGCGGAAGTGGCGGTGGTGAAGGGCGATCGCTTCCTGGTCGCGCAGGCGTTGCAGAACCTGCTGGACAACGCGATCGACTTCTCGCCGCATGGTGGTGTGCTGGCGGTGTCGATCGGGCCGGTGAATGGCGGGATCGAGTGGTCGGTGCGCGACGAAGGGCCGGGCGTGCCCGACTACGCGGTGGACCGGATTTTCGACCGCTTCTATTCGCTGCCGCGCGCCGACACGAAGGAGAAAAGCTCGGGCCTCGGGCTGTGTCTCGTGAAAGAGGTCAGCGAGCTGCACGGCGGCACATTGCGGATCGACAACGTGGACCACCCGCGCGGCTGCCGCGCGAGCTGGACGCTGCCGGCCTGACGCGCGCCGCGCCGGCGGCTCAGCGCTGGGTCCGCGTGGCGTCGAAGATGAAGCAGGTGGTGGTCGCGTGGGCGTAGAGCTTGCCGTCGGGACCGACGATGCGGGCTTCGGCGGTCGACATCTGCCGGCCGCTGTGGATCACCTTGCCGATGGCGCGCAGCGGGCCGGTCCTGTCGCTGGCGGCACGCACGATGTTCAGGCCCAGTTCGGCGGTGGTGTAGCCGGTGCCGGCGGGCAGCTTGGTCTGCACCGCGCAACCCAGCGCCGAGTCCAGCAGGGTCGCGTACCAGCCGCCGTGCACGGTGCCCAGCGGGTTGTAGTGCTTGAACTGCGGTTCGCCCTGGAACACCGCGTGGCCGTCGCCGACCTCGATCAGGAAGAAGCCCAGGGTCTCGCTGATCGGCGGGTAGGGCAGCTCGCCACGCAGCAGCGCCTGCATGATCTCCAGGCCGGTCTTGCCGGCGATCTGGTCCGGGGTGGAGACGCCGGCCCTGCCGCCGGCGGCCTCGATGCGCTGGCGCACGGCGGCTTCTTCGTTTTCCCAGCGCAGGCGGATGTTTTCGGTGTCCATGAGCGGTCTTTCAAAAAATGGTTGTATCTGCAATCATTTTAGATACAATCAATCCATGTCCGCAAGCACCCTACCCAAAGCCCTGCCGCAAGGCTGCACCAACCTCAAGCTGCGCCAGTTCATGCGCCGCATGAGCCAGTACTACGACACCGAGATGGCGAAGGCGGGCATCAAGACCACGCAGTACTCGCTGCTGTCCTATGTCGACAAGCTCGGTCCGGTGCGCCCGGGCGAGCTGGCGGACGGACTGAAGATGGACGCCTCCACGCTGACGCGCAACCTCAAACCGCTGGTGGACGCGGGCTGGGTCGTGGTGGAGGCCGGCGAGAACGCGCGCAGCCGGCTGGTGAGCCTGACACCGGCGGGCCGCGAGAAGCGCGCCGAGGCCAAGCGGCGCTGGAAGGTGGCGCAGGAGGGCATCAACCGCCTGCTCGGCGCGGAGCAGGTGGTGGCGCTGCACGCGCTGATCGACCTGTCGATGGACCGGCTCGATCCGGTGGAGACCGCGGGAGAGGGCGATGAGTGAGACCTCCCCGGCAGGCCCGCCGCCGCTGCTGACCAGCCCGATCCTGCCGACGCTGCTGCGGTTTGCGCTGCCCAACATGGGCGCGATGCTGGCGACGGCGCTGGCGGCGATTGCCGAGACGCGTTATGTCGGCGGTTTCGGCTCGCCCGCGCTGGCGGGCATGGCGCTGGTGTTCCCCTTCGTGATGTTCCAGATGATGCTGTCGGCCGGCGCGATGGGCGGTGGCGTGTCGTCGGCGGTCAGCCGCGCGCTGGGCGCGGGCGATCCGGCGCGGGCCAATGCGCTGGCGGTGCATGCGCTGTGGATCGCGCTGGCGGCGGGGGTGGTCTACATGGTCGCGATGCTCACGCTGGGCGAAACCCTGCTGGCGAAGCTGGGCGGGCAGGGCGAGGCGCTGGCGCAGGCCATGGCGTACGCCAACGTGGCCTTTCTCGGCTCGGTGTTTGTCTGGCTGGTGAACACGCTGGCCTCGGTGATCCGCGGCGCGGGCAACATGGCCGTGCCTTCGGTGACGCTGTTCCTCGTGGCGCTGCTGCAGGTGGCGCTGGGCGGCGCGTTCGGCCTGGGCTGGGGACCGTTTCCGCGCCTGGGCATGGCGGGCGTCGCGGCGGGCAGCGTGATCGCCTACGGTGCCGGGGCCGCCTGGCTGTGGGCCTATCTGGTCTCCGGGCGGTCGCGCATTGCGTTGCGGGTGGGCGCCACGCGCTTTCAGCGCGCGCTGTTCGCCGACATCCTGCGTGTGGGGGCGGTGGCCTGCATCTCGCCGCTGCAGACCGTGTTGACCATCCTGATCCTCACGCGCCTGGTGGCGCAGTTCGGCACCGACGCGCTGGCGGGCTACGGCATCGGCACGCGGCTGGAATTCCTGCTGGTGCCGATCGCGTTCGCGGTCGGTGTGGCCTCGGTGCCGCTGGTCGGCATGGCGATCGGCGCCGGTCGCATCGCCCGCGCCCGGCGCGCAGCCTGGACCGCGGCGGCGCTGGCGACGGCCATCCTCGGCGGGCTCGGCCTGATCGTGACGGTGGCGCCCGATCTCTGGACGCGCCTGTTCACGCAGGACCCGGCGGTGCTCGCCGCGGCGGCCAGCTATTTCGGCTGGGCCGGCCCGGTGTATGGCCTGTTCGGCCTGGGGCTGTCGCTGTACTTCTCGTCGCTGGGGGCGGGCAAGGCCATCGGCCCGGTGCTGGCGGGCACGCTGCGGCTGGTGATGGTGGCCGGTGGCGGGGTGCTGCTGGCGATGTGGCAGACGCCGACCTGGACCATCTTCGCGCTGCTGTCGGCCGGCATGGCGGTCTATGGCTTCAGTTCGGTGCTGTTCGTGCGCTTCACGCCCTGGGGTGTGGAGAAAGCCTGAAGCCGTCGCGAGCGGATTTCACATTCGCTTCACACCGCCTGCGTGAGCGCCGCACAGGCGCTTTCCAGAATCGCTCCGTCACAACCCAAGGAGCGAGAAGTGAACCGATTTCCCCTGCTGAGCAAGACCGCCATCATCGGCTTCTTGATGGTGCTGCTGCTGATTCCCCTCTCGATGGTGCGCGAGGTGATCGCCGAGCGCACCCAGAACCGCGAGCAGGCCACGCGCGAGGTGGCTCGCGCCCACGCCGGCGAACAGACGCTCACCGGCCCGGTGCTGCAGGTGCCCTACACCGAGACCTACATCCGCACCGTGATCGTCGACGTGGCGCGCAATACGCAGCGCGAGGAGACCGTCAGAGAAAACCATGTGGCGACGGTGTTCCCGACCATGCTGGACATGCACAGCCGCCTCACCACCGAGACCCGCTGGCGCGGCATCTTTCCGGTCACGGTCTACAACAGCCGCCACGACAGCGCCGGGCGCTTCGTGTGGAAGGGCCTGATGCCGCGCGAGAAAGGCGGGCAGATCACGCTGGGGCAGCCCTGGCTGAGCTTTGGCGTGAGCGACCTGCGCGGTCTGCTTGGCCGGCCGGAACTCAAACTGGGCGGCCATGCCCTGGCCATCGCCGCATCGCCCGCTGGCGCGAATTTGCCTCTGCCGCTGGCCGCGCCGCTGGACGCCGCACTGCTGCAGCCGGGCGCCACGCTGGACTTCACGCTGGGCATGGACCTGGCCGGCACGGAACGCATCGGCTTCGTGCCGCTGGCCGACGACAACAAGGTCACGCTGACCTCGCCCTGGCCACACCCGAGCTTCGACGGTGACTTCCTGCCGCGCAGCCGCTCGGTGACGGCGCAAGGTTTCGAGGCGAGCTGGAGCGTGCCCTCGCTCTCGACGCAGGCGCAGCAGCAGTTCCTGAGCGACGCCAAGGAGCGTCCGCCGGTCGACAGCTTCTCGGTGTCGCTCGAAGACCCGGTCGACGTCTACCGCCTGACCGAGCGCGCGACCAAGTACGGCCTGATGTTCATCGTGCTGACCTTCGCTGCCTTCTTCGTGCTGGAGATGGTCCGCCGCTGGCGCATCCACCCGATGCAGTACCTGATGATCGGCGCCGCCCTGGTGCTGTTCTTCCTGCTGCTGCTCTCGCTGTCCGAGCACCTGGATTTCCGCCTCGCCTATCTGGTCGCCAGCGCCGGCTGCATCGCGCTGCTGGCCCACTACCTGCGCCACGTGCTTGGCGGCTGGCGCGCAGGACTGGGCATGGGCGGCATGCTGGTCGCGCTCTATGGCGTGCTCTACGGCATCCTGATCTCGGAAGACAACGCGCTGATGATGGGCTCGCTGCTGCTGTTCGGCGTGCTGGCCGCGATCATGGTCGCCACCCGCAAGATCGACTGGTACAACGTGATGGGCTCGGGCACTGCCGCTGCGGACCCGGCCGTGTCTGCCAGCCGCGCCTGAGGCGCGCGCCACCATGGCCACCTATCTTCACTTCGCTCCCGCGGTGGCCCTGGCCGCCGCGGTCGGCACCCGCACCGTGGGTTGGCGGCTGATGCTCGCCGGCGCCGTGTGCGGCGTGATTCCCGACCTCGACTTCCTGTCGGTCACCTTGCACCTTGACCGCTACAGCGGCCCCTACGGACACCGCGGCTTCACCCACTCGCTGGGTTTTGCGCTGCTGATCGGCCTGATCGGTGCGTTGTGGCCGGTGCGCGGCGCTGGCGGCAGGCGCCTCCGCGCTTGCCGGGGCCTGTATCTCGCGCTGTGCACTGCTTCGCACCCGCTGCTCGACAGCCTGTTCGATGTGGGCATCTGCAGCGCCTGGTTCTGGCCGCTGGACGGCGCGCGGCACTGCTTCGACTGGCGTCCGGTGCCAATGCAGGGCATTGCCCTGTTCGGCGAGGAACGCTTCCGGATGGAACTGCAGTGGATCGGTGGGCCGCTGCTGGTGCTGGCCAATGCGGGCATGCTGCTGCGGCATGGATGGACCGCTGTCCGGGAACGGCTTCGCCCGCAGCAACAAGGGTTGCCGAAGGTAGAGCGAAGCGCCGTTCCACACCAACCGGCAGGCCCCCGGGAGCGCCGCCGACAGCGCGCCGAAGCCATGCAGGCGGTGGGTCGGGCCTGGATGGCCAGACGCGGTGGCGTGCGCGTCAGTCCAGCGGCAGCGCACTCGTGGACTTGAGCTCGTTGAGGCACACGCTGGAGCGCACGCCGTTGACGCCGGGCTGCTGCGCCAGCGTGCCGAGCAGGAAGTCGGACAGGCCCTTGAGGTCGCGCGCGACCACCTTGCAGACGTAGTCGAAGTCGCCGGTCACGGCGTGGCACTCCAGCACCTGCGCCATCTTGCCGACGGTGCGCTGGAACTTCTGCACTTCCTTGTGCTGCCCGCGCTCCATGGTCACGTGCACGAAGGCGGTCACGCCCAGGCCGAGCCGGTCCGGGTCGAGCCGCGCTTCGTAGCCGCGGATGTAGCCCATCGCCTCCAGCCGCTTGTGGCGCCGGTTGGCCTGGGCGGGCGAGAGGTGCACCTGCGCGGCCAGTTCCTGGTTGCTGATGCGGCCGTTGGCCTGCAGTGCGGCAAGGATGCGGCGGTCCAGCCGATCGAGCGAGGACGGGTGCAAGGATTCTTCGTCGATGGCTTGGTTCATGAAAGGGTCTCTCGCAGGAATGGCTGGACGGCGGATGAAACGAGAGCAAATTGTCCGCCATGCGGCGCAAACTGCCCAGCCATTCGAACCATCACAGGAGACACCCCATGACCCCGCTCACCCCGGACGAGATCCGCGAACGCCTGGCCGCCTTGCCCGACTGGACGCTGGACGCGGAGCAGGGCGCGATCACGCGCAGCTTCGTGTTCGGCAACTTTGCCGAAGCCTTCGGGTTCATGACGCGCATGGCGCTGGTGTCCGAAAAACTCGACCACCACCCCGAGTGGTTCAACGTCTACAACCGGGTCGACGTCACGCTGACCACGCACGACGCCAACGGCCTGTCGGAGCGCGACATCACCTGGGCCAGGGCCGCCGACGGCGCCTTCGCCAGCCGCACGCGCCAGGGAGCCTGAGATGCAGGCCGAAGCCATTCCCGTCAAACACGGTCTGGCCGCCGGCGAGGCCGGTCGCCCCGCCAGCGCCGACTGGACCATCGACCAGGGCTGGAGCCGCTACTCCGCCGCCGAACACGCGACCTGGAAGACCCTGTTTGAACGGCAGACCAAGCTGCTGCCCGGCCGCGCCTGCGACGCCTTCGTGCAGGGCATGAAAGACCTGCCCATCGGCCCCGATCAGATCCCCGACTTTCGCCGCCTGTCTGACGTGCTGCGCAAGCGCACCGGCTGGGAAGTGGTCGCGGTGCCGGGGCTGGTGCCCGACGAGGTGTTCTTCGATCACCTGGCGAACCGGCGTTTCCCCTCGGGCAACTTCATCCGCCAGCCGCACGAGCTGGATTACCTCGAAGAGCCTGACGTGTTCCACGACGTGTTCGGCCATGTGCCGATGCTGATGAACCCGGCGATCGCCGACTTCATCCAGGCCTATGGCCAGGGTGGACTGCGGGCGCAGCAACTGGGCTGCCTGCCGCAGCTGGCGCGGGTCTACTGGTACACGATCGAGTTCGGGCTGGTGCAGCAGGCCGACGGCCTGCGCATCTACGGCGCGGGCATCGCGTCGTCGTTCACCGAATCGGTGTTCTGCCTGGACAGCGCCTCGCCCAACCGGGTGCGCTTCGATCTGGAGCGGGTGATGCGCACGCACTACCGCATCGACGATTTCCAGGAGAGCTACTTCGTGATCCGCGATCTCGAGGAACTGCTGGACTTCACCCGCATCGACTTCGCGCCGCTGTACCAGCGGGCGCTTGCCGGGCCGGAGCACCAGCCGGGCGATGTGCTGGCCGGCGACACGGTGTTCCACCGCGGCGACGGCAGCTACCACCAGACGCGGCGTTGATCCGCCACCCCTCTCACCACGGCGCCTTCGGGCGCCGTGGTCGTTTTGGGGACCTAGGGCAAACCCCGATGCCATCCACGGGTACCCGATTTAAAATTTGATCATTCAATCACAAGTGAATAAATATGCAAACAACCACTTCGAGAGACCGCGATGCGTCGGCGCCCCTGAGCGCCGATGTGGCGGCGGTGGGGCGTTGGCGTGACCGGCGCCAGGCGTTCGCGGCGGCCGGCGCCGACGAGCGGCTGGCATTGCTGCGCGCCAGCAGCACACACATCCGCCGCCAGGTGCTGCAGACCATCCGCCAGGCGGGTCTGGGCCATGTGGGTGGCGACCTGTCGGTGACCGATGTGCTCGTGACGCTGTTCGATGCCGTGCTCGACATCGACCCGGCCGATCCGGCGCGGGTCGACCGGGACCGCTTCATCCTGAGCAAGGGGCATTGCGCCGCGGCGCTGTACTCGGTGCTGGCCCATGCCGGCTTCTTCGACGAAGCGCGCCTGGTGCATTTCGCCGCCGCCTTCTCGCCGCTCAACGGGCATCCGAACCGCCGCAAGGTGCCGGGCGTCGAGACCAACACCGGTCCGCTGGGGCACGGGCTGCCGGTCGCCGTCGGTTGCGCCACGGGTGCGCTGCTGGCGGGCCAGGCCTGGCGCACCTACGTCGTGCTCGGTGACGGCGAGCTGCAGGAAGGCAGCAACTGGGAAGCCGCGATGTACGCCGCCCAGCGGGGACTGGGTGGACTGACCGCCATCGTCGACCGCAACCGCCTGCAGCAGGGTGCCAGCACGGCCGACACCAACGACCTCGAACCCCTGGCCGACAAGTGGGCCGCCTTCGGCTGGGAGACCCATGTGGTCGACGGCCACTCGCACGCCGCGCTGCTGGAGGTGCTCCAGGCACCGGCCGGCGCCCGTCCGCGCGCCGTCATCGCCAACACCATCAAGGGCAAGGGCGTCTCGTTCATGGAGAACGGTGTCGAGTGGCACCACAAGGTGCCCAGCGCCGAACAGGTCGAAGCCGCAATCAAGGAGCTTGCAGCGTGAGCAAGGAAGACAACAGCAGCGGCTTCGATTGCCGGGTGGCGTTTGCCGACGAACTGGCGGCGCTGGCGCGGGCCGACAGCCGCATCGTCGCGGTCTGCAACGACTCGGTGGGTTCAAGCAACCTGGGGGCCTTCCGCAAGGAGTTTCCCGACCGCCTGATCAATGTGGGCATCGCCGAGCAGAACATGGTCGGCGTGGCGGCAGGGTTGGCCAACGCCGGCTTCCGTCCCTTTGTCTGCGCGGCCTCGCCGTTCCTGACCGGCCGCGCGACCGAGCAGATCAAGGCCGACGTCGTGTACTCCAACTTCCCGGTCGTGCTGTGCGGCATGAGCCCGGGCGTGGCCTACGGCGAGCTGGGCCCGACGCACCATTCGATCGAAGACCTGGCCTGGATGCGTGCGATCGACGACCTGCCGGTGATCGTGCCCGCCGATCCGGACGAAACCCGCGCGGCCATGCGCTGGGCCGTCGCCGCAGGGCGCCCCTGCTTCATGCGCATCGGCCGCACCAAGGTGCCGGCGGTGTCGCCGCAGAACGTGACGTTCGAACCCGGGCGTGCGATGACGCTGCGCCAGGGCGCCGACGTCACCATCGTGGCGGCGGGGACCATGGTGGCCAAGGCGCTGGAGGCCGCGGCCATCCTGTCCGAAGGTGGCATCGAAGCGCGTGTGATCAATGCGGCCTCGGTCAAGCCCCTGGACGAGGCGGTGATCCTGGCGGCGGCGCGGGAGACCCGCGGCATCGTCACGGTCGAAGAAGCCATCGTCTACGGCGGTCTGGGTTCGGCGGTCGCCGAGCTGACCGCGCAACAGCACCCGGCGCACCTGCGCATCATGGGCGTCACCGGATTCGCGCCCACCGGTTCGTCCCAGGAACTGTTTGAGCATTTTGGTCTGACAGGTCCGCAAATCGCGCGCACGGCGATGACACTGCTGTAATTTCAAGAGCAGTCCACGATGAGTTCCTTTCACGTTCTTGCCATCGACCAGGGCACCAGTGCGACCAAGTGCGTTCTCGTGAACGCGCGCGGCGAGATGGTGGCCAAGGCCTCGGCGCCGCTGGGTGAGCACTACCCGGCACCGGGCTGGGTCGAACAGGACCCCGCCGCCATCTGGGCCAGCGTGCGGGAGGCCGTGCGTGCCTGCCTGGCGCTCGCGCCGGACGCGGCTGTCTGTGCGGTCGGCCTGTCGACGCAGCGCGAGTCGGCGCTGGTCTGGGAGCGCGAGGGCGCCAGGGCGCTCACGCCATTGCTGAGCTGGCAGGACCAGCGCACCGTGGCGTTGCGCGACCGGCTGATGCAGGCGCAGGGAGACGATCTGGTGCGCGAGCGCTCCGGCCTTCCGCTGGACCCGATGTTCTCGGCGCTCAAGATCCGCTGGCTGCTGGACCAGGACGACGCCTTGATGGCGCGCGCCCGGCGTGGTGAACTGTGCGCCGGCACGGTCGACGCCTGGCTGGTGGCCAACCTGGGCGGCGAGCCGGCGATCGAGGTCGGCAACGCCTCGCGCACGCAACTGCTGGACGTCGGTACCGGACGCTGGAGCCCGGACCTGCTGTCGTATTTCTCGATCCCCGCATCCATGATGCCGGTGGTGGTGTCGTCCCGGCAGCGGCGTGCCAACGCCGACCGGCTGCACGAGCGCCTGGCCGGTGTGCCGGTGCATGGCGTGATGGCCGACTCGCACGCCGCGCTGTACGCCCACGGCGTGCGCGAGCCGGGCGACGTCAAGGCCACCATGGGCACCGGGTCCTCGGTCATGGGGCTGGCCGCCGATGCGCAGGCGCGCAGCCGCGAGGTGTGCCAGACCATCGCCTGGGACGAAGGGGATGGTCCGCGCACCGCACTCGAAGGCAACATCCGTTCGGCCGGCGCCACGCTGAAGTGGGCCGCCGAGCTGTTCGGCATGGACCTGCACCAGGCCATCGAAGAAGCCGGTCGCAACGATCCCGACGGGCTCTGGCTGGTGCCCGGGTTCACCGGCCTGGGCGCGCCGTACTGGGACGCGCACGCGGTGGGCCTGCTCAGCGGCCTGAGCTTTTCCACCGGCCGCGGCCAGGTGCTGGCGGCCGCGGTCGATTCGATCGCGCACCAGGTGGCCGACGTGCTGGATGCGATGGACCGCTGCGCCTCGCCGGTGCGGCGCCTGCTGCTGGACGGCGGGCCTTCCACCAACCCAGAGCTGCGGGGCCGCATCGCGGCCTACATCGGCCGCCCGGTGGTGCATTGCACCGACCCCGAGCTTTCCGCGCTGGGTGTGGCCCACATGGCCGGTCTGGGCGTCGGTCTGTGGGATGCGGACGCCATCGCGCGCCTCCCGCGTGGCCAGAACCAGTCCGGCGACCACCGCTGGAGTCCGGACCGGATCGCCCAGGCGCGCCAGGGATGGCGGCTGGCCGTCGCCCGGGCCCGCCTGCGGGATTGCCCCAACGAAACGCGCGACCGCGCCTGACCCGATGCAGACCGACCTCACGGCCACCATGACCACGCCCTCCACCTCTTCGACGTCCGCCGAACCCGCGTCCCGCGCCCCCTGGCAGGAGCGTGTGTCCGACTACATGCCGCTGCTCAGTCTGGTGGTGCTGTGCTTCGTGTTTTCGCTGACCACGGACACCTTCCTGACGGTGCGCAACCTGCTCAACGTGATCGACCAGCTGACGGTGCTGGGCATCATGGCCCTGGGCATGACGGCGGTGATCGTGATCGGCGGCATCGACCTGTCGGTCGGCTCCGTGCTGGCCGTCTCGATGATGGTGATGGGGGCCATGGCCAACATGCTGGGGGTGCCGATGCCACTGGCGATTGTGGCGGCGCTGGTGGTGGGGGCCTTCTGCGGCGCCTGCTCCGGCCTGCTGATCACCCGCGCCAACCTGCCGCCGTTCATCGCCACGCTGGCCGTGATGTCGATCGCCCGCGGGCTGGCGAACATGGTCACCGACGGCAGCCAGATCGTCGGTTACCCCGAGTGGTTCTCCGCCCTGTCGATCGAGCGCTACTTCGGCTTCATGTCGGTCACGGTGGCGCTGTTCCTGGTGCTGACCGCGGCGGCCGCGCTGTTCATGAAATACCGCGCCGGCGGCCGGGCCCTCTACGCCATCGGTGGCGGCCACGAGGTGGCGCGCCTGGCCGGCATCCCGGTGCGGCGCATGACGCTGCTGGTCTACACGGTGTGCGGGCTGCTGTCGGGCCTGGCCGGTGTGGTGATGTCGACCCGGCTGGACTCGTCGCAGCCCAGCGGTGGCCTGGGGTATGAGCTCGACACGATTGCGGCCGTGGTGATCGGCGGCGCCAGTCTGTCGGGCGGTGTGGGATCGATCTTTGGCACCTTGATGGGCGTGCTGACGATCGGTGTGTTGCGCAACGGGCTGAACCTGATGGGAACGTCTCCGTTCGTGCAGCAGATCGTGATTGGTGTCGTGATCGTGCTGGCCGTGATGGTCGATGCCAACAAGCGCAAGTCCCGTTGATTCCGTGTTCGCTTTTCCTCAACCCCTGAAACCAGGAGACAAATCCATGTTCAAGTTCAACAAGATTGCAATGGCGGTGGTGGCCGGTGTGGCGCTGACCTCTTCGGGCGGCGCGTTCGCGCAGCAGAAGAAGATTGGTCTGGCGGTGGCCAACCTGCAGGCCGAGTTCTTCAACATGATCAAGCAGTCGGTCGAGGCCTACGGCAAGGAAAAGGGTTACACCATCGTCACGGTCGACGCCAAGGGCGACGCCACGACCCAGGTCAACCAGATCCAGGATCTGATCGCGCAGAAGATCGATGCGCTGATCTACATTCCTGCTGGCGCCACCGCTGCCGCCGTGCCGGTGAAGGCCGCCCGCGCCGCCAAGATCCCCGTGATCAACGTCGACCGCAACGCCGAAGGTGCGCCTGGCGACACCTTCATCTACGGCCAGTCCGTGCCGGCGACCACCGCGCTGGGCAAGTGGATCTGTGAGCAGACCAAGGGCCAGGGCAAGGCGGTGATGATCCATGGCCAGAAGGGCACCACGCCCGAAGTCGAACGCACCAAGGGCTTCACCGAAGGCCTGGCCAGCTGCGGCATCAAGATCACGCAGGACCAGTGGACCGAGCGCTGGGCGGCCGACGAAGGCAACAAGATCGCCCAGGACATGCTGCAGCGCGATCCTTCGGTCAACATCATCATCGGCCAGGCCGACGGCATCGCACTGGGCGCGGCGCAGGCCGTGAAGCTGGCCAAGCCGGCGAACAAGGTGTGGGTGGTCGGCTTCGACGGCGACGTCGGCGGCCTCAAGGCCGTGGAGTCGGGCACGCTGGACGCCACCGCCACGCAGCAGACCTTCACCATGGGCCGCATGGCCGTGGACGCTGCCACCGCGCTGATGGCCGGCAAGTCGGTGCCCAAGGACCAGCCGACCGACGCCAAGGTCACGACCAAGGGCAATGTGGCCCAGTTCCTCAAGGCCCACCCCTGAGTCTGACCACGCCCGATTCGCCGCGAGACATCCGATGAGCGTCCACGATTCCTCCCCTGCGCACCACGGCCTGGTCGTGCGCAATGTCGGCAAGACCTACAGCAACAACACCGTGCTGCAGGGGGTGGATCTGGACGTGCGTCCGGGCGAGTGTGTGGCGCTGCTGGGCGAAAACGGCGCGGGCAAATCCACGCTGTCGTCGGTGGTCGCGGGGCTCATCACCCCCGACCCCGGCACCCGCATGTGGTGGCGCGGCAAGGCCTACGGGCCGACGTCGCCCGCCGATGCCCTGCACGCGGGCATCGGACTGATCCACCAGGAGATGCGGCTGCTGCCGCACCTGACGATCGCCGAGAACGTGTTTGTCGGGCGACTGCTGATGAAGAACGGGCGCATCGACATGCCGACCATGGTGGAGCGGGCCCAGGCCCAGCTGCACCGGCTGGGGCTGGACGTGGCCGCGACCAGCAAGGTCGGTTCGCTGCGCGTGGCGGCCCAGCAGCAGGTGGAGATCGCCAAGGCGCTGACCCTGGACGCCCGCCTCCTGATCCTGGACGAGCCGACCGCGGCGCTGGGTGATGAAGAAACCGACCGCCTGTTCGAACAGGTGATGCGCCTGAAGGCCGAGGGCGTGTCGTTCATCTACGTGAGCCACCGGTTGGCCGAGATCGCGCGCATCTGCGACCGCATCGTGGTGCTGCGCGACGGCAAGCACGTGGCCAGCCACGACAACGCCCAGGTGGCGCCGCCGCTGCTGGTGCGCGACATGGTGGGCCGCAACGTCGAGCGCCTGTTTCCGGTCATCGACGCGCCGCCGCCGTCGGCGCCGGTCGCGCTGTCGGTGGAGGACCTGAGCGCGCCCGATGGCAGTTTTCGCCATCTCTCTTTTTCGGTCCGCGAAGGCGAGGTGCTGGGTTTCGCCGGCATCTCGGGCGCGGGCCGCACCGAGGCGATGCGCGCCATCGCCGGCGTCGACCCGATTGCCTCGGGCCACATCACGATCGGCGGCAAGACACTCGTGCCCCGGACCCCGATGGACGCGATCCGCGAGCGCCTGGTGATGGTGCCGGACGACCGCAAGGCGCTCGGGGTCGTGTTGCAGCACAGCCTGTGGGAGAACCTGGCGTACAGCAACTTCGACCAGGTGGCGCCCGGGCGCTGGCTGCGCCCGTCGCGCGCGGTGAAGTTCGCCCAGGACCTGATCCGCAGCCTCGGCATCAAGGGCAACCCGCACCAGAGCGCCGGTTCGCTCTCGGGCGGCAACCAGCAGAAGGTGGTGATCGCCAAATGGATCGCCCGCAACCCCAAGGTCATCATCCTGGACGAGCCGACGCGGGGCGTCGACGTCGGCGCCCGTGCGCAGATCTACGAGGTGATCGCCGAGCTGGCGCGCAAGGGCATGGCCGTGATCGTGGTCAGCTCGGACCTCGAAGAGGTGCTGGGGCTGTCGCACCGGGTGATCGTGCTGTCGCGTGGCGAGATCCGTGGCGAGCTGTCGCAGACCGAAGCGACGGGCGACCGGGTGATGGAACTGGCGGTGGCCTGAGGGGCCCCGAACCACGCCCCAGCGACAATGCCGGCCATGGCCACCCGACGCTCTGCGACCCCCGACCTGTTGCGCCTGACCACCCGTGTGGCCAGCATGTACCACGAACGCGGCCTGTCCCAGGCCCAGATTGCCGAGCAGCTCGGCCTGTCGCAGGCGCGTGTGTCGCGGCTGCTCAAGCAGGCCGAAGAGCTGGGCATCGTCAAGATCACCGTGCACGTGCCCGAAGGGGTGCATGCCGAGGTCGAGACGCAGCTCGAAGCCCGCTACGGGCTGGACGAGGTGATCGTGGTCGAGGTCGACGAAGCGGCGCTGACCAGCGACGAGCTGCTGGCGCAGTCGATGGCGTCCACGGTCGCGAGCTATCTGGAGCTGATGGCGCCCACGCTCAAGAGCATCGGCGTCTCGTCCTGGAGTTCCACGCTGCTGGCGGGAGTCAACGCCATGCGGCCCATCAGTGGCAGCAGCACCTCTTCCATCGTGCAGATCCTGGGCGGCGCCGGCCAGCCCGAGGCGCAGCGGTTTGCCACCCGCCTGACCGAGCGCCTGGCCCAGCTGTGCCACGCCGATCCGGTGTTCATGCTGGCGCCCGGCGTGGTCGCCACGCAGGACGCCAAGCGCGCCCTGCTGGCCGATCCGTCGTGCCGGCAGGCGATCGAGCGCTTTGACGACCTGTCGGCGGTGCTGCTGGGCATCGGCGCGATCCCGCCCTCGCGCATGCTGCGCGAAAGCGGCAACGTGTTTTCCGACCAGGACCTGCTGGACCTCAAGAACGCCGGCGCGGTGGGCGATGTCTGCATGCGCTTTTACGACGAGCAGGGCCGGCCGGTGCACACCCGGTTCGACGAGCGGGTCATCGGCATGGCCCCCGACCAGATCAAGCGCACCCGCCGGCGCATCGGCATCGCGGGTGGACGACGCAAATTCGAAGCCATCCGTGGCGCCCTGCGGGGCGGCTGGATCAGCACCCTGATCACCGACCTGGACACCGCAGAGCGCCTGCTGGCACAACCCTGAGACGGCCCGGCAAGGGCCCACAACGACTGGAGACATTCATGAATCTGTTTTCCCTTCAAGGCGAGGTGGCGATGGTCACCGGCGCCGGCAGCGGCATCGGCCAGCGCATCGCGGTCGGCCTGGCCGAAGCGGGCGCCGACGTCGCGTGCTTCGATCTGCCCGGCCAGTCCGGTGGGCTGGAAGAGACCGCGGCGCGGGTGCGCGCGCTGGGTCGCCAGGCCCTGGTCACCACCGGCGACGTGACCCGCGCAGCCGATCTGGCGGCGGCGGTGCAGGCGGTCGAGTCGCAACTGGGCGCGCTGAGCATCGGCATGAACTGCGCCGGCATCGCCAACGCGGCGCCGGCCGAAGAGATGTCGGAGGAGCAGTGGCGCCGCGTGCACGCGATCAACGTCGACGGCGTGTTCCTCAGCTGCCAGGCCCAGGCCCGCGCGATGCTGCCGCGCAAGAAGGGTGCGATCGTCAACATCGCCTCGATGTCCGGCTCAATTGTCAATCGCGGCCTGCTGCAGGCGCACTACAACAGCTCCAAGGCGGCCGTGATCCACATGAGCAAGAGCCTGGCAATGGAGTGGGCCGAGCGCGGCGTGCGTGTCAACAGCATCAGCCCGGGCTACACCGCCACGCCGATGAACCTGCGCCCCGAGGTGGCCGAGCAGGTCAAGATCTTCGAGCGCGACACGCCGCTGGGCCGCATGGCCTCGGTCGACGAGATGGTCGGGCCGGCCGTGTTCCTGGTCGGGCGCGGCGCTTCGTTCGTGACCGGTGTCGACCTGATCGTCGACGGCGGTTTTGTCTGCTGGTGAGCGGCACCCACATCCCAAGGAGAACCCCATGAGATTCACGGGCAAGGTGGTGGTCATCACCGGCGGCAGCCGCGGCATCGGGCTGGGCATCGCCAGCCGTTTCCTGCGCGAGGGCGCCTCGGTCTGTCTGGCGGCCAACGAAGACAAGGTGCTGGAGGCCGCGACGGCACTGGCAACCCAGGCACCGGACGGTGCGAAGGTGATCGGCGCGGTGGTCGATGTCACCGACCGGGCGCAGGTCAAGGCGCTCTATGCGCGGGTGGCGGCGGAACTGGGCGAGGTCGATGTGTCGGTGCAGAACGCCGGCGTCATCACCATCGCCCGTCTCGAAGACCTCAGCGAGGCCGAGTGGGACAAGGTCATGGACGTCAACACCAAGGGCGTGTTCCTGTGCTGCCAGGAAGCGGCGGTGCGCATGCGCGCGGCCGGCAAGAAAGGTCGCCTGATCAACACCGCCAGCGGCCAGGCGCGCCAGGGTTTTGTCTTCACGCCGCACTACGCGGCCAGCAAGTTCGGCGTCGTCGGCATCACGCAGAGCCTGGCCAAGGAACTGGCCAAGACCGGCATCACCGTCAACGCCTTCTGCCCCGGCATCATCACCACCGACATGTGGGCCTACAACGACGAGGCCTGGGGCAAGCTGCTGGGCAACTACCAGCCCGGGGAGCTGATGGCCGAATGGGTCGAGGGCATTCCCATGGGCCGCGCGGGCACCGGTGAAGACGTCGCCGGCCTGGTGAGTTTCCTGGCCTCGGACGACGCGGCCTACATCACCGGCCAGACCATCAACGTCGACGGCGGCATGTTCATGTCCTGAAGCACGCCGCCGCCGGTCCGGTCACTGGGGCGAGACGAACGTCTCGGCGACCAGACCGTAGGCGCCCATGCTGGGGAAGCGGCGGTGGTTGCCCAGCACCTTCATGCGCGAGATGCCCAGGTCGCGCAGGATCTGCGCGCCCAGACCGTAGGTGCGCAGGTCGGCGTCGTGGCCGGTCTCGACCTTGGGCGGTTTGTTCGTGCGGGGTGCGCGGGCCGCGTGCAGCAGGTCTTCCGACGATTCGGTCGGGTTGAGCAGCAGCGCCACACCCTTGCCTTCGGTCCTGATCGCCTGCAGCGCGGCCGACAGCGGCCAGGAGTGCGGGCTGTTGGTGTCCAGCCAGTCCATCAGCGACACCGGCTCGTGCACCCGCACCATCACCTGCTCTTCGGAGGTCCACTGGCCCAGGCTCAGCGCGAGGTGGGCGCCGCCGAACTCGTCCTGGTAGGTGTGCAGGTCGAATTCGCCGTAGGGCGTGGTCACCGGTCGCTTGGCGACGGTCCTGACCAGCTTCTCGTTCTGGCTGCGGTAGCGGATCAGGTCGGCGATCGAGCCGAGCTTGATGCCGTGTTGCTTGGCAAACTCGACCAGGTCGGGCAGACGGGCCATGGTGCCGTCGTCCTTCATGATTTCGCAGATCACCGAGGCAGGCTGCAGTCCGGCCAGCGCCGCCAGATCACAGCCGGCTTCGGTGTGACCGGCGCGCATCAGCACGCCGCCGGCGGCGGCGCGCAGCGGGAACACGTGGCCCGGCTGCACCAGGTCGCTGGGCTGGGTCTCGGCCGCCACCGCGACCTGCACGGTGCGCGCGCGGTCGGCCGCCGAGATGCCGGTGTCGATGCCGGTGGCCGCTTCGATCGAGACGGTGAACGCGGTGCCGTGTTTGGTGCCGTTGCGGGAGACCATGGGCTGCAGGCCCAGGAAGTCGCAGCGCTCGGGGCTCAGCGTCAGGCAGATCAGGCCACGGCAGAAGCGGGCCATGAAGTTGATCGCCTCGGGCGTGATCTTGTCGGCGGCGATGATGACATCGCCTTCGTTTTCGCGGTTCTCGTCGTCGACGAGCACGACCATGCGGCCGGCGGCGATCTCGGCGACGAGTTCTGGGATGGGGGCAAGCTGGAATTCGGACATGGCGTTGGTCGTCAAAATGGAACGGAATCGGCGGACTCCGCTCTCAGGGCGCGACAAAGCCAGACCAGCCACGGCGCTGCGAAAGCGCGTGGCTGGGGATGGGTTCACGTCTCTTTCATCCGGACTGTCACCGTCGGCCATGGCTCTTGCATCCATGTCTGCTGACCCTGGCGGCGAGGCCGCCAGGCGCTTGCGGGCTCCCGGGGTCCAGGCCCCGAATACCGCCGGTGGGGAATTGCACCCCGCCCTGAGAACGTGGATGGAATTATGCCCGCGGCTAACATTGCCTGCATGAACCGACTTGACACCGAGCACCAGCGCCTGTTTTCCACCGACGACGCCACGCTGGCCGAAGGGCTGGTGCGGCGCATGGTGCTGGGTATCTCGGGTCCGGCCGACTGGCCCCAGCTGGGCGCGGTCTGGCGCGGGGTGCAGGCCGATCTCGACCTGCCCGCGCCGGCGATCGCGGTCAACGGCGTCGATGCCTTCGAGCTGTGGTTCTCGCTGGCCGATCCGCTGCCGGCCGATACCGCGGCGGCCTTCCTTGACAGCCTTTGCGCACGCTACCTGCCCGAGCTCGCGGCCTCGCGCCGGCGCCTGTCGCCATCGCCCGAACCCGGCCTGAACGTCGAGCCAGCGCGCGTCCCGCAACTGCACCCCGAAACCGGTGGCTGGTCGGCCTTTGTCGCGCCCGATCTGGCCGCCGTCTTCGGCAACGAACCGTCACTGGACATCCCGCCCGGTGACGACGCGCAGGCCGATCTGCTCTCGCGCATCAAGTCCGTCACCCGCGCCGAATTCCAGATCGCGATGGCGCGGCTGACGCCCGAGCCCTCGCCGTTCCTGCACGAGCCCGGCTTCGCTGCGCCGCCCCGGGTGCCGGCGGCCGGCGCATCTCGCGGCGGACCATCGACCCACTACGACGACCCACGGCAGTTTCTGTCCGACGTGATGAACGACGCGTCGGTGGCGATGGAGCTGCGCATCCAGGCGGCCAAGGCGCTGCTGCCATGAACCGGGGCTGGTGCGCACTGGTGTTGTGGCTGGCGGCGTTCGCCAGCGCGCACGCCGCCGAGCCGGTCGAGCTGGACTACCGCCTGCGCGCCGACCGCGACCTGGTCAGCGACCAGGTCAACGAGAACGTGATCACCATGCGGGTGCTGAGCGACCGCGGCGTGGTCACCCGTTCGGGCGCGAATGGCGTGACCTATCCGCTCACCTACCACGTCGTCCACCGGCAGCGCTACCGCTACACCACCGGTCCGGCCGGGGCCGATGGCAGTTTTCCGGCGACGGTGTCGGTGCTGGGGCGCCGTTCCAGCCTGCGTCTGGCGTCGGGCGAAGAGCAGCCCATGCCCGGGCAGCCTGCGCTGGACAACTTCGTGTTCAAGGCCATCGTCGGTCCGCAAGGGCGTCTGCTGCAACCCGCCCTGGTTTCCGAGGGCAGCGACGCCGACGCGAACGAAGCGCTCAAGACGGTGCTGGCGAGCGTGCTGGAGCAGGCCGCGCGCATCGAGCCGATCCGCGTCGAGGAAGACAAGGCCGCGCAGCAGGTGGTGAGCCTCAAGGTACCGCTGCCGGGCATCGCGGCGCTGGACCTCAAGATCACCGCCTCCAACCGGCTGACGTCGGTGGCCGACGGCCTGGCCCGGGTCGAGATGGTCTATGTGATGGAATTCGGCGTGCCCGACGGTCCGGTGAAGATCGACGCGACCGGCGCCGGTGGCGGCACCATGGTCTACGACATCGCCACGAAGATCGCGCGCAGCATCGAGACCAACACCCTGATGACCATCGTCGCCGACGTGCCGGACGGCACGCTGGAGTTCCAGATGAACACGCGGCAGACGCAGAAGACGCAGGCGGCAGAGCGCTGAGGGCGCGAGGGCGCCGGTGCCGTCGGCGGTGTGTCGACGGCGGCCGGTTCAGGCCGGCGCCGGGCCGGTGTGCACCGGGGCGCCCGACGCCGCCATCGCCGACCGCAGGATGGTGCCGCTGGTGGATTCGGTGCAGAACAGCGTCTGGCGTCCGGGGCCGCCAAACGCCAGGTTGGTGAGCGAGGCGCCGGTCTCGGCGCGCAGCACCTGCACCGGTTCGGCCCGGTGGTTGAGCACCCAAACGTAAGCCAGTCCCGGGTTGGCCACCAGCAGCTGGCCGGCGCTGTCCATCGCCAGCCCGTCCGGGCCGCTGGGACCATACGAAGTGAAAAACTGCCCGGCCTTGGACACCCCGCCGTCGGCCAGCAGCGGCATGCGCCAGACGCAGTTGCCGCGCGTGGCGGCGACGAACAGGAATTTCTCGTCCAGCGACAGCACGAGGCCGTTGGGGCTGGGCACGTTGTTCAGCAGCACATCGAGCCGGCCCGAGGGGCTGAGCCGGTAGACGCGCCCGGTCGGGTCGTGCAGGCCGGTCTGGCCCTGGTCGGTGAAATACAGGTTGCCTTGGGAGTCGAAGGTGAGGTCGTTCAGGCCCTTGAAGCTCTCGGTGTTGCGCCGGCCCAGGTAGGGCCGCACCGCGCCGCTGCGGCTGTCCACCACCATCAGACCGTTGCGGTAGTCGGTCACCAGCAGCTCGGTGGTGTTCAGGAACTTCATGCCGTTGGGCTCGCCGTCCCACTGCGCCACCAGTTCCCACTCGCCCTGCGGGTCGATGCGGAACACGCGGCCGAACGGGATGTCGGTCACATACAGGTTGCCGGCATCGTCGAACACCGGCCCCTCCAGGAACGAGTCGACCTCGCGCCCGCCCATGTTGGCGTCGCTCCACACCGTGCGCCGGCGCTGGCGGAAGCGCTCGGGCAGGGTGGTGAAGACGTCGAGCGTGCGGATCTCGGGGGGTGTCAGCAGCAGCATGGCGGGTCTCAGAAGGCGTAGAGCTTCGCGGGGTTGTCGACCAGTATGCGCTGGCGGATCGCCGTGGTGGGGGCCCAGTCGTCCAGCAGGTTCAGCACCGCCGCGTCGTCGGGCTTTTCTCCGGCTTTCTTGGTCGGGTGGGGCCAGTCGCTGCCCCAGACCATGCGCTCGGGCGCCAGGCCGATCAGGGCCCGCGCCACCACGCCCACGTCCGACAGGTCGGGCTGCTTGCTGGTGAGGTAGGCGCCCGAGAGCTTGAACCAGGCGTTGCCACTCTCCAGCAGGCGGGCGTACAGCGCAAACGCCGGGTGCTTCAGGCCTTGCGGCTGGGGCAGCTGTCCCATGTGGTCGAACACCACCGGGCAGGCCAGGCGCTGCAGGGTGTCGGCCGCGGCCAGCAGGCGGTCGGCGTTGCCGTTGACCTGCAGGTGCCAGCCCAGCGGGGCGATGCGGCGGGCCAGGGGTTCCATCATGTCGGCGGTGATGCCGACCAGAAAGCTCAGGTTGAAGCGGATGCCGCGCACGCCCGCGGCGTGCAGTTCGCGCAGCTGGGCGTCGGTGACGCCGGTGTCCACCACGGCCACGCCGCGCGCCGCGGGACCGAAGGCCTTGAGCGCGTCGACCAGCAGACGGTTGTCGGTGCCGTAGGTGGAGGGCTGGACCACCACGTTGCGCTGCAGGCCCAGGCGCTGCTGGAGCAGCCGGTAGTCGGCCACGCTGGCGTCGTCGGGCAGCAGCGTGGCGGACGGGTGGGCCGGGTAGCGGCGGTCGTAGATGTGGTGGTGGCAGTCGCAGGCCAGGGCGGGCAGGGCAAAGCGCGGCACGTCGGTGCCGGCGGAGTGCGGCACCGTGGTGGGTTGGGGTTGAGGTGCCTGCGGTGCGCGCGGGGCGGGTGCGGTGGCGCAGCCGGCCAGGCCGGCCAGCGAGACGGCGCCGCCCAGGGCGGCCACGAACTGGCGGCGGGTGGTGTCGAGGGGCATGGGCTTCATGGGATGTCTCCTGTTGTGTTTTGGGCGGATCAGTCGACCTTGAGCTTGAGTTGCTGCGCGATCTGGGTCCAGACCGCGGTTTCGCGCGCCACGTCCTGCGCGAAGGCGTCGCCGCACTGCACCTGGGGTTCCATGCCCAGCGAGCGCAGCTTCTCGGCCCCGGCGGGCGATGCGGCGTAGGCGCGGGCCTCGCGTTGCAGCAGGGCCATGACCGGCTCCGGGGTGCTGGCTGGCGCCAGCAGGCCGTACCAGGCATCGGCGGCGTATTCCTTGAAACCCGCTTCGGCAAAGGTGGGCACGCCGGGCAGTTGCGCCGAGCGCTGCGGGTGCGCCAGGGCCAGCGCGGTCAGCCTGCCGGACTTGATCAGGGGCAGCACCGAACCGAGCGTGGCGAACGAGGCATCGACCTGGCCGGCCATCACGTCGGCCACCGCGGGGGCGGCGCCCTTGTAGGGGACGTGGGTCAGCTTCACGGCCGCCTGGCGGGCGAACAGTTCGCTGGCGAAGTGCACCGAGCTGCCGATGCCCGGCGTGGCGTAGGTGATGCCCATGGGGGCGGCCTTGGCCCGTTCGACGAACTCGCCCAGGCTCTTGACCGGCAGTGCCGGGCCGACCACCAGCACCGTGGGCGCACTGGCGATGCGGCACACCGGCTTGAACGAGCGCACCGCGTCGAACTTGATGCGCGCGCTGTAGAGCGCCGGGATCATGGTGTGGTTGGTCGCGGCCATGAGCAGGGTGTGGCCGTCGCTGGCGCTGGCCACCGCTTCGGCCGCGAGGATGGTGTTGGCGCCGGGTTTGTTGTCCACCACCAGGGGTTGTCCCAGGCCCTTGCCGGCCTGGTCGGCGAAGCCTCGGGCGACCACGTCGGTGGGGCCGCCGGCGGCAAAGCCCACCACCAGGCGCACCGGCTTGGCGGGCCAGGCCGCTGTCTGGGCCTGGGCCATGGCTGGGGAGGCCGCGGCGGTCATCAGGACCGCCCAGCCGAGCATCGTCTGGGCGCGCGAAGGCCCGAACCGTGTGTTCATGTGTGTCTCCTCGGGTGGTCACCGGTCGAGCGCCGTCACCGGGCGCCCGCGGTGCTTATTGCTTTTCGAACGCGGTGTTGGCGGCGACCTTGCCCCAGGCGTCGGTGCTGTCCTTGAGCATCCGCCCGAAGGCTTCCGAACCGACCTGGCGCGCATCGGCGCCCATGCCCTCGGCGAAGGTCTTCATGTCGGCCGAGGCCATGGCGGTGGCGATTTCCTTCTGCAGGCGGGCTGTCACCTCGGCCGGCGTGCCCTTGGGCGCCCACAGGCCGGTCCAGTTCACCACGCCGGGCCACTTGACGCCGGTTTCGGTGAAGGTGGGCACGTCGGGCAGCGCGGCCAGGCGCTTGTCGCCGCTGACGGCCAGCAGGCGCAGCTTGCCCCCCTTGACGTTGCCCATCAGCCCGGTGGTGGAGGCGATCTGCATGTCGATGGTGTTCGAGAGGATGGCGGCCGTGGCTTCACCCGCGCCCTTGAACGGGATGTGCATGAGGTTCACCCCCGCGGCGATGCCCAGTGCCTCGGTGGCGAAGTGTGGCGTGGTGCCGGGGCCGCCCGTGCCGTAGGTGATCTTGTTGGCTTCGCGCTTGGCTTCGGCCAGCAGGTCGTTCAGGGTCTTGAAGCGCGACTGTGCGTTGACCGCCAGACCCATGGGCGCGAACACGAAGGCGCTCACCGGCACCAGATCGGCCTGCGGGTCAAAGGGCAACTTCTTGAAGATGTGGGGCAGCAGCGAGTAGGTGGTGTCGTTGGCCACCAGGGTGTAGCCGTCCGGGGCGGCACTGGCGGCCAGGCTGGCGCCGATGGTGCCGGTCGCGCCCGGTTTGTTCTCCACGAAGAAGCTCTGGCCGGTCTGCTCGGTCAGCTTCTGCGCCATCTTGCGGGTCACCACGTCCACCGCGCCCCCGGGTCCGTAGGGCACGATGATGCGCACGGCCTTGGTGGGCCAGGCGGTCTGGGCCTGGGCGAGCGGCGTGGCGCAGGCCAGGCCCAGCAGGGCGCAGGCCGCCAGGACGGATCGGCGGGTCGGGTGTCGGTTCATGTGGGTCTCCTGTGGTTGTGTGAAATCGGTATCGGACAGTGGTGTCAGACGGTGGCGATGGGCGTGGCCGGCGAGCCCACCGCGCCGGGCAGACGCAGCGGCGGCGCCGTGAGCAGGAAGCGGCTGCGCCCGTGCTGTCGCAGCCAGCGGGCGAGTTCGGTGAGGTACCAGAGCTCGCCCAGGTGGATGCCATTCTTGAACAGACAGTGTTCGTGCAGCGGCAGGCGGGGCTGGCGCAGCGGCTGGCCTGCCTGGGTGGCGCTGGCCAGCTTGGGCACCACCAGCTCCACGGCCGGGTTGTCGGCCACCAGGCAGGCCAGGCGCGTGTCGGTGATCCAGTTGAGCAGGCGCGCATCGTGCCCGTCGAGACCGCTGCCGGTGGCGTGCAGTTGCGCCACGTCGGGCTGGCGGTTCATGGCCAGCAGCGTGTCGGCAAAGCCGGTGTGCAGGCAGACCATGTCGCCCGGCTCGACCGCCACGCGGTCGGCGTCGAGGATGCGCATCAGCGCGTCGTAGCCCACAGCCTGCCGCTGGCGACCGATGTGGTGTTCCAGGTCGATCATCACGCCGCGCCCCTGCGCGCCGTGGGCGGCCAGGTTGGCGATGTCCAGTGCGCCGGCCACCGGGTCCGGGTAGCGGGCCCAGGGTGCAGGCGCCTGCGGGTCTTCCTGTCCGGGGCGGATCGCGCCGCCCGCGCGGTGGCCGTTGTAGAACACCGCCTCGGCCACGCCGTCGCCGTCGGCGTCGAAGTGGCTGCCGACGTGGGCCAGGCTGTCCCACTGGGTGGAGTACTGCAGGCTCATCAGCACCACGTCGTCGTTGACGACGTCGGTCAGGTCCGGGTCTTCGCCCTGGTACGACCAGCAAAAGCCCTGCTGCCCGGCGCTGTTGCCGTCGCGCAGCACGCTGTAGCGGCGCGGCGGCATGCGCCTCGGGTTGAGGGCCTGGCCGCCCGGCACGTCCAGCGGCAGCGAGAGGCAGAAGGTCTGGCCGGTGCGCACCTCGGCCACGCCCTGCAGCACCTTGGCCGCGTTCACCAGGTTCATGCGGCCGAGCGGGTCGTCGGCGCCGAACTCGCCCCAGTGGCTGCCCGGCGGGGTGTGTTGCCAGCGTGGGGTGTTCATGGTGGTCGGGGCGGCGGAAGCTCAGGCCGTGGTGGCGGCCTGCTGCAGCACCGCCAGCGTGTTCTGCGCGGCGGCCACGCCCATGTTCACATAGGCGTCGCTGGTCACGCCGCCGATGTGCGGGCTGAGGATGAAGCCGGGCTGGCCGTGGAAGATGTGCGGCACGGTCATGGGCTCGACGGCGAAGCTGTCCAGCCCCGCCATGCGCACCTGGCCGGACTGCACCGCGGCCAGCAGGGCCGGCTCGTCGATCAGGCCGCCGCGCGCGGTGTTCACCACGATCACGCCCGGCTTGCAGCGCGACAGCGTCTGCGCGGTGAGCAGGCCCTTGTTCTCGGGCGTAAGCGGGCAGTGCAGCGAGATCGCGTCGGCCTCGCGCCAGAGCGTGTCCAGGTCCACCGCCGTCACGTAGTCCGGCAGGTTTTTCGCGAACGGGTCGAAGCCAATCACGCGCATGCCCATGGCGTCGGCCATCTTCGCAAAGCGCAGGCCGATGGCGCCCAGGCCCACCAGACCGACCGTGCGGCCGCCCAGCTCCAGGCTCTTGTGCGTGGCCTTGTCCCAGTGGCCGCCGTGCATGCGCTGGTTCAGCTGCACGACCGACTTGGCGCAGGCCAGCAGCAGGGCCAGAGCCTGCTCGGCCACGGCCGCGGCGTTGGCGCCCACGGCGGCCGTCACGGCGATGCCGCGCTCGGCGGCCGCCGCCTTGTCGATGGTGTCGGTGCCGCTGCCGTGTTTGGAGACCACGCGCAACGCGGGCGCCGCGTCCATCACCTCGGCGTTCACACCGCTGTAGCGCACGATGATGCCGACCGGGTTGTGCTGGCGCGCCAGCGCGGCCACGTCGGCCAGCTGCGGCGTCTTGCCGGCAAAGACCACCTCATGGTCTTTCAGCAGGGCCAGCGCCTGCGGCGCGAGGTCGGCGCCGGTGACGAGGATGACGGGCTTCGAGCTCACAAGGATTCTCCTTGCTTGAGCACGCCCGCGGCGACCAGCGAGGCGCTCAGCCACGAGGCCGAGGTGTTGCCTTCCTTGATCTGCGCGATGCGCTTGGCCTCGGCCTGCACCTTGTGCTCGGCCAGCGGCAGCAAATCGGCCAGCGCCTCGCGCTCGACCACCACCACGCCGTCGCCGTCGCCGATGACGAAGTCACCCGGGTGCACCGTCACGCCGCCGATGCTGATGGGGTGGCCGATGCGGCCGCCGTTGTTCTTGGTCGGGCCGTTGGGGTTGGTGCCGACCGAGAAGACCGGGTAGTCCATCTCGTCGATCTCCAGGCTGTCGCGCACCGCGCCGTCCACCACCACACCGGCCAGGCCGAGCTGGCGGCAGGCGGTCATCATGATGGTGCCCATGAGGGCCGAGGTCTGGTCGCCCTTGCCGTCGATCACCAGCACGTCGCCGGGTTTCGCCAGCGCCATCGCGGCGTGGATCATGAGGTTGTCGCCGGGGCGTACCTCCACCGTGAAGGCCGGGCCGGCCAGCTTCATGCGCGGGCGCAGGGCCTGGATGCGGCCGTGCAGCGCGCCGCGGCGGCCGTGGATGTCGGAAAAAATCGCCGGCTGGAACCGGGCGGCCTGCGCCACCAGATCGGGCGCGACGCGCGGGAAGTCTTTGACGATGTCGGGCTGGGACATGGTGTGGGCTCTCAATAAAGAAGGGGAAAGAAATCGGTGCTCACCGGGCCGGCGCGCGACCGGCGACGAGCGAAGTGCCTGGTTCCAGGGCACCCGGGGAACCGGCTTTGCCGGGCCACAGGGTGCGTCCCCCTCGAAGCGCCGGAGGCGCGCGACAGAGGGGGAAGCCGCGTCAGCGGCGCAGGGGGTGTCAGTCGAGCGTTGCGCCCGAGGCCTTGATGATCGGAGCCCAACGCGCGAGGTCGCTCTTGATCAGGCTGGCAAAGGCTTCGGGCGTGCCACCCAGCACGTCGGCGCCCTGGTCGCTGATCTTCTGTTTCAGGTCGGCCGCGGTGAGGGCCTTGTTCAGCTCGGCGTTGAGCAGCGTGACCACTTCCTTGGGCGTGCCCGTGGGCGCGACGAAGCCGAACCAGGTGGCGGCCTCGAAGCCCTTGTAGCCCGACTCGGCAATCGTCGGCACGGCCGGCAGGTCGTCCACGCGCTTGAGCGAGGTGACGGCGATCGGGCGCATCTTGCCGCTCTTGATGAAGCCGATCAGCGTGGGCACGGAGGAGATGTACAGCTCCACCCGGCCACTGACCACGTCGGTCGATGCGCCCGCGGCGCCCTTGTACGGGATGTGCGTGAAGCTCACGCCGGCGGTCTTCTGGAACAGCTCGCTGGCCAGGTGCGCCACCGTGCCGTTGCCGGCGGTCGCGATGTTCAGGGTGTTGGGCTTGGCCTTGCTGGCCGCGACCACATCGGCCAGGGTCTTGAAGGGCGAGTCGGCGCCCACCACCAGCACCAGCGGTGCGCTGGCCACCAGGCCGACCGGTGCCAGGTCCTTGACCGCGTCGTACGGCATCTTGGTGTAGAGCGTCGGGTTGATCGCCAGGTTGCTGGTCTGGCCCAGGGCGATGGTGTAGCCATCGGCCGGCGACTTGGCGACCGCGTCGATGCCGATGTTGCCGCCGGTGCCCGGCCGGTTCTCGACGATGAAGCTCCAGCCCTTGGTGGTCTGGATCTTGTTGGTGACCTCGCGGGCAATCAGGTCGGTGCCACCACCGGCCGGGAAGGGCACGATCACCTTGATCGGTTTGGCCGGGTAGGCCTGGGCGAAGGCGGTGCCGGCGGCCAGCAGCAGGCTGGCGGCGACGAGGGCGTGGCGGCGGGAAAGGTTCAAGGCGGTCATGTTTGTCTCCGTGGGGCAGCGCTCTGGTCGGAAGGCCGCTGCGCTGTGTGTTTTGCGGCTGGATCGCACTGTACGAAGGTGTTTCACTGAATACAATGCTGTTTCGATAGTCGAAACGACGACCGACCCATGAAACCTGCAAAAACGCCACCATTGCCCTCCACGCCGGGCGAGAACGAGACCAGCACCGGCAGCGTGACCGCGGTGACGCGCGCCCTGCGCCTGCTGGAAAGCTTCGGCATGGACGACCCGCAGCTCACCCTGGCCGAGATGAGCCGCCGCACCGGCATGCACAAGACCACGGTGCTGCGGCTGGCGCGCACGCTCGCGGCCGACAACTACCTGGTGCAGAAGGAGGACGGCAGCTGGCGCCTGGGCCGTGCGGCGGGCTGGCTGGGGGCGTGTTACCAGGCCGTGTTCGACGTGCACGAGGTGGTCGAACCGGTGCTGCGCGCGCTCACGGTGCAGACCGGCGAAAGCGCCTCGTTCTACGTGCGCGAAGGCCAGCAGCGCCAGTGCCTGGCGCGGGTCGACGGGCCGCAGACCATCCGCCACCACGTGCGCGTGGGCATCGGCCTGCCGCTGAACCTGGGCGCGCCGGGCCGCGTCATCCTGGCGTTCTCGGGCGAACCGGGCGAACCCTACGAATCGATCCGCCGGCGCGGTTTCCACCTCTCGATGGGCGAGCGCGAGGCCGAGGTGTCCAGCGTGTCGGCGCCGGTGTTCGGGCTGCACTGGCGGCTGCTGGGTTCGGTGTGCATCTCGGGGCCGACGGCGCGGTTGCCGGAGGCGCGCCTGCTGGAGCTGGCGCAGACGGTGATGACCGCCGCCAACGAGCTGTCGTATGCGATTGCGGGGTCGCGCCGGCCCGTGTCCCAGTTGCCGCAGGGTACCTCGGCCACCTGGCACCCCTGAGGCCCCCGCGATGATCGACCACCTCTTTCTCTTCATCGAACCCGACGGCCCCGAGATCGGGGCGCTCCAGCGCCTGGGCCTGACCGAGACCTACCGCCGCGCCCACCCGGGGCAGGGCACGGCCAACGTCTGTTTCGCCTTCGACAACCTCTATCTCGAGCTGCTCTGGCTCACCAGCGAGGCCGAAGCCCGCAGCCCGGCGATCGCGCGCACGCGCCTGTGGGAACGCAGTCAGTGGAGCGGCAAAGGCACTTGCCCGTTCGGCATCGCGGTCCGCGGTGACCTCTCGGGCACGGGCCTGCCCACCTGGGACTACCGGCCGCCTTACCTGCCCGAAGGCCTGTCGATTCCCGTCGCCACCGCCGGCGACGCGGCGGCGCTGCCGATGGTGTTCGTCTCGCCGGGAAACCAGCGCCCGGTCGACTGGCCCGAGGCCCGCCGGGGCCTGCTGCAAAAGCCCGCCGGGTTCGGCGAAGTCCTGTCGGTCGAACTCGGCCTGCCCGCGCACGTGGCCACCGCGCCGTTGCTGAGCACCCTGGTTTCCACGGTCCCGGGCCTGGGCGTCTCGCCGCGGTCCGACCAGCACCACAGCCTGCGGCTCGCGCTGGCGGACCGGGCCGGGCAACAGTCCCACACGCTGGAGCTGGCGGCCACCGCCACCGGGCAATGGCGCGTCTCGCTCATCGACGAGCGCCTGCCCGGGCGGTCCTGGCAACGCGCCTGGTCCGCGCTGGGCTTGCGTGCACCCGACGGCCTGATGCCGCGCCTGCTCGATGCCTGGGCCGAACCGCCGCGCCGCTACCACACACAGCAACACCTGCGCGAATGCCTGGCCTTGCTGGAGCCGGCGCTGGACCTCGCGCAGCGTCCTGGTGAAGTCGAACTCGCGCTGTGGTTCCACGACGCGGTCTACGACCCGCAAGGGAAGGACAACGAAGCCCGCAGCGCCGACTGGGCCTGCGATGCGCTGGCGCAGGCTGGCGCAGATGAATCGGTGCAACTGCGCGTGCGCGCCCTCATCATGGCCACCTGCCACGATGCCGAACCGGTGGACCCAGATGCGCGGTTGCTGGTCGACATCGACCTCGCCATCCTTGGCACCGACCCGGCGCGCTTTGCCGAGTACGACGCGCAGGTAAGGGAGGAGTACCGATGGGTGCCGGATCTGATTTACCGTGCTAAACGCAAGGAGGTGCTGGCGGGGTTTCTGGCGCGGCCGGCGATCTACGCCACGGAGCGGTTCCGGGAGCGGCTGGAGGCGCAGGCGCGCTGGAATCTGCAGCAGGCCATCGGGTAGACCGTTCCCGGCGGCGGGCGGGGGCCTTTTGATCTGGGACATGGTGTCCGACCCGGCCCTGGTCACACAATCCAGTCAACCGGTTTCTGGTGCTGGAGGTCGTGATGTTTCTTCGGACTGTGGTTGCGTTGGGGGTGGTGCTCTCGGTGTGGTCCGCACCCGCGGGAGCGGTCAACAAGTGCACCCTGGGCAACGGTGCGGTCGTGTACCAGGACACGCCCTGTGCCGGTGGCAAGGAGGAGTCGCTCGACCTGCGCCCTTCGAGCGAATGGGGTTCCGGCCCGGTGGTGCGGCCAGCGGCGCCGGCCGAGACACCGGTGGCGGCAGAACCGCCTCCGGCGGGCGAGCCGGCGGTGCGGGTGAAGTCGCCACTGGAGGCCGACGCGGACCAGTGTCTGGCCTGGTACCTGCGGTTGCTGCCCGATCCCCTCAGAACCTACTACACCAACCCGCGCAAAGACCGGCGGGTCCTGTCGATCGACATCCACACCCCGCACCCGCAGGGCGGGATTTTTGTGAAGACCGCTTCGTGCGAGATCGATACCGGGCTGCTCAACGAGTCGTGGACAAAGACCCACGCCAAGCGGGGAGGCTGGATTCCGGACTGAACGCCTTCGGGCGTCAGCCTTCGAGGCTGTGCAGCAAGACCCGCGCCGTCGCCACATTCGTCGCGCACGGCACGTCGTGCACGTCGCAGGCGCGCACCAGGGCGTTGATGTCCGGCTCGTGCGGCTGGGCAGTCATGGGATCGCGCAGGAACACGACGGCGTCGACCTCGCCCACCGAGAGCCGGGCGCCGATCTGCAGGTCACCGCCCAGCGGGCCGCTGAGCAGGCGCTCGACCGTCAGGCCCACCTCGGCCTGCAACCGGCCGCCGGTGGTGTCGGGAATCGACTGGTCCGAGGCCCGCCGGGGCCTGCTGCAAAAGCCCGCTGGGTTCGGCGAAGTTCTGTCGGTCGAACTCGGCCTGCCCGCGCACGTGGCCACAGCGCCGTTGCTGAGCACCCTGGTTTCCACGGTCCCGGGCCTGGGCGTCTCGCCGCGGTCCGACCAGCACCACAGCCTGCGGCTCGCTCTGGCGGATCAGGCCGGGCAACATTTCCACACGCTGGAGCTGGCGGCCACCGCCACCGGGCAATGGCGCGTCTCGCTAAGCGACGAGCGCCTGCCCGGGCGGTCCTGGCAACGCGCCTGGTCGGCGCTGGGCCTGCCGGCGCCCGACGGCCTGATGCCGCGCCTGCTCGATGCCTGGGCCGAGCCGCCGAGCCGCTATCACACGCAGCAGCACCTGCGCGAATGCCTGGCCTTGCTGGAGCCGGCGCTGGACCTCGCGCAGCGTCCTGGTGAAGTCGAACTCGCGCTGTGGTTCCACGACGCGGTCTACGACCCGCAAGGCAAGGACAATAAAGCCCGCAGCGCCGACTGGGCCTGCGATGCGCTGGCGCAGGCCGGCGCATGCGACGAGGTGCAACTGCGCGTGCGCGCCCTCATCATGGCCACCTGCCACGATGCCGAACCGGTGGACTCCGACGCACGCTTGCTGGTCGACATCGACCTCGCCATCCTTGGCGCCGACCCGGCGCGCTTTGCCGAGTACGACGCGCAGGTAAGGGATGAGTACCGATGGGTGCCGAGCTGGCTGTACCGGCGCAAACGCAAGGAGGTGCTGGCGGGGTTTCTGGCGCGGCCGGCGATCTATGGGACTGAGAGGTTCCGGGAGCGGTTCGAGGCACAGGCGCGGGACAACCTCAGAATGGTCACAGCATAGACTCGCCGTGTACACCGCTCGATCAGCGGAAAGACAGGTCAATACGGGAGTGATGGCATTGAGAAGACGGATGCTGATGCTGGCAGTGGTCGTGGCGCTCGCGGGCTGCTTTCCTCACCTCAGTGAATTGGTGCCTGAGGTGAGCGGTCGTGTGGTCAATGAGCGCGGAGATGGCTTGGAGGGGTTGTGGGTGGGCGTAGTCGACCTTCACGGTCGCGACGGGAAGGCGTTGCCGTTGGCCTCCACCGCCACCGACAAGGACGGTGGGTTCCAGTTTCCGGCGGCAACCACATGGAGGGTTTTTTTCGCAGGTCAGTCTGCGTACGTACCCAACAGATTCGGCCTTGAAATCAAAAAAGGGGATGCCACGGTGTATTCGTCTCCCCTCATGGACTTGGGGACCGACGACGGGCGGTTGGTTTGTTGGCGCGACTTGGCAAAGTGGAAGCCACTGGGGCCAAACTCCTGGCGCAATCTGGAAATCTGGCTGACGCCGCAGTTTTAGAAATGGCCACCTGATGAAGCAATGCGCGGTTCTGTTCTTTGCATTGATGTTGTGGACGTCTGCACAGGCATGCAGCTGCGTTCGCATGACGGGGTCGGAACGATGGGGGAGTTCCCCGCTGGTATTTGTGGGCCGCGTGGTGTCTACATCCCTGGTGCTGAACAAAGAAGGGCGCGATGCTTCAGGGCGCGAAGTGGTGCACGCCACGGTGATTCCCTCCGAAATATTCAAAGGCACCGTTGGTGCTTCACACAAGGTCATTGGTGACGCGGAGTACCTCGCCACCATGTGTTCCATGCCGCTTCTGGCGGGGAAAGACTACCTTTTCACGCTGGACGAGAGCAGGGGCGTATCAAGCTGCAACACATGGTTCGTTGAAAGCCCCGAGAGCAAAGAGTTGCTTCGCACCTTTCGACGACTGAAGGCGCAGAAAAAGTGAATCGACATCTGACCCGTCCTCTGATCGCCCTTTGACGCGATGGACTACCTCCAACGCATGTTCGAACTGGCCCTGCACAAAGAGCTGCAGGGCATCCACTTCTGGGCCACCGTCTACGTGCTGATCGTGCTGGCGGGGTCGTTGTGGAACACGCGTGCGCGTGCGTCGCTGGTCCAGCACCCACGGTCAGTTGCTGGAGCTGGGCATGCGACCTTTGGGCACGCCCGAATCAGGCTCCGGCGATCGGGACCACGTGCCGTCGGCGCTGTACCGGTATTTCGTCGATGGCGTTGAGCACCAGGGCAGAGAGATCTCCGTCTGGAAGATGTCCGCTTCTGGTGCTTTCAGGAACACGGCGTTGCTGCTGCCCAGTCTGGTGCAGGCGGACGCGTCAGGGGCGGTGGAAGTCTTCTGCCACCCTCGCCGGCATCACAAGAGTCTGCTGCTGCGACCGGGCTGGCGCAGTGTGCTCTTTCTCTGCGCCGCCATCGTGATCACTGCCGGTTTTTATCTCTGGCGTTGGTGATACTGCCCAGCAGCATCCGCGCCGTCGCCACATTCGTCGCGCACGGCACGTCGTGCACGTCGCAGGCGCGCACCAGCGCGTTGATATCCGGCTCGTGCGGCTGGGCAGTCATGGGATCGCGCAGGAACACGACGGCGTCCACCTCGCCCACCGAGAGCCGGGCGCCGATCTGCAGGTCACCGCCCAGCGGGCCGCTGAGCAGGCGTTCGACCGTCAGGCCCACCTCGGCCTGCAACCGGCCGCCGGTGGTGCCGGTGGCCATGAGGGTGTGCTGTTTGAGCAGCGGCGCGAACTCGGTGGCCAGGGCCACCATGTCGTCTTTCTTGCGGTCGTGGGCGACGAGGGCGATGCGCATCAGGCCTGCTTTTCCATGGCTTTTGCCATCGTTTTCCCAAGCTCCACGCCCCACTGGTCGTAGGCGTTGATGCCCCAGACCGCGGCCTGCACAAACACCTTGTGTTCGTACAGCGCGATCAGCGCGCCCAGGCGGTGCGGGGTCAGCTGGTCGATCCAGAGCACGCTGTTGGGCACGTTGCCTTCGAAGCTGCGCTGGCTCACGAAGGGCTCGGCCTGCTCGACCGTCTGGCCTTCGGCCATCAGGGCCTTGAGCGTGTCGGCGGCGTTGCGGCCGACGGCCATGGCCTGCGATTGCGCACGCAGGTTGAGGTTGACCACGCGGTGGTGTTCGGCCGCCAGCGGCAGCGCGGTGTCTTCGGTTTCGACGCCGACGAACTCCACCGGCACGCGGTGCGTGCCCTGGTGCAGCAGCTGGAAGTAGGCGTGCTGTCCGTCGATGCCCAGGCCGCCCCAGAGGATGGGGCCGGTGCCGGCCTCGACGGGCTGGCCGTCCTTGCGCGTGCGCTTGCCGTTGCTCTCCATGTCCATCTGCTGCACGAAGGGCGCGAAGCGCACCAGGCGGCTGGGGTAGCACGAGAGCAGCTGCGTCGGGCAGTTCAGGAAGTTGCGGTTCCACACGCCGCTGAGCGCCAGGATGACGGGCAGGTTCTGCGCCAGCGGCGCGGCGCGGAAGTGCGCGTCCATGGCCTGACCGCCGGCGAGGAACTCGCGGAAGGCCTTGGCGCCGATCGCCATCGCCAGCGGCATGCCCAGCGCCGACCACACGGAGTAGCGGCCGCCGACCCAGTCCCAGAAGGTGAAGGTGTGTTCGGCCGGGTAGCCGGCGGCGCCGGATTTCTGCGGCGCGGCGGTGATGGCGACCAGGTGGGCGCTCTGCGCGGTGCCGGTGATGCCGCCGTCTTCCAGCCAGCGGCGGGCGCTGGCGGCGTTGGTCATGGTTTCCTGGGTGGTGAAGGTCTTGCTGGCGACGATCACCATCGTGGTTTTCGGGTCCAGGCCACGCAGCGTGCTGTGCAGGGCCCAGGCGTCGGGGTTGCTGACGAAGTGCACCCGCAGGCCTGTCCGGCCGTCGCTGCAGAGATGGGCCAGCGCGTCGGCCGCCATGCGCGGACCGAGGTCGGAGCCGCCGATGCCGATGTTCACCACGTCGGTGAAAGCCGCGCCGGTGCTGCTCTTCACTTCGCCGGCGCGCACGCGCTCGGCGAAGGCGCAGACGCGGTCGAGCTCGTCCTGCACCAGTTGCTGGATGTCAGGGCCCCAGGGGGCCGCGTCGCCGGTCGCGCCGGGGGTGCCACGCAGGGCCACGTGCAGCACCGCGCGCTGTTCGCTGGTGTTGATGGACTCGCCCGCGAACATCGCGTTGCGCTGGGCTTCGACCTGCGCCTCGTTGGCCAGCGACAGCAGCGCCGACCAGATCGCGCCGTCAAAGGCCTGGCGCGTGAAGTCCAGGCGGATGCCGGTGCCGGAGGCGGCGGCCTGCATCGCATCGCGGCCGGGCTGGGTCAGGCGTTCGCGCAGGTGCGGCTGGGGCAGGGCGGCGAGCTCGGCCAGACGTTGCCAGGCGGGAAGGGAGGTGGGGTTGGTGTGAGACATGGTCTGGGTCGTTGTGGCCAGAGGGGAATCCGCTGTTTATACCTGCGCAGCGAGTTCGGTCGCTTCCCGGGCCAGGCGCGTGATGCGCGCCCAGTCGCCGGCCGCCAGCGCGTCGGCCGGGGTCAGCCAGCTGCCGCCGGCCATGGCGACGTTGGGCAGCTTGAGGAAGTCCTTGAGGTTCTCGGGGCTGACGCCGCCGGTGGGGCAGAACATCACGTCGGGGATCGGTGCGCCCAGGGCCTTGAGCATGCCCAGGCCGCCGGCCTGCTGCGCGGGGAACAGCTTCATCAGCGTGAAGCCCTGTTCGCGGCGGTGCATGACCTCGCCGGGTGTCATCACGCCGGGGATGAAGGGCAGCTTGGCCGCCTTGACGGTGCTGACCAGCTTGTCGGTCGCGCCGGGCGAGAGTGCGAACGTGGCGCCCGCGTCGATCACTCGCTGGACTTCGGCCACGCGGGTCACGGTGCCGGCGCCCAGGTGCATCTGCGGCACGGCCTTGGCGACCGCTTCGATGGATTGGAGCGCGGCGTCCGAGCGCAGGGTGATCTCCATCACGTCGATGCCGCCTTCGAGCAGCGCGTGCGCCAGCGGCACGGCGTGGGCCGGGTCGGCCAGCACGATCACGGGCACGACGCGGGACTTGAAAGCGGGGCGAGAGAAGCAGGTGGTGGTCATGGTGTGTCTGTGTGAGGCGTTGCTGAAGTCTTCGGGATCAGCGTGGAACCGGCTTTGCCGGGCCACAGCTGATGCCCCCTTGGGGGGGTGACGCCGAAGGCGGCGCGGGGGTGGGTCATCTCAGTCGCCGAACAGCGGGGATGCGCCGGATTCGGGGGTGCTCGCGTGTGCGCGGAACAGGCCGAACAGCTCGCGGCCGGTGCCGTGCGCGTTGTGGCTGAGGTCGGGGTGGTGCACCGGGCGGGCGGCGAAGGTGGCGGCGTCGACCTCGACCTCCAGCACGCCGCGTTCGCAGTCGAGCGTGATCATGTCGCCGTCCATCACGCGCGCGATCGGGCCGTCGGCCAGGGCTTCGGGGCTCAGGTGGATGGCGGCCGGCACCTTGCCCGACGCGCCGCTCATGCGGCCGTCGGTGACGAGCGCGACCTTGAAGCCCTTGTCTTGCAGCACGGCCAGCGGCGGTGTGAGCTTGTGCAGCTCGGGCATGCCGTTGGCGCGCGGGCCCTGGTAGCGCACCACGGCGATCAGGTCCTTGTTGATCTGGCCGGCGTTGAACAGGGCCAGCAGGTCCTGCTGGTCGCTCACGACCACGGCCGGCGCGCGCACCACGCGGTGTTCGGGCGCCACGGCCGAGACCTTGACCACGCTGCGGCCCAGGTTGCCCTGCAGCAGGCGCAGGCCGCCGTCGGCGCTGAAGGGCTCGCTGACGGGGCGCAGCACGGCGGTGTCGGCGCTGGTCGCGGGCACCGGGCGCCAGGCGAGCTGGCCGTTGTCCATCCAGGGTTCCTGCGTGTAGGCGGCCAGGCCTTCGCCCATCACCGTCTTGACGTCGCCGTGCAGCAGGCCGTTATTGAGAAGCTCCTGCATCAGGAAGCCCATGCCGCCGGCGGCGTGGAAGTGGTTCACGTCGGCCTTGCCGTTGGGGTAGACGCGGGCCAGCAGCGGGACCACGCCCGAGAGTTCGGCGAAGTCGTCCCAGTCGATCAGGATGCCGGCGGCGCGCGCCATCGCGATCAGGTGGATGGTGTGGTTGGTCGAGCCACCGGTGGCCAGCAGGCCGACGATGCCGTTGACGATGGTCTTCTCGCCCACGATGTCCGCCAGGCGGATCGCCGGCTGGCCGGTGCGGCCGGTGTTGGCGAACGCGCGGTCCATCGCCGCCTTGCTCAGCGCCTCGCGCAGCCCGGTGCCGGGGTTGACGAAGGACGAGCCCGGCAGGTGCAGGCCCATGATCTCCATCAGCATCTGGTTGCTGTTGGCGGTGCCGTAGAAGGTGCAGGTGCCCGGCGAGTGGTAGGCGGCGGCTTCGCTCTCCAGCAGCGCGTCGCGGCCGACCAGGCCCTGCGCGTACTGCTGGCGCACCTTGGCCTTGGCGTCGTTCGACAGGCCGGTGGTCATCGGGCCGGCCGGCACGAACACGGTCGAGAGGTGGCCGAACTGCAGCGCGCCCATGAACAGGCCGGGCACGATCTTGTCGCAGACGCCGAGCATCAGCGCGGCGTCGAACACGTTGTGGGAGAGCGCGACGGCGGTCGAGAGCGCGATCACGTCGCGCGAGAACAGCGACAGCTCCATGCCGGCCGCGCCCTGCGTGACGCCGTCGCACATGGCGGGCACGCCGCCCGCGACCTGGGCCGAGAAGCCAAGCGAGCGGGCGTGCGCGCGCAGCAGCTCGGGGTAGTGCTCATACGGCTGGTGGGCCGAGAGCATGTCGTTGTAGGCCGTGACCACGCCCAGGTGCGGCGCCTTCTCGGCGTGGATCTTGAGCTTGTCGTTGGACGGCATCGCGGCCGTCGTGTGGGCCATGTTGGCGCAGCCCATGCCGGCGCGCTGGGTGCCCGCCTTGGCCGAGGTCTCGACGGTGTGCAGGTACTGGCCGCGCAGGTCGGCGGAGCGGTCGATGATGCGCTGGGTGACGCGGGCGAGGGTGGTGTGCAGAGGGGCGTTCATGGGGGGTTCCGTTCAGGCGATCCAGACGCTCAGCGGGGCCTGGTCCTGGTGCAGGACCAGGGAGATGGGCAGGGCTTCGTCGCGCGAGAGCGCGGCTTGCCGGTAGACGACGACTTTGGTGTCGCCGGCGATGGAGAGCAGCAGTTCGCGCGCGGCGAGCAGGGCGCTCAGGGTGAAGGACAGGCGGGCGTGTGGCGCGGTGTCGGGCACGACCCAGGCCAGGCGCCGACCGGTTGCGATCGCGCGGGCGTAGCCGGCGGCGCCGGGGAACAGCGACGCGGTGTGGGCGTCTTCGCCCATGCCCAGCACCGCCACGTCCAGCGGCCAGGGCAGCTCGGCGATGCGCGATTCGGCGTCGGCGGCCAGGGTGTCGAGCACCTCGGCGTTGAACTGCGCCGGCAACTCGCCGAAGAACGGCAGGAAGCGGGCGGCCGCGGCGGCGCCTTGCAGCAGGTGCCGGCGCACCAGGGCGGTGTTGCTGTCGGCATGGTCGTGCGGCACGATGCGCTCGTCGACCAGCACCACCGTCACCCGCGCCCAGTCCAGGTCCTGCGTGCGCAGGGCCTCGAACACCGGGATCGGCGACTTGCCACCCGAGACCGCCAGGCTGGCCTGGCCGCGCGCGGCGATGGCGGCGCGCAGGGCGTCGGCCAGGTGGCTGGCGATGGCGCCGGGCGTTGCGCCAGGGTGTTCGGTCACGGCCATGTTCAGGATTCCTCGACCCACGAAGAGCCTTCGCGGGCCATCAAGGCAGACGAAGCCGCAGGCCCCCAGCTGCCGGCGGTGTAGGGCTTGGGCTTCTCGCCCAGCTGCTGCCAGCCGTCGATGATGGGTTCGACCCAGGCCCAGGCGGCTTCCAGCTCGTCGCGGCGCATGAAGTGCGTCAGGCGGCCCTTGATGACGTCGATCAGCAGGCGTTCGTAGGCCTCGGCGCGGCGGCCGGTGAAGGCCGATTCCAGGTCCAGGTTCAGGCTCACCGGGCGCAGCTTCATGCCGCTGCCGGGTTCCTTGGCCATCATCTGCAGCTGGATGTGTTCTTCAGGCTGCAGGCGGATCAGCAGCCGGTTGACCGACTTGTGGGCCGAGTCGTTGAAGATGGTGAAGGGCAGCTCGGCGAACTCGATCACGATCTCGGACTGGCGCGCCGCCAAGCGCTTGCCGGTGCGCAGGAAGATCGGCACGTTGGCCCAGCGCCAGTTGTTGATGTGGGCCTTGAGCGCGACGAAGGTTTCGGTGCCGCTGTCTTCGGGGATGTTTTCTTCCTGCAGGTAACCCGCCGCGGCTTCGCCGCCCGAGGCGCCGGCGGTGTATTGGCCACGCACGGTGTCCTTGGCCACATCGGCGATCGTCATCGGGCGCAGCGAACGCAGCACCTTGAGCTTTTCATCGCGCACGGCGTCCGGGTCCAGCGAGACCGGCGGTTCCATGGCCACGATGCACAGCAGCTGCAGCAGGTGGTTCTGCACCATGTCGCGCATGGCGCCGGTGCCGTCGTAGAAGCCGGCGCGGCTGCCCACGCCCACGCTCTCGGCCACGGTGATCTGGATGCTCTTGATCTGCGGGCTGCGCCACAGCGGCTCGAAGATGCTGTTGCCAAAGCGCAGCACCATCAGGTTCTGCACCGTTTCCTTGCCCAGGTAGTGGTCGATGCGGAACACCTGTTGTTCCTCGAAGTACTGGGCGACGTCGTTGTTGATCTGGCGCGCCGAGGCCAGGTCGTGGCCCAGCGGCTTTTCCAGCACCACGCGGGCGCGCTCGTCGATCAGGCCGGCGCTCTGCAGGTTGGCGCAGATGCCGACAAACAGGCTGGGCGCCGTGGCCAGGTAGTACACGCGGTCGGAGCCGGGCTGCATCTCGGCCTTGAGGCCCAGGAAGCTGGCCGGGTCGGTGGCGTCGACGCAGACGTAGGTGAGGCGGCGCACGAAGGTCGCCCAGGCCTCGTCGGTGTAGGCCTTCTCGCCGATGAAGCCGCGCACCTTCTCGTGGATGAAGTGCAGGAAGGCGGCGCGGTCCCAGCTCTGGCGGCCCAGCGCATGGATGCGGGTCTGCTCGGGCAGGTTGTTGTGCAGGTGCGCCATGTACAGCGCGGGCAGCAGCTTGCGGACCGAGAGGTCGCCCACGCCACCGAAGATGACGAGGTCCAGCGGGGCGGCGGGCGTAGGGGTGGGGGAAGTGGCCATGGTCGAACCTGGTTACCTGTGTTGGGCGGAGTTTATGGTAATTAAGTTACATCGTGGGTACTTTTTGCAGCAGACCCTTCAGCCGCCGCGGGCAGCGCGGCGGATCGCTCAGGCCAGCGGCTGGAAAACCGGCCGGCCGTTGGCCAGGCGTTGCAAGACCTGGTCCCGCGTCGGCGGCACGCAACCGGTCTCCATCACGCACAGGCTGGCGCAGGCAATCGCGTTGGCCAGCAGGTCTTCCACGTCGCTGGCGTCCAGTGTCAGTTCGGCCGCGGTCTTCGCGGCGCGCATGGCCGGGCGGTCCAGCAGCGCGACCAGCATGCCGGCCAGGAAGCTGTCGCCCGCGCCCACGGTGTCGGCCACCTTGACCGGCTGCGACTCGCTGGCCTGCCAGGCACCGCCATCGCGCGCCAGGATGACCGCACCCTTGGCGCCAAGGGTCAGCGCCAGCCAGCGGGCCGGTGTCTTCGCCAGCAGCGCGCGCGCGGCGATCAGCGGGTCGGGATTCATGAAGCCCAGGATGCTCAGGTCGTCGTCGCTGACCTTGACGATGTCCGCCTCGCCCAGTGCGGCCATCACGCTGGCCTGGTAGGCCGCCATGTCCGGCACGATGGCCGGGCGCAGGTTGGCGTCGACAACGACCAGCTTGCCGGCGGCGCGCTGCGCCTGCAGCCAGGGCAGGTACTTGTGCGAATCGTCGGCCACCAGGGCCAGGCATCCGGTCACGACCATCTTCAGTGCCGGCTGTGCGGCGCACTGCGCGCTCATGGTGGCGGCGTCGACACGGCGGTCGGCCACGCCTTCCCGGTAGAAGCTGTAGCTCGCCTTGCCGGCGTCGTCGAGGCTGACCACGGCGAGCGACGTGGGTTCGTGCGCCGGCTCGGGGTTGGCCAGGGTGACGCGGGCCTGCGCGATGGCTTGGGCCAGGCCGCGGCCGAAGCGGTCCTGCGACAGGGGGTTGAGATAGAGCGTGCCCACACCCTGCAGACCCAGCGCCCGGGTGAGGTTGTAGACGGCGCCGCCGTCGCAGGGGCGCAGGCGGCCGTCGGCCTCCTGGATCATGTCCATCAGGGCTTCGCCGGCGGTCGCGACCGTGATCGGGGTGTTGGGCATCGGTGGGGTGGGGCTAGGGAAAACCATAACTAAATCCAGTTGATTTATTAAACCTGTTCCAACTATAGTTCAGCCACTCCGCAGCCAGACTCGGAATTACCCGAAGTCCCGGACGCAGAGAAAACTGGTTCAACAACGTCTGATCCCTTCCATCCTCCTCAGGAGACATCCGTGAAAAAAATCGCTTCCATCTTCGTTCTGTCCGCCACCGCCCTGGCCGCCGGCTCTGCCTTCGCCGCCGAGCCCATCATCGGCCTGATCACCAAGACCGAAACCAATCCCTTCTTCGTCAAGATGAAGGAAGGCGCACAGGCCGAAGCCAAGAAGCTGGGCGCCAAGCTGATGAGCGCCGCCGGCAAGAAGGACGGCGACACCGCCGCCCAGATCACCGCCATCGAGAACATGGTCACCGCCGGTGCCAAGACCATCCTGATCACCTCTTCCGGCGACGCCATCATCCCGGCCGTCAAGAAGGCCCAGGCCAAGGGCGTGCAAGTGATCGCCCTGGACAGCCCGTTTGACGGCGCCGACGCCCTGTTCGCCACCGACAACTACAAGGCCGGCATCCTGATCGGCCAGTACGCCAAGGCCGCCCTGGGTGGCAAGCCCGCCAAGATCGCCATGCTGGACCTGTTCCCCGGCCACCCCGTGGGTGCCCAGCGCCACAACGGCTTCATGAACGGCTTCGGTCTGAAGGCCAACGACGCCAAGTCCAACGAACTGTCGTCCACCGCTGAAACCGTCTGCGCCGCCGACACCGACGGCAACCAGGCCAAGGGCCAGACCGCGATGGAAAACTGCCTGCAGAAGGACCCGGCCATCAACGTGGTCTACACCATCAACGAACCCGCTGCCGCCGGTGCCTACAACGCGCTGAAGAAGGCTGGCAAGGACAAGGACGTGATCATCGTGTCCGTCGACGGCGGCTGCGCCGGTGTGGCCGATGTGGGCAAGGGCGTGATCGCCGCCACCTCGCAGCAGTACCCCCTGAAGATGGCCGCCATGGGCGTGGCCGCTGGTGTCGAGTACGCCAAGGGTGGCAAGAAGGCTTCGGGCTACGTCGACACCGGCGTGACCCTGATTGCCAACAAGGCCGTGGCCGGTGTGGACAGCAAGGACGTCAAGCTCGGTACTGATCTGTGCTGGGGCGACAAGAAGTAACCTGAGCCCCCACGCTCCGCCGCTTCGCGGGTCGCTGCCCCCCCAGGGGAGGCTGACCCGGCTTGGGGCGGCCCGGCGCCGGCTCTTCTTTTCTTCGCCGAATCGGCGCCAGGGGCGCCCCTCTGAACCGGGAACCACGAGTCCCGGCGCTGCAAGGGCGCCCTTTTTCTTTTCCTTTTCGTTCTTTTCCGGAGATCTCGCCATGAGCTCTTTCAAGGACAGACTGCCGCCAATCAGTCAGCTGGGTCCGTTCATTGCCCTGGTGATCGCCTGCGCGATCTTCGGCATGACGACCGACAACTTCTTCACCGGCGCGAACTTCGCGCTGATCCTGCAGCAGGTCATGGTGGTGGGCGTGATCGCCATCGGCCAGACCCTGGTCATCCTGACCGCCGGCATCGATCTGTCCTGCGGCATGGTCATGGCCCTGGGCAGCATCGTGATGACCAAGTTCGCGGTCGAACTGGGCATGCCCGCGCCGCTGGCCATCCTCTGCGGCATCGGCGTGACGGCTGGTTTCGGCCTGATCAACGGTCTGCTGGTCACCCGCATCAAGCTGCCTTCCTTCATCGTCACCCTGGGCACGATGAACATCGCCTTTGCCATCACCCAGCTGTACTCCGGCGCGCAGACGGTCTCCAACCTGCCGCCGTTCATGACGGCACTGGGCGGCACCTTCGACATTGCCGGCACGCCGGTGGCCTACGGCACCGTGCTGATGATGGTCCTGTACCTGGGCGCCTGGTTCTGGCTGCGCGAGACCGCCTCGGGCCGCCATGTCTACGCCGTCGGCAACAGCCCCGAGGCGACGCGTCTGGTCGGCATCCCGACCGAGCGCGTGCTGCTGTGGGTCTATGTGCTGGCCGGCATCTTCTACGGCATCGCCTCGATGCTGCTGGTGGCGCGCACCGAAGTGGGCGACCCCAACGCGGGCCAGACCGAGAACCTGGACGCCATCACCGCCGTGGTGCTGGGCGGCACCAGCCTGTTCGGTGGCCGCGGCGTGGTGCTCGGCTCGCTGGTCGGTGCGATCGTGGTGGGCGTGCTGCGCAACGGCCTGACGCTCATGGGGGTTTCGTCGGTGTACCAGGTGCTGATCACCGGCATCCTGGTCATCATCGCCGTGACCGTGGACCAACTGTCTCGCAAGGGAGCTCGCTGATCATGAGCACTTCATCCAAACTCGTGATGCAGGCCAAGGGCCTGGTCAAGCGCTACGGTCAGGTCACCGCCCTCGACGGTGCCGACTTCGAGCTGCGCGCCGGCGAAATCCTGGCGGTGATCGGCGACAACGGCGCCGGCAAGTCCAGCCTCATCAAATGCCTCTCGGGTGCCACGGTGCCCGACGAAGGCGAGATGTACCTGGACGGCCAGAAGATCCACTTCAACACCCCGATCGACGCGCGCCGCGCCGGCATCGAGTGCTGCTACCAGGACCTGGCGGTGGCCCCGGCGATGACGATTGCCGAGAACCTGTTTCTCGGCCGCGAGATGCGCCGCGAAGGCTTCCTGGGCAGCACGCTGCGCATGCTGGACAAGAAGAAGATGCTGGAGACGGCGGTGCAGCGCATGGCCGACCTCAAGGTGGGCATCCGCTCGATGACGCAGGCGGTCGAGACGCTCTCGGGCGGCCAGCGCCAGTGCGTGGCCGTGGCCCGCGCCGCCGCCTTCGCACAGCACGTGGTGATCCTGGACGAGCCGACGGCGGCGCTGGGCGTGAAGGAAGGCAACATGGTGCTGGAACTGATCCGCCGCGTGCGCGACAAGGGCCTGCCCGTGATCCTGATCTCGCACAACATGCCGCACGTGTTCGAGATCGCCGACCGCATCCACATTGCCCGCCTGGGCAAGCGGGCCTGCGTGGTCAATCCCAAGACCATGAGCATGAGCGACACGGTGGCGGTGATGACGGGCGCACGCGACCCGTCGACCCTGCCGCCGGAATGTCTCGCCTGAGGACGGAACCCCATGCTCAAAGGCATTGATCCGTTGCTCAGCCCGGAGCTGCTCAAGCTGCTGGCCGAGATGGGGCACGACGACGCCGTCGTGCTCGCCGACGCCAACTTCACGGCCATGAGCCTGGGCGCCGGCAAGCCGGTGCTGCGCCTGCCCGGTGTGGGCATGGCGCGCACCGTCGACGCGGTCGCCAGCGTGCTGCCGCTGGCCGAGGACGTGGCCCATCCGGTCGCGTACATGCAGGTCGGCGGCACCGACGCCGGCTACCGCTCGGCCCTGCAGCGCGAGACGCTGGCGGTGCTGGCGCGGCACGGCATGCGCGAGGGGCAGGCCGAGGCGGTCGAGCGCTACGCGTTCTACGAGCGGGTGAAGAAGGCCTATGCCATCGTCGTCACCGGCGAGCTGGAGCCCTGGGGCAATTTCATCCTGCGCAAAGGCGTGCTTGGTCAGGCGCTGCGCCCTTGAACCATGTCACACTCCGCGCCCGTGATCGACGACAAATCTGCCCCGGAATCCGCCGAACCGCATGCGCCTGAGGCGGGTGCCGAGGCACCGGACGCGCCGCGCCTGCGCCAGCGCGGGTCGAACCAGATCGGCATGCGGCAGTTCAACGACCGCGTGGTGCTGCAGGCGTTGCGTGTGCACGGCAGCGCGCCCAAGGCCGAGCTGGCGCGCCTGACCGGCCTGACCGCACAGACCATCGGCCTGATCACGGCGCGGCTGGACGAGGACCAGCTGCTGGTGCGCGAAGCGCCGGTGCGTGGCAAGGTGGGGCAGCCCTCGGTGCCGCTGGGCCTCAACCCCGACGGCGCGTTTGCGGTCGGCATCAAGATCGGTCGCCGCAGCGCCGACTGGCTGCTGGTCGACTTCCTCGGCCGCGTGCGCCAGCGCCTGTCGCTGAACTACCCCTTCCCCGATGCACCGGTGCTGTTGCCGGCGATCGAGAAGAACCTCAACCGGCTGCTCGACGGCCTGGGCCCGATGCGCGGCCGGGTCGTCGGTGTCGGCGTGGCCGCGCCGTTCCAGCTCGGCGGCTGGCACCGCATGCTGGGCCTGACCGAAGCACAGGCCGACGCCTGGAGCCATCTCGACCTCGCGGCCGAGGTGCAGGGCATGACCGACCTGCCGGTGAGCTTTGCCAAGGACACCTCGGCCGCCTGTGTGGCCGAACTGCTGCAGGGGCGTGGCCGCGACCTGCACAGCTTTCTCTACCTCTTCATGGACACCTTCGTCGGTGGCGGCCTGGTGATCGACTCGCACCTGCACCGCGGCGCCAACGGCAACGCGGGCGCCGTGGCCTCGCTGCCGCTGCAGGTGGCGCACTCGCGCTACCAGCGCGAACTGCCGCCGCAACTGATCAGCCATGCCTCGCTGTGGGACCTGGAGCAGCGTTTTCGCGAACACGCGCTGGACCCGATGGCGGCCTACGACGCGCGCGCGCTGTTCGAACCCTGGCTGCCCTACACCCGCGAGTGGGTGGACCGGGCGGCGCTGTCGCTGGCGCACTGCATCGTGGCCGGCACCGCCTTTCTCGATGTCGAGGCGGTGGTGATCGACGGCGTGGTGGCGCCCGACCTGCTGCGCGAACTCTGGGCGCGCACCGGCGACGCGCTCAAGGCCTACAACCAGGAAGGCCTGCAGGGCATGCCGCGTCTCGAACTCGGCACCATCGGCTCGGACGCCCGCGCCCTGGGCGGTGCGCTGCTGCCGTTGCACGCAACCTTCGCGCCCGACCGGGATCTGTTTCTCAAGACCTGAGCCATGGCTGCTGGCGCCAGCGCGACGTTCCCCAACCGCTGCTTCTGAGGTACCGAGACATGCGCAATTCACGACTCCTCTGGTTCATTGCGGGAGCGCTGACCGTCGCACTCGCGGTCGTCCTGAACCCGTCACCCGAGCGCCATCGGGCCAGCATCAAAGAGCGCATCGCCCAGCGCAGCCAGCTTGCCGAGATTCTTCACCTGGGCGATCTGGTGGCCTTTGTATCCAGTTACCACTCGCTCGGCGTCGCGTCGTACACGGTGGTCAATGACCGGACTTTGTCTGTCGGCGCGCTGGGCATGGTGTTCGTGTTGGATCAGGGCGCAGCGAAGTGAGGTCGGGCTTCATGGCGCCTCGTCCGGCGCCATGGCTCATCGCGGGAACGGCAGGCCTGCGGTGGGCGAACTGGTCTCGTTCAGGCCCTGGGCGGTCAGGTGCAGCACGCGGCCGGCACGCGCTGCCGCCTGTTCCGAGTGGGTGACCAGCACCATCGAACTGCCCTGTTCGCGCGCCTGCGCGACCAACACATCCATGACCTGCGCGGCGGTGCGCGGGTCCAGGTTGCCGGTGGGTTCGTCGGCCAGAATCAGGCGCGGCCGGTGCACCAGCGCCCGCGCGATCGCGACGCGTTGCAGTTGACCGCCCGAGAGCTGCGCGGGCAGCCGTTCACCCAGGCCCTGCAACCCGACCGCGTCGAGCATCTGCGCCACCCGCGCCGGGTCGGGGCGCTGGAGCAGCAGCAGCGGCAGGCCGACGTTCTGCGCCACGTCCAGGTGTGGAAGAACGTGGAAGGCCTGGAACACGAAACCGAGGTGCTCGCGCCGCCAGTGCGCGCGCTGTGTCTCGCCCAGCCGGCCGAGGTCGGTACCGTCCAGCGTGACCGAACCGTCCTGCCAGTCGTCGAGCACCGCCATGCAGTTGAGCAGGCTGGACTTGCCCACGCCCGACTCGCCGACGATGGCGACGAACTCGCCGGGCGCGACCGTGAGCGAGACGTTCGAGAAGACTGGCGTGTCGCCGTAGCGTTTGCCCAGACCCTGGATCACCAGACTCATGACCGACCTTCCATCAGGGGCGCGACGGCGGCCAGCAACTGCGTCAGTGCATCCGGCGCATCACAGGGGATCACACACCGCTGCGGCATCGAACGCAGCCAGGTGATCTGGCGCTTGGCGAGCTGGCGGGTGGCGAAGATGCCGCGGTCGCGCAGCTCGGCCCGTTGCGCGGGCGTCAGCGGCGCATCGCCTGCCGCGTCCAGCGCCTCCCAGGCCTGGCGGTAGCCGACGCAGCGCATCGAGGGCAGGTCGGGGTGCAGGTCGCCGCGGGCGCGCAGTCGGCGCACCTCGTCGACAAAGCCCTGCGCCAGCATGGCGTCAAAACGCTGTGCGATGCGCTCGTGCAGCCAGGCGCGGTCGTCCGGTTCGAGGCTGAAAAAGGCTCCGTCGGCGATCGGGTTGCTCGTCTCGCGCTGGTTGCCGGTCTGGAAGGCCGAGATGGGTCGGCCCGAGACTTCGAACACTTCCAGCGCGCGCTGGATGCGCTGGCTGTCGGCGGGCGCCAGCCGGGCGGCGGTGCCGGGATCGACCTTCGCCAGTTCGGCGTGCATCGCGGGCCAGCCCAGTGCTTTCGCGCGGGCCTCGATGCGCTCGCGCACGGCGGCGTCGGCGCGCGGCATGTCGTCCAGACCCTGCATCAGCGCCTTGAAGTACAGCATGGTGCCGCCGACCAGCAGTGGCGTGCGGCCACGCGCGGCGATCTCGCCGGTCAGGCGCTGCGCATCGCGCACGAACTCGGCCGCGCTGTAGGCCTGGAGCGGGTCGGTGATGTCGATCAGGTGGTGCGGGGCCGCAGCGAGTTCGGCCGGCGTCGGCTTGGCGGTGCCGATGTCCATGCCGCGGTAGACCAGGGCCGAGTCGACGCTGATGATCTCGACCGGCCAGCGCTGCGCGATGGCCAGGGCCGCTGCGCTCTTGCCGCTGGCCGTGGGGCCAGCGATGGCGATGCAGCGCACCGGCTCAGCGGGCATCGGCGGCTCCGGTCGTGACGCGCACGGGTGGTGTCTTCGTTTCGCCGTGGCGTTGCACGAGGGTCCAGGCGGTCAGCGCGATCAGCACGCTCCAGAACCAGAGGCCGTCGGTCAGCGGCCGCACGCTGCCGGGGTTTTCCGCCAGGCTCCTGCCCAGCCAGCCGCCCATGAAGAAGGCGGTGACCATCATCAGGAAGCCGCTCATGGCCGAGGCCGCACCGGCCGCCTGCGGGAATGGGCCGACCGCGCCGCTCTGGCCGCAGGGCTGGTGCACGCCGTGGCCGAGCATGAACAGGATGAAGGGGCCGAGGATGGCGGCCGGGTGCTGGATGCCGGCCAGGGCGAGCACGCCCATGGTGCTGCCCGCGACCAGGGTGCAGGCGCCGGCGATGGCCACCGTGCGCCGCACGCCCAGGCGCGGCAGCAGGCGGCGGCAGAGAAAGGTGCCGACGATGTAGGACAGCGACATGAGCAGCATCAGCAGGCCGTAGGCCGTCTTGCCCAGGCCGAGCACGCCGATGAAGACGAAGGACGAGGCGGCGAGAAAGGTGAACAGGCCGCCGTAGGACGTGGCCGAGAGCAGGGTGAAGGCCCAGAAGGTCGGGTGGCGCAGGATCACGCTCCAGGTGCGCAGCAGCGTCAGCGGCTCCAGCGCGCGCGGGTTCTTCTGCGCCAGCGTCTCCTCGAAGCGCCAGGCCAGCAGCGCCAGCGTGCCGGCGCCAAACACCGCGACCGCGCCCAGCGCGACCCGCCAGCCGAACAGCTCGGCCAGCAGCCCGCCCACCGGCGCACTCGCGCAGGCGATCACGCCCAGCCCGGTCAGTCCCTTGGACATGACCCGCGCACCGTCGACCGGCGCATACAGGTCGCGCACCACGGCGCGCGCACACATCACGCCCGCGCCCATCGCGATGCCTTGCAGGATGCGCCAGACGATCAGCTGCTCCATCGAGGCGGAAAAGCAACTGCCGGCCGCGGCCACGACGTACAGCGCCGTGCCGCCCAGCAGCACCGGGCGGCGCCCGAAGCGGTCCGACAGCGGGCCCCAGACCAGTTGCGAGAGGCCAAAGGCCAGCAGCAGCCCGGTCAGCGTGAGTTGCGCCTGCGGCATGCCGGCGCCGAATCCCCGGGTGATCGAGGGCAGGGCGGGCAGGTAGAGATCGGTGGTGACGGGCTGCAGTCCCAGCAGCAGGGACAGCGCCAGCACGATCAGTGCCGGCGACATGGCGGACGGGGACTTGGACATCCGGTCGAGGGTAGCAGAAGGCCTGTTTCGCCCGGGTCTGTCGCCTGGGGGACCGGTCTGGCTAGGGTTTGTTTGGATGAGCGGATCATGCGATTGTCCGACAATTAATTTCAATGACCTCCGAGACCCTCTCCGCCACCGCCACCGCCGCATCCGTTGCCGGACTGAACCTGCCCGCGCTGGCCGACTGGCTGGCGCCGCACCTGGGCCCGTTGCCCGAGGCCCTGCAGGCCGAGCGCATGAACGGTGGGCAGTCCAACCCGTCCTGGCGGCTGTCCGCTGGCGAGCGCTCCTGGGTGCTGCGCGCCAAGCCCGGCCCGGCCGCCAGCCTGCTGCCTTCGGCCCACGCGATCGAGCGCGAGTTCCGGGTGCTGCAGGCCCTGCGCGGCAGCACGGTGCCGGTGCCGCGGGTCGTCGCCTTGTGCGAGGACGAGTTGGTGATCGGCGTGGCCTTCTATGTGATGGACTGGGTCGAGGGGCGCGTGCTGCGCGAGGCGCACCTGCCGCAGCTGGCGGTGGGCGACCGCGCGGCCTGCCACGCGGATGCGCTGCAGGTGCTGGCGGCGCTGCACCGGGTCGACTGGCGCACCGCCGGCCTGCAGGGCTTCGGGCGCGAAGCGGCCTTCTTCAGCCGCCTGGTGAGCCGCTGGACAAGGCAGTACCGCGCCAGCGTCGAGGCCCCGGTGCCCGCGATGGAGCGGCTGGCCGAATGGCTGCCGCAGCACATCCCGGCCGGCGCCGATGGCGAGGCCCCGACCTGCCTCACGCACGGCGACTTCCGGCTCGAAAACCTGATGTTCCACCCGACCCGGCCGAAGGTGGTCGCGGTGCTGGACTGGGAGCTCGCCACGCTGGGCCACCCGCTGTCCGACCTGGCCTACCACTGCATGGCCTGGCACCTGCCCTCGGGCGTGCTGCGCGGCATGGCCGACCAGCCGCTGGCGGCGCTGGGCATTCCGGGCGAGCGCGAAACCATCGAGCGCTACTGCGCGCTCACCGGCTGGCCGGTGGACGCCGTGCTCGAAGGTTGGCCGTTCTACCTGGCCTGCAACCTGTTCCGCCTGGCGGCCATCCTGCTGGGCATCGAGGCGCGTGCCCGCCAGGGCACCGCCGCCCACCCCGACGCAGAAGCCATCGCGCGCATGGCGCGGCCGGTGGCCGAACTGGGCTGGGCCATCGCCAGCGGCGCCGTCCCGGCGCTCGCCGACGCGCCGGCCGCGGCGCACTGAATCCAAGGAGCTTTCTCATGGCCTTCTTCGCCGAATCGGACACCACCCGCGGCCTGCGCGAGCGCCTGCAGGCGTTCATGGACGGGCACATCACCCCCAACGAGCGCCAGGTGGCCGAGGAGGCTGCTGCGCAGCGCTGGGATTCGCCCGAGGGCTGGACGACTTGCCCGACCGTGGCACGCCTCAAGGGGCTGGCGCGCGAGGCCGGGCTGTGGAACCTGTTCCTGCCGCACTCGCCGCGCGCGCCCGAAGGCCTGTCGAACTTCGACTACGCGCCGCTGTGCGAGGTGATGGGCCGCGTGCACTGGGCCAGCGAGGTCTTCAACTGCAGCGCGCCCGACACCGGCAACATGGAAACGCTGGATCGCTACGCCAGCGAGGCGCTCAAAGACCGCTGGCTGGCGCCGCTGCTGCGCGGCGAGATCCGCTCGGCCTTCCTGATGACGGAGCCGGCCGTGGCCTCGTCGGACGCGACCAACATCGAATGCGAGATCCGGCGCGACGGCGATGAATACGTCATCAACGGCCGCAAGTGGTGGTCCACCGGCGCCGGCAGCCGGCACTGCAAGGTGTTCATCGTCATGGGCAAGACCAACCCCGGCGCGCCGCGCCACGCCCAGCAGTCCATGGTCGTCGTGCCCGCCGACACGCCCGGCGTGAAGGTGTTGCGCCCGGTGCCGGTGTTCGGCTTCGACCACGCGCCGCACGGCCACATGGAGGTGCTGCTGGAGAACGTGCGCGTGCCGGCCGACCACATCCTGCTGGGCGAGGGCCGTGGCTTCGAGATCGCGCAGGGGCGCCTGGGCCCGGGCCGCATCCACCACTGCATGCGCTCCATCGGTGCGGCCGAGCGGGCGCTGGAAATGGCCTGCCAGCGGCTGGCCTCGCGCACCGCGTTCGGCAAGCGCTTGGTCGACCAGGGCATCTGGCACGAACGCATCGCCAACGCGCGCTGCCAGATCGAACAGGCGCGGCTGCTGACGATGAAGGCCGCGTACATGATGGACACGGTCGGCAACAAGGCCGCACAGGCCGAGATCGCGATGATCAAGGTGGTGGCGCCGACGATGGCCTGCGAGGTGCTGGACATGGCGATCCAGGCGCACGGCGCGGCCGGTGTGAGCCAGGACTTCGTGCTCGCCTTTTCCTACGCCGACCAGCGCACGCTGCGCCTGGCCGACGGGCCGGACGAGGTGCACCGCCAGGCGCTGGCCAAGCTCGAACTCAAGCGGCTGGGGCTGCACCAGCCGTCGCGCCCGCCAGAGGTGAAGGCATGACGGCCACACCATCGTCAGCCGCCCACCGCCCGCACTGGCCCGAGGGCGTGCCCGCCGCGCTGGACGTGCCCGACGCATCGCTCTGGGCCGCGTTCGAGCGCCGCGCGTTGCAGGAGCCCGACGCGCCCGCGCTGGACTTCGTGGGCCGCCGCTACCCCTGGCGCGAGTTGCACGCTGCGGCCTGCCGCCTGGCCGCGGCGCTGCAGGACATGGGCGTGGCCAAGGGCGACCGGGTGCTGCTGTTCATGCAGAACTGCCCCGCCTACGTGATCGGCTTTCACGCCGTGCTGCGCGCGGGCGCGGTGGTGGTGCCGGTCAACCCGATGAACCGCGCCGACGAGCTGGGCCATTACCTCGCCGACGCCGGCGCGCGGGTGGCGGTGGCGGCGTCCGACATCGCGGGCGAACTGCTCGAAGCCGCGCGGCGCCTGCCCGAACCCAAGCCGTTGCAGCACCTGATGTCGGTCGACTGGGCCGACCAGTTGCCGGCCGCGGTGGAGCCGGTCGCCGCCGGGTGGCCGCCGGCCTGGCGCGACTGGCTGCTGGCGCCCGCGCCCGATCTGGCGCCGCTGGCCGCGTCGTCGGGTGCGCAACTGCACCGCTGGAGCGACGTGATCGCGCAAGGCGGCGAGCCCGCCCCGGTCGCGGTGAGCGGCGGCGACCTCGCGCTGCTGCCCTACACCAGCGGCACCACCGGTGCCGCCAAGGGCTGCATGCACACGCACGCGACGCTGATGCACAACGTGCTCGCCGCCGGCCCCTGGCTGGACATGCGCGCGGGCGACGTGGTGCTGGTGGTGGTGCCGATGTTCCACATCACCGGTCTGGTGATGGGCCTGCTGGCGGGCGTGCACCACGGCTGCCGCGTCGTGCTGCTGCCGCGCTGGGAGCGGCTGCAGGCGGCGCGCGCCATCGCGCAGCAGCGCGTCACGCACTGGCCCAACATCCCGACCATGGTGATCGACCTGCTGGCCCAGCCCGGCATCGACGCCATCGACCTCTCCAGCCTGCGCTACATCGGCGGCGGCGGCGCCGCGATGCCCGAAGCCGTCGCCACGCAATTGCAGGAGCGCCTGGGCCTGACCTATGTCGAGGGCTACGGCCTGACCGAGACCGCGGCCCCCACGCACTGCAACCCGCGCCAGGCCGCGCGCCGCCACTGTCTGGGCATTCCCTACATCGGCACGCAGGCCCGTGTGGTCGACCCCGACACGCTGCAGGACCTGCCCGAGGGCGAGGTCGGCGAGATCGTGGTGCGCGGCCCGCAGGTGTTCCAGGGCTACTGGCGGCAGCCCCGGGCCACCGAGGCCGCCTTCGTCGAGATCGACGGCCAGCGCTGGTTCCGCACCGGCGACCTGGGCCGCGTCGACGCCGACGGCTATTTCTTCATGGCCGACCGCCTCAAACGCATGATCAACGCCAGCGGCTTCAAGGTCTGGCCGGCCGAGGTGGAGGCGCACCTGCACCAGCACCCGGCGGTGCAGGAGGCCTGCGTGATCGCCGTGCGCGACCCCTACCGCGGCGAGAGCGTCAAGGCCGTGATCGTGCCGCGCGAATCGCACCGCGCCGACCTGCGCCCCGAAGACGTGATCGCCTGGGCGCGCGAGCACATGGCGGCCTACAAGGTGCCGCGGTGCGTCGAGCTGGCCGAGGCCCTGCCGCGCAGTGCGTCGGGCAAGGTGCTCTGGCGCGTGCTGCAGAACGAAGAAGACCAGCGGCGCCCCGCAGGCCGCTGAACCCGCCAACGATTTCCCCCGTCAGTTCAACAGAAGGAGACATCCATGACCCAGCCTCAAGCACCCCGCCGCCACCTCGCCAGAACCCTGCTCGCCGGCCTGACCGCCCTCGTGCTGCCGCTGGCCGCGCTGGCCGAAGACGCGCCCGCGAAGATCCTGGTCGGCTTCCCGGCCGGTGGTTCGTTCGACACCATCGCCCGGGTGCTGGCCGAGAAACTCAAGACCGAGCTGAACCGCCCGGTGCTGGTCGACAACAAGCCCGGCGCCGGTGGCCGCATCGCGGTCGACGTGCTCAAGGCCGCGCCCACCGACGGCAGCGTCGTGATGCTCGGCCCGGACGCGCTGCGCGCCCTCTACCCGTTCACCTTCAAGAAACTGAGCTACGACCCGGTCAAGGACCTGGTGCCGGTGGCGACCGTGAGCGAGTTCGCGTTCGCGATGGCCGGCGGCGCCGACCCCAAGGTCAACACCCTGGCCGAGTACGTGGTCTGGGCCAGGAAGAATCCCGAGAAGGCCAACTACGGCATTCCGGCCCGCGGCGCGCCGCACCACTTCTTCGGCATGGTGCTGGGCGATGCGATCGGCGTGAAGATGCCCGACGTGCCGTTCCAGGGCAGCGCGCCGATGGCGACTGCCCTGATGGGCGGCCACATCAGCTCCAGCATCGACGTGCTCTCCAGCCTGGTCGAAGGCCACAAGGCCGGCAAGCTCAAGGTGCTGGCGGTGTCGTCCGAGAAACGCGACCCGCAGCTGCCCGACGTGCCGACCTTCGCCGAGCAGGGCTACCCCGGCATCACCGGCATGGGCTTCAACGCGCTCTACGCACCGGCCGGCACGCCCGCCAGCGTGGTCACGACCTGGAACAAGGCCGTGGCCAAGGTGCTGGCGATGCCGGAAGTGAAGGAGCGCCTGGTGGCGATGGGCTTCCACACCGTGGGCCAGTCGCCGGAGGAGCTGGCGCAGCGTGGCGCCAATGCCGCCAAGCGCTGGGAGCCGGTGATCAAGGCATCGGGTTTCACGGCGGATTGAGGCCCACCCCCGCGCCGCGCCTTGCGGCGCGTCACCCCCTCAAGGGGGCGATGCGAGTGGCCCGGCGCAGCCGGTTCCACCGCATCCTTGGTCCAGACCGTTCGCGCCGGACAGGTCGCAGGCATACTCATAGCGCTTCTGACGGACCCACCATGGACATCGAAAAACTCCAGCTGCTGCCTGCCTACCGCGTCGTCTCCGACGACCTGCGGCAGCGCATCGTGCGCGGCGAGGTGTTGCCGGGTGAGGCGATCCCGACCGAGGGCGATCTGGCGGCGCGGTATGGCGTGCACCGCTCGACCATCCGCGAGGGGCTGCGCCAGCTGGAGCAGGACGGCCTGCTGCGCCGCGAAGGCAAGAAGCTGCTGGTGACGATCCCGAGCCACAGCAACCTGGCCAACGCCGCCGAGCGCGCGCTGCGGATGCGCCAGGTGACCTTCGGCGATGTCTGGGAAGTCGCCAGTTCGCTGGAGCCGCTGTGCGCCCAGCTGGCGGCCGAGCGCATTACCGAAGAAGAGCTGTCGGCGTTGCAGGCCAACGTCGAGCACACCGCCGCGATCGTGGCCGGCGGCCCGGCGGCCAACGGCTCGCTGGTCAACGGCACGATCGAGTTTCAGACCCTGGTGGCCGAGGCCACGCACAACCCCGCGCTGCAGCTGGCGCGGGCGCCGGTGAGCCAGCTGATGCGCGCGGGCTACGCGGCGATTGCGCCGGCCTTGCCGCAGTCGGGCGAGCGCCTGCTGCAGGCGCACCGCGAGGTGCTGGACGCGCTGCGCGCGCACGATGCCGAGCGCGCCGTGCAGTGGACCCGCAAGCACATGCTCGACTACCGCCGCGGCTGCGAGTTCGCGGGCCTGGACCTCAAGGCGCCGATTCCGCTGGCGACCTGAACGCGGGGAAGGGCTCAGCGCAGCCCGAACAACTCGGCCAGCGCCACGCGGTACTGCGGCTGGCCCATGGTGTTGGTGTTGTGGTGCGAACCGCCTTCGACCAGCACGAAGCTCTTCTTCCCCGTCGCCGCGTCGTAGAGCCGCCGGCCCAGTTCGGGCTTGATGGTGGCGTCTTCGCTGCCGTGCACCACGAGCAACGGCGAGCCGATCTGCGCCACGCGATCGATCGCGTCGAAGCGCTGCGTGATCAGCGGCCCCAGTGGCAGCCAGCCCCATTTGTAGGAGGCCACCACGTCGGGGATCGAGGTGAAGGTGCCTTCGACCAGGGTGCCGGCCTCGTCGGGCACCCGGGCCGCCAGGTCGATCGCGATCGCGCCGCCCAGCGAGTGGCCGAAGATGTAGCGCGGCCGGTCGGGATACTGTTTCGCCAGCCAGTCCCAGGCGGCGCGGGCGTCTTCGTAGGCCAGGGATTCGGAGGGCAGGGCGGGCGAGCTCTTGCCGAAACCCCGGTAGTCGATCGCCAGCACCGAGAAGCCCAGCGCCTGCATCTGCCGCGCACGGAACGCGGAGCCCACCACGTTGTAGCGCGCGCCGTGCAGGTAGAGCAGCACGGGTGCCTTCGGGTTTTTCGCGAAGTGCTCGTCCGCGGCCCACAGGCCATGCAGCCGCGCCGCGTTCCCGGTCTCCTGCGAAGCGAAATCGATCCACACGTCCTGCATGCCCTGTGCCGCTTCTTCGCCCCGCCACCAGGTCCGGTCGGACGGCTGGAAGATCCAGCCGCGCTGGCGTTCATCGAGCGAAGCGCAGCCCGACAGCACGGCGGCGGCGAGCAACAGGAGGGCGAGCAGGCGTTTCATCCCGGTGAAGGATGCCTCAACGTCGGGAAAGTTCATTTCGGCGGACCGGGGGTTTGACACCGTCAGGGGCATCTCCTACAGTGCCGCCCATGGTCACTCCGGCCCCCACCCCTGTTGTTCTGCCCGCGGCACCGATGGCCCTGTGCCGGGGCGGGGTCGGGCGCTGCCGGCCGCACACCGGAATCTGCCGCACCGCCGCAGATTCCTGAGCCCGGCGATCCTCTGTTCATTGTTCGCGCCACGCGCGATCGCCGGGCCCCTCCCCAGAGCGCCAATCCGTCCCGCCGCCACACCGGCCGGGATGTTTCCTTTCTGGAGTTGCCATGTCTTTTTCCCTCGGCGTCGACCGCATCGTCACCGAACTCGACTTCGTCCGTCTGCACAAGCTCGGCACCAGCCACATGCCGGCAGGTTTCCCGGATGTGCTGGAACTGGCCGAGCAGGTGGCCTCGCCCGTCGTGCCGCCCGACGTCGTCACGATGTATTCGCAGATCGATCTTCTGGAGGCCGGGGCGGACCGGCCCCGCCGGCTCACGCTCTGCTATCCGCAGGACGCCGAACCCGCCCAGGGCTTCATTTCGGTGCTCTCGCCGCTGGGCGCGAGCCTGCTGGGTCTGCGGGTCGGCGCACGGGCCCGCTGGCGCACCCCGCAGGGCGAACAGCGCCAGGCGCGGGTGCTCGCGATCCTGTTCCAGCCCGAGGCCAGTGGCGACTACACGACCTGAGCCCTTGCGACAGCGCTGCCGGGCGGAGCCGCCGGTGTGTCGCCGTGTGAAAACCGCATGGCCCACCCCGGGGCAATAATCCATCGATGAAGCTGGCGGGGTGCGCCAGAGAGGATGGCCCATGAAGCGCAGGCGTTTTCTGTTCCTGGTCGTCGCCGGGTCGCTCGCGGCCTGCGGGCAACCGGCGGCCACGGGCTGGTCCGGCTACGCCGAGGGCGACTATGTCTACCTCGCCGCACCCATCGCCGGCCGGCTCGACCGGCTGGCGGTCCGCGCCGGTGACCAGGTCAGGCAGGGGGCCCCGCTGTTTGCGCTCGACGCGCTGGCCGAGCAGGCGGCCGCCGACGAGGCGCAGGCGCGGGTGAAGGCCAGCGATGCGCAGGCCGAGAACATCGCCAAGGGCCGCCGGCCGGAAGAGCTGGCCGTGATCCGCGCGCAGCTGGAGCAGGCGCGGGCGCAGGCGGTGCTGGCGCGCTCGGCCTGGCAGCGGCAGAAGGAGCTGGTCGACCGCGGCTTTGTCTCCGCGGCGCAGCTCGACAGCGCCGCCGCCACGCTGCGGCAGGCGGACGCGAAGGTGGCCGAGCTCGAGAACGCCTTGCGCGTGGCCACGCTGCCGGCCCGCAACGACGAGCGTGTGGCTGCGCAGGCCCAGGCCGAGTCGGCGCGCCAGTCGCTGCGCCAGTCCGAATGGCGGGTGGCACAGAAACAGCAGAGCGCGCCGACCGACGCGCAGGTGGCCGAGGTGTTCTACCGGCAGGGCGAATACGTCGCGGCCGGCCAGCCGGTGCTCTCGCTGCTGCCGCCCGGTTCGCTCAAGGCGCGTTTCTATGTGCCCGAGGACCAGCTGGCGCAGATCTCGCTGGGGCAGGGCGTGCGCCTGTCGTGCGACGGCTGTGGCGAGCCGGTGGCGGCGCGCATCAGCCGCATCGGCACCGCGCCCGAATTCACGCCGCCGGTCATCTATTCCAACGCCCAGCGTGCGCGCCTGGTCTATCTGGTCGAGGCACGTCCCGAGCCGGCCGCGGCGGTGCGCCTGCGGCCCGGGCAGCCGCTGGACGTGGCGGTGGACCCCGCCGCGCAGAAGGGCCGTCCGTGAACGCCACGCCGCTGGCCATCGACGTGCGTGGCCTGACCAAGCGCTATGGCGGCCGCGCGGTGGTCGACAACGTGTCGCTGCAGGTCGGGCAGGGCCGCATCTGCGGTTTCCTCGGTCCCAACGGCAGCGGCAAGACGACCACCATCCGCATGCTCTGCGGCCTGCTGCGGCCCGACGCGGGCGAAGGCCAGTGCCTGGGGTTGGACTTCCGCAAAGAGGCCGCCGCGATCAAGCGCCAGGTCGGCTACATGACGCAGAAGTTCGGCCTCTACGAAGACCTCTCGATCCGCGAGAACCTCGACTTCGTGGCGCGGCTGTTCGAGCTGCCCAGGCGCCCTGAAGCGGTCGACCGCTCGCTCGAACGCCTGGGACTGCAGAGCCGGCAGCACCAGCTCGCCGGCGCGCTCTCGGGCGGCTGGAAGCAGCGGCTGGCACTCGCCGCCTGCCTGATCCACGAACCGCGCCTGCTGCTTCTCGACGAGCCCACGGCCGGCGTCGATCCGAAGGCCCGGCGCGATTTCTGGGACGAGATCCACACCCTGGCCGCACAGGGCATCACGGTGCTGGTCTCGACCCACTACATGGACGAAGCGGCGCGCTGCCACGACCTGGTCTACATCGCCTACGGCCACGTGCTGGCGCGCGGCAGCGAGCGCGAGATCGTCGACGGCGCGGGCCTGTCGGTCTGGTCGCTCGAAGGCGAGCAGGCCGGGGCCTGGGTGCCGCGCCTGCGTGGTCGGCCGGGGGTGCAGAGCGTGGTCGCGTTCGGCAACACGCTGCATGTGGCCGGGCACGACGCGGCCCTGCTGGCGCAGACGCTGGCGCCGCTGCGCGAAGAAGCGGGCCTGCAGTTGCAGCCCAGCCGCGCCACGCTGGAAGACGTGTTCATCGGCCTGATCGACGGCGCGCACGACAACTTCGCAACCGACGCCCGACCGGGCGCCCGGCCATGAGCCGCTTCTCGCCGGCCCGCACCTGGGCGGTCTTCGTCAAGGAGTTCCAGCAGATGCTGCGCGACCGCCTGACCTTCGCGATGGCGGTGGGCATTCCGGTCCTGCAGCTGGTGCTGTTCGGTTACGCCATCAACACCGACCCCAGAGGCCTGCCGACCGCGGTGGTCGCGGCCGATGCCGGGCCGCAGGCACGCAGCCTGGTCGCGGCGCTGCAGAACAGCGGTTACTTCAAGCTGGTGCACCAGGGCACCTCGCCGGCCGAGGCCGACGCTCTGATGGCCAGCGGCCAGGTGCAGTTCGTGATCGAGATCCCGGCCGATTTCAGCCGCGCGGTGGTGCGCGGCGAGCGGCCGGCGGTGCTGGTCGCGGTCGACGCCACCGACCCCTCGGCCTCGGGCAACGCCATCGCCGCGCTGGGCGAGATGACCAGCCAGGCGCTGCGCCACGACCTCGTGGGTCCGCTGCGAGCACAGCAGAAGGCGCCAGCGCCGTTCGAGCTGCGCATTCACCGCCGCTACAACCCCGAAGGCCTCTCGCGCTACAACATCGTGCCCGGCCTGATCGGCACCATCCTGACCATGACCATGGTGATGCTGACCTCGCTGGCGATGACCCGCGAGCGCGAGCGCGGCACCATGGAGAACCTGCTGGCCACGCCGGTGCGTCCGTTCGAGGTGATGGTCGGCAAGATCCTGCCGTATGTGGTGATCGGCTACGTGCAGCTGGCGGTGATCCTGGGCGCGGCCATGCTGCTGTTTCAGGTGCCGATGGTGGGCAGCTTCGCGTTGCTGATGGCGATGATCGGGGTCTTCATCGTCGCCAACCTCGCGGTCGGCTTCACCTTCTCGACCGTCGCGCGCAACCAGCTGCAGGCGGTGCAGATGACCTTCTTCTTTTTCCTGCCCTCGATGCTGCTCTCGGGCTTCATGTTTCCCTACCGCGGCATGCCGCTGTGGGCGCAGCACCTGGGCGAGGTGCTGCCGCTGACGCACTTCCTGCGCATCGTGCGCGGCATCATGCTCAAGGGCAGCGGTCCGCCGCAGATGTGGACCGAACTCTGGCCCATGCTGCTGTTCATGGCGGTGGCCGGCACGGTCGCGCTCAAGCGCTACCGGCAGACGCTGGACTGAGCCGCCGCAGCACGCGGATCGGCGTCTCCAGCCGTTCGCGAAAGCCCAGCCGGCGGTACATGGCCCGGGCGGTCGCGTTGCTGGCCATGGCGTGCAGGAAGGGCGTCTCCCCGCGCAGCAGCTGGCGCCGCACGACCTCGTGGGTCAGCGCGCGGCCCAGGCCCTGGCCCTGGTGGTCGGGGTGGGTGCAGATGCCGCTGACCTCGTGCCAGGCGCCGGCCCGGGTGCGCTCGCCAGCCATGGCGACCAGCGTGCCGTCGGGCGCGAAGTGCCCGAGGAATTCGCCCATTGACAGGGTGTGCGGGCCGAACGGTCCGGGGCGGGTGAGGTCCACCAGCGCCATCACGGCGGGCAGGTCGTCGGCGCCGAGCGGGCGGCAGCCCAGCGTCACGGGTTCGGGCACCGGCCCGCCATCCCAGGCCATGCAGACCATGGTCGCGTCGACCTCGATTTGCCAGTCGGGCGAGACCCCGGTGCCGTTCCAGCCCGCGACGTAAAACGATTCGCCCGGCGCGCTCAGCGCCGCCAGGCTGTCGAGGTCGGGCGCCGACGGATCGGCGAAGGCGGCAATGGGCGAATAGCCGGCGCGGTAGCGCCGGGCCCCACCCAGCGCCTGCGACAGGTGCCGGTGCGGGCCGTCCAGGCAGCGCCAGAAGATGTGGTGCAGCAGGGTCGGATCGGCGGTTGCCATGAGCGTCAGCGCCCGCGCAGGAACAGCGCGTCGAGGTCTTTCATGCCCAGTTGGCGCCAGGTCGGCCGGCCGTGGTTGCACTGGTCGCTGCGCTCGGTCACTTCCATCTGGCGCAGCAGCGCGTTCATCTCGTCCAGCGTCAGGCGCCGGTTGGCGCGCACCGCGCCGTGGCAGGCCATGGTGGCGAGCAGTTCGTTGCGCGCGCGCTGGACCACCGTCGAGGCGTCGTGCTGGCCGAGTTCGGCGAGCACGCTGCGCGCGAGCTCGACCGGATCGCCCGCGGCGAGCGTGGTCGGCACCGCACGCACGGCCAGCGTCTTCGGCGAAAACGGCACGATCTCCAGGCCGAGCGTGGCCAGCACCTCGGCCGTGCTTTCGGCGGTGGCGACTTCTTCGGGCGTGGCCGCAAACGTGGCCGGGATCAGCAGCGGCTGGCTGCTGATCTGATGCGCGTCGAGCTGCTGCTTGAGGCGCTCGTAGACGATGCGCTCGTGGGCGGCGTGCATGTCGACCACGACCAGCCCCTGCGCGTTCTCGGCCAGGATGTAGACGCCGTGCAGCTGCGCCACCGCGCGGCCCAGCGGCCATTCGCCGTCGGGCAGCGGCGCCGGGGCCGCCTGCGCGGCGGGACCGGGCGAGAACACCGGCCCGGCGCGGCGGACGTCGGGCGCATCCAGCGGCGCACTGACCCGTTCGGACGGCCGCCAGAGCGCTTCGAGATCGCTCACCCGCTGGCCGACCTGCGGCGCGTCGGGACGCCAGGGCAGGGGCTGCTGTCGTGGCTGGGCGGCCAGGAAGCTGGTGTCCGTCTCGGCGGGCACCGCAGCGGACACCGGGACCGCCGGTGCATGGGCCGAACGGGGTGCGGCCAAGGCGCTCTCGACCGCGTGCCGCACCGCCTGGTGCACCTCGCGGCTGTCGCGGAAACGGACCTCGATCTTGGTCGGGTGCACGTTCACGTCGACCCGCGTCGGGTCGATGCTCACGTACAGCGCGTAGACCGGCTGGCGGTGGCCGTGCAGCACGTCTTCGTAGGCGCTGCGGGCGGCGTGGGTGATGACCTTGTCGCGCACGAAGCGGCCGTTGACGTAGGCAAACTGCCAGTCGCCGCGCGAGCGCGCCGCGTCGGGCACCCCCGCGAAACCCCAGACGCGCAGGCGCTGCACGCCGTCGCTGCTGCCGAGGGCGCCCGGCGCGTCGTCGGCGGGCCAGTTCACCGCCACGGCCTGCTCGATGAATTCCTCGCCCAGCACATCGGCCAGGCGGCGGCGCAGCGCGTCCAGCACATGTTCGCCGCCGGCCAGGTCGGGCGCCACCGCGCGCCACTGCGCGACCAGCTTGCCGTCGTGCCAGATCGCGAAGCCGACCTCGGGCCGGGCCAGCGCGTGGCGGCGCACGGCCTCGATGCAGTGGGCCAGCTCGGTGCTTTCGGATTTGAGGAACTTGCGGCGCGCGGGCGTGGCGAAGAAGAGTTCACGCACCTCGACCGTGGTGCCGCGCGCGCGGGCGGTGGGCTGCAGCTCGCCGCTGCGGCCATCCAGCAGCCAGCCGTGCGAAGTCTTGCCGTCATGGCCTTCGTCGGTGCGGGTCAGCACCGAGACCTCGGCGATCGAGCAGATCGCGGCCAGCGCCTCGCCGCGGAAACCCATGGTGTCCACGGCTTCGAGGTCGTGCAGGCTGGCGATCTTGCTGGTGGCGTGGCGCTTGAGCGCGGTCGGCAGTTCGTCGCGCAGGATGCCGATGCCGTCGTCCTCGACGCTGATGAGCCGGATGCCGCCGGCCTGCAGCCGCACGGTGATCTGCGCGGCGCCGGCGTCCAGCGCGTTGTCCACCAGTTCGCGCACCACCGAGGCCGGCCGCTCGACGACTTCGCCGGCGGCGATCTGGCTGATCAGCTCGTCGGGCAGTTCACGGATGGGGCGTCGGGGGGCGGGGTGGGGGGCGTTCACCCGGGGCATTCTAGGCGCCGGGAATGCATAAGGTGCGCCGGGGATAATCGCTGGTTATGGAATTCGTCCTCTACCTTCTCGACTTCGTGCTGCACGTGGACAAACACCTGCAGGCCTTCGTGCAAACCTATGGCAACTGGGTCTACGCGCTGCTGTTCCTGATCATCTTTGTCGAGACCGGCCTGGTCGTGATGCCCTTCCTGCCGGGCGACTCGCTGCTGTTCATCGTCGGTGCGCTGTGCGGCGTGGGGCTGATGGAGTATCCGGTGGCGGCCGGCCTGATGCTGGCAGCGGCGATCCTGGGCAACCAGACCAACTACACCATCGGGCGGTTTTTCGGGCCCAAGGTGTTCCAGTGGGAGAACTCGCGCTTCTTCAACAAGAACGCCTTCAACCAGGCCCACAACTTCTACGAGCGCTACGGCGGCATCACCATCGTGATGGCCCGCTTCATGCCGTTCGTGCGCACCTTCGCGCCCTTCGTGGCCGGCGTCGCGCAGATGACGCGCAGCAAGTTCACCTTCTTTGACGTCACCGGCGGCGCGCTGTGGGTGATCGGCCTGACCGCGGCGGGCTATTTCTTTGGCAACCTGCCCTGGGTGCAGGCCAACCTGTCCAAGATCATCTGGGCGCTGATCTTCGTGCCGGGCCTGATCGCGGCCTTCGGCGCCTGGCGCGCACACCGCGCCGAGAAGGCGCGCCTGGCGGCCGAGGCCTGATCAGGCCTGCTGCTTGCGCGCCAGCGGCGGATTCGCCGCAAAGTACTTGACGATGCCCTTGAGCAGGGCGTCGGCCAGCTTCTCCTGGTAGTCGTCGCTGCGCAGCCGCGCTTCTTCGTCGGGGTTGCTGATGAAGGCGGTCTCGACCAGCACGCTCGGAATGTCGGGCGCCTTGAGCACCGCAAAGCCCGCCTGCTCCACGCTGCCCTTGTGCAGCTTGCCCACGCGGCCCACCTCGCCCAGCATCGCGCTGCCCAGCTTGAGGCTGTCCTTGATCTGCGCCGTGGTGCTCATGTCCAGCAGGGTGCGCTGCAGCGTGGCGTCCTTGACCTTGACGTTGATGCCGCCGATCAGGTCGGCCGCGTTTTCCTTGTTGGCCATCCAGCGCGCGGTGGCGCTGCTGGCGCCCTTGGTGCTGAGCGCGAACACGCTGGCGCCTTGCGGCTGCGGGGTCAGGAAGGCGTCGGCGTGGATGCTGATGAACAGGTCGGCGCGCACGCGCTGCGCCTTCTGCACCCGCGTGCCCAGCGGCACGAAGAAGTCGGCGTCGCGCGTCATGTAGGCGCGCATCGGGTTGCCGTTGACCTTGGCGGCGTTGATGCGCTCGCGCAGCTTCTGCGCGACCAGCAGCACCACATCTTTTTCCTGCGTGCCGCCGGGACCGGTGGCGCCCGGGTCTTCGCCGCCGTGGCCGGGGTCGAGCGCCACGATGATCAGGCGCTCTGCCTTGCCGCTGCCCGACGGCTTGCTGTCGGCTTTCGGGTCGGTTTTGGCGTCTGCCTTGGTGTCGGCTCTGGGGTCGCCCTTGGGCGCTGTCTTGCCGGCGTCCGTGGTTTTCGGCGGTGTCGGGCGTCCGCGCCCGGCGATCAGCTCGCCCAGCGGGTCGTCGGCGGTCGCTGGTGCCGCGGAGGGCGTGTCGGCCTTGAGTTCCGCGCCCAGCAGTTCGGCCGCGCGGGCCGAGGCTTCGTCCACCGTCAGCGCGCGCTGGCGGATCAATTCTTCCAGCGGGTCGACCGTCTGCGCGGGGTAGAGGTCGAACACCAGCCGGTGCTGGTAGGCCGCGACCGGCTGCAGGTTGAACACCTGCGGCTTGATCGGCTTTTTCAGGTCCATGGTCAGCCGCGCCACGTTGGGGCTGACCGGCGCGACCTTGATCGCGGCGATGTTGGGGTCGTCGGGCTGCAGCTTGCCGATCAGCTCGCGCATGCCGTCCAGCAGGTCGATGCCTTCGATGTCGACGGTCAGGCGGGATTCCAGCGCTTCGGTCTTGCGGGCCTTGAGCTCGCCTTCGGATTCGAGCGTGACGCGGGTGTAGTCCTGCGCCGGCCAGATGCGCACAGCGACGACGCGGCCCGCGTGGGCCAGGTGCGGCGCGCCGATCAGCAGCACCAGCGTGCCCGCCTTGAGCAGGCGGCGGCGGTCGGGGTGGTGAACGGGTTCGGTCATGCGTCCGTCATGGGGCTAGGGCGGCCAGCAGCTGGCAGCCGGTGTCGGTGAAGGCCTGCATGGTCACACGGCGCGGGGCATCCGTGCCGTCGGATTCGTCACCGGGCGTTTCCTCCGGGCCGATCTCCAGGGCCGCGTCGACCGCCGGCATCAGCCCGGCCGCGTGCTCGGGCCACTCGACCAGCTTGAGGCCCGCGCTCGCGAACAGTTCCCGGAAACCCGCGTCTTCCCACTCGCGCGGATCGCCGAAACGGTAGAAGTCGAAGTGCCAGGCCGACAGCGGCCCGTGCGGCCCGGCCTCGGCGCGGTGCGGCTCGACCACGGCATAGGTCGGGCTCTTGATGCGCCCGGTCACGCCCAGCGCGCGCAGCAGGTGGCGCACGAAGGTCGTCTTGCCCGCGCCGAGATCGCCGGCCAGCGTGATCGTCGCGCGGGTGATCGCTGGGCACGCGGCCAGACGCTGTGCAAAGGCCGCCGTGCCAGCCTCGTCCGCCCAGCGGCCGTCCCAGCGCGCCAAGGGCTCGGCGGGGGCGGGCGTTCCTACAATGGGCGGAAGATGCGATCCGGATTCGATGCTGCTCAACTGATGACTCAGGTTCAGGCCTGGGGCCGGGAACTCGGATTCTCCCAAATCGGCGTGGCCGGCATCGACCTCTCCAGCGCCGAGCCGGGCCTCGAAGCCTGGCTCGCGGCCGGATTTCACGGCAGCATGGACTACATGGCGCGCCACGGCCTCAAGCGCGCGCGCCCGGCCGAGCTGGTGCCCGGCACCGCCAGCGTCATCACCGCGCGCATGGATTACCTGCCGCACGACACGCGGGGCGGCTGGCAGGCGCAGGAACTGCAGCGCCTGCAACGCCCCGGCGAAGCCATCGTCTCGGTCTATGCCCGGGGGCGCGATTACCACAAGGTGCTGCGCAACCGCCTGCAGCAACTGGCCGAACGCATCGCCGCCGCCGTCGGCCCGCTGGGCCACCGCGTCTTCACCGACTCCGCGCCCGTGCTCGAAGCCGAACTTGCCCGCCGCAGCGGCCAGGGCTGGCGCGGCAAACACACGCTGATCCTCAGCCGCGAAGGCGGCTCGATGTTCTTCCTCGGCGAGATCTACGTCGACCTCGCCCTGCCGCCCACCGAGGCGGTCAGCGACCACTGCGGCGCCTGCAGCGCCTGCATCGACGTCTGCCCCACGCAGGCCATCGTCGGCCCGCACCGGCTCGACGCACGCCGTTGCATCTCTTACCTCACCATCGAACACGAAGGGCCGATCCCCGAAGAGCTGCGCCCGCTGATCGGCAACCGCATCTACGGCTGCGACGACTGCCAGCTCGTCTGCCCGTGGAACAAGTTCGCGCAGCGCAGCCCGCTGCCCGACTTCGACCCGCGCGAAGGCCTCAGCGGCGCGACCCTGGTCGAGCTGTTCGGCTGGAGCGAAGAAGAATTCCTGCGCCGCACCGAAGGCAGCCCGATCCGGCGGATCGGGCATGCCCGGTGGCTGCGCAACATCGCGGTGGCGATGGGGAATGCATTGCGGGCTGGGGAGGACGCCGGGGTGCGGGCTGCGCTGGTGGCGCGGTCAGGGCATGGGGATGCCACAGTGCGTGAGTCCGTGGCTTGGGCGCTGACTTTGTCTTCGACTCAGTCGGTGTAGCTTCGCCGCAACTCCCTTTTCAGCAGCTTCCCGCTCGGATTCTTCGGCAGCGCGTCGGTGAACACCACGCGTTTGGGGCATTTGAAATGCGCCATGTGGGCATTGCAATGCGCGATCACTTCTTCTTCGGTCAGTGTTTGCCCGGCCTTGACCACGATCACGGCTGTCACCGCTTCGACCCATTTCGGGTCGGGCAATCCGATCACCGCGACTTCGCTCACGGCCGGCAGGCGGTAGACCATTTCTTCGACCTCGCGGCTGGCGACGTTTTCGCCGCCGGTCTTGATCATGTCCTTCTTGCGGTCGACGACGGTGATGTAGCCCTCGGCGTCGATGGTGGCGAGGTCGCCGCTGTGGAACCAGTCGCCGCTGAAGCTGGCGGCGGTCTTGTCGGGGTCGTTGAAGTAGCCGAGCATCAGGTGGGGCGAGCGGTGCACGATCTCGCCGACCTCGCCCACGGCCACATCCTGCATGTCGTCGTCGACCACGCGGGTTTCGACGTTGATCACTGCCTTGCCACACGAGCCGGGTTTGCGCAGCTGGTCATCCGGGCCGAGCATGGTCGCCAGCGGCGCAATCTCGGTCTGGCCGTAGAGGTTCCACAGCCGCACCCTGGGCAATCGCGCCGCCAGTTCCTTCAGCACCTCGACCGGCATGATGGACGCGCCGTAGTAGCCCTTGGCCAGGTGCTGGAGCTTCTCGGCGTCGAACAGCGGCGAGCGCAGCAGCGCGATCCAGACGGTGGGCGGCGCGAAGAAGCTGGTGATGCGGTGCTGCTCCAGCAGGGCGAGCAGGTTGTCCGGCGTGGGCTTGCCGGTGATGACGTTGCTGCTGCCGATGTAGATCGCCGGGCCGAAAAACACGTCCAGCTGGGCGCAGTGGTAGAGCGGCAGGGCGTGCAGCGTGCGGTCGGTCTCGGCCACCTCGGCGTTGATGACGCAGCTGACGTACTGCCAGAGCACAGCGTCGTGCGTGAGCATGGCGCCTTTGGGCATGGACTCGGTGCCGCTGGTGTAGACGATCTGGGCCAGGTCGTGGCTCTGCGTGCGCACCTCGGGCAGCGGGTCGGTGCAGGCAGCGAGCTCGTCGAAACGGTGCATGTTCGGCGCCGGCTCGCTCGGGTCTTCGCTGGGCAGCCAGACGAACTGCTGCACCTGCGTTTCCAGCGCCGAGGCCTCGCGGGCGAGCCCGGCCAGGCCGCTGTCGGTGGCGAGCGTGCGGGCGCCGGCGTGGCGCAGGATGTAGGCGACCTCTTCGGCCTTGAGCATGAAGTTGATCGGCACCAGCACCGCGCCGCGGCGGGCCAGTGCAAAGCGCAGCGCCGCGAAGCCGTGCGAGTTGCGCGCCAGCACGGCCACCTTGTCGCCTTCGCCCACGCCGATCTTGTGCAGGCCGGCGGCCAGCCGCGTGACCAGGGCGTCGAATTCGGCGTAGGTCCAGGTCGTGGCGCCGCAGGTGATGGCGGTCTTGGCCGGCAGGCGCAGGGCGGTGCGGTGCAGCGCGTCGGCGATGGTCTGGCGGCGCACGGCGGGGGCGATGGCGGGGAGGGCGGCGGCAGCGGACATGGGCGAAATCTCCTGTTACAGCGGGGGCCGGGCGGCCGGGGCAAGATCACCCCATTGAAAACCAGCCGCGCCCGTTTGCCATGGGCGTTTTCACCATGCCGCGTGCCCGGGCTGTCGCCTGGGTGTCGCGGGCTATCATCAACCGCATGTCCGGCTCACCCTTCGCCTCCACCGCGCTCGACCGCTCGCTCGGCGCCTGGTCGCGCCGCATCCGTGCCTCGTGGGCGGCGTGGTGGCATGTGCTGCTGCTGGGCGCGCAGGTGATGGTGCTGGCGCTGGTGCCGTCGAGCTACGCGCAGGGTGCGCAGCGCAGCGCCGTGCTGCGCCAGATCTACACCGCGTCGGCGCCGCTGCTGACCTGGTTCCTGACGCTGTCGGCGCTGCTGAGCCTGGTGCTGATCCGCATCGTGGTCGCCACCGCTTACAGCTACGGTCTCTCGCAGTACGCGCTGGAGGTGCTGGTGCGCACCCTGGTGCTGGAGCTGATTCCGCTGTATGCGGCGATGTTCGTGGCGCTGCGCCACACCATGCCCGAGGCCCAGCGTATCCGGCGGCTGCTGGCGCAGCAGCACCGCAACGGGGTGAAACACGACGAACAGACCCTGCTTCGCAGCGAGCTGCTGCCGCGCGCGCTGGCGGGGGTGTTCTCGGTGCTGTTGCTGGCGGCGGTCAGCTGCGTGATCGCGCTGGTGCTGACCTACCTGAACGTCTATGGTTTTTCGCACTGGGGCCTGCCGGCCTACACCCGCGCCGTGGGCCAGGTGTTCACGCCGGCCGTGACCCTGATCTTCGGGCTCAAGACCCTGTTCTTCAGCCTGGCGGTGGCGATCGTGCCCCTGGCCGCCAGCGCCCGCCGCGACCTGATGGGCGGCTACGGCCGGCTGAGCGACATCACCGAGTTCGCGCGCCTGCTGTCGGTGCTGCTGATCGTCGAGGTCGTCTCGCTGCTGGGCAACTACTACTGACCGATGGACCAACAACCGATGAATGCCCCCGAGACGCCGCCCCCGCTCGAGCCCGCTCCGCCGCCGGTGAAGAACCTGGAGTTCAAGGCTGCGCTGCTGCTGATGTTCCTGCTGTCGCTGGTGGTCGGGTCGGCGCTGTATGTGGCCTATGCGCGCGGCGCCTTCGAGCGCACGCAGCGGCTGGTGCTGGTCGCACCCGATTCCGAGGGTGTCGCGGTGGGCATGAACGTGACCTTCGCCGGCTTTCCGATCGGTCGGGTCGGGCGCATCGAACTGGCCGACGACGGCAATGTGCATTTCCTGGTCGACGTGCCGGTGAAGGACGCGAAGTGGCTGCGCAGCTCCAGCATCTTCACGATGGAGAAGGCGCTGGTCGGCGGCACCAAGATCCGCGCCTACAGCGGCGTGCTGACCGATCCGCCGCTGGAAGAGGGCGCCGTGCGGCAGGTGCTCAGCGGCGACGCCGCCGCCGAGATTCCGGGCATCGTGGCCTCGGTCAAGGAGCTGGTGGGCAACCTCAATGCCCTGACCGCCGCCGACGCGCCGCTGCCGCAGAGCCTGGTGCATCTGCAGGGCACGGCCGCCCGGCTGAACGGGCCGCAGGGCGCGATGGGCGCGCTGTTCGGCAACGACGCCGACGCGAAGAAGGTGATCGAAGCGGTGGAGCGGGCCAATGCGCTGCTGGCCAAGGTGGACAAGCTCACGGCCCGGCTCGACGGTCTGGTCGCCAATGCCGATCGCCAGGTGTTCGGCCAGGGCGCCGGCCCGGGCGGCAGCACCGATGGCGGTCTGGTGCAGGACGCGCGCGGCACGGTCAAGCAGCTCGACGGTCTGCTCGGCGAGGCCCGCGGCAGTCTGCAGAAGGTCGACAAGCTGCTGGTCGACGCCCAGGGCATCGCCGCCAACACCCGCGAAGCGACCGCCGACCTGGGCCAGCTGCGTGCCGAGGTCGACGCCAGCCTGCGCAAGGTCGAGTCGCTGATCAACGAGGTCAACCGCCTGTGGCCGCTCAAGCGCGACGCCCAGATCGAACTGAAATGAAACACGTCCTGCGCTTCCCGTGGTTTGTATTGGCGGCCCTGCTCGCGGCCTGCGGCAGCACACCGCCGCCGCCCGACTGGCAGATGAACGCCAAGGGCAGTGTCGACCGGGCCACCGAGGCCTGGCTCAGCGGCAACCAGAAGATCGAAGAGACCGAGTTCGCGCGCGCGCGCAGCGAAGTCCTGCGCACCGGGCAGCCTGCGCTGGTCGCCCGGCTGGAGCTGACACGCTGCGCGACCCGCGTGGCGGCCCTGGTGTTCGAGCCCTGCGCGGGTTACGACGCGGTGGCGGCCGACGCGGTGGCGGCCGAGAAAGCCTATGCGCGGTACCTCGGCGGTCAGGCCACGGCCGACGATGCCGCCTTGTTGCCGGCGCCGCACAAGGGGCTGGTGGGGGTGGCCGGCGGTGATATGGCCGGCATCACAGACCCGGTGTCGCGGCTGATCGCGGCGGGCGTGCTGATGCGGCGTGGGGTGGCTTCTCCTGCCGTGGTGGATGCGGCGGTGGACACCGCCTCGCAACGCGGCTGGCGGCGTCCGCTGCTGGCCTGGCTGGGCGTGCAGCTCAAGCAGGCTCAGGCGGCGGGCAAGGCCGACGACGCCGCACGCATCCAGCGGCGCATCGATCTCGTCGCGCCGCGCTGAGCTTTCGGATCGCTGGCGAAGGCCGGCTCAGGTCAGGTCTTCGTGGAAGTCGCTGGCGCCGGGCTTCCAGTAGGCCGAAACCTTGACGTGGGTGCGCGCCAGACCGCGCTCGGTGATCAGCACATCGCGCAACTGCGCCATCGTGCCGGCTTCGCCCGCGCACCAGACGAAACCTTCACCATCCGGTAGCGCCACATGGCGCGTGGCTTCGATCAGCGCAGCCGTGTCGGGCAGCCACTGGCGGGTCAGTCCGGCCCGCGCGGGCAGCAGGTTCTGGTCCTGGGCGTCACCGGTCTGCAGCAGCACCACGGTCCGGGCGGCCGCGGGCAACTCTTCCAGCCGGCGGGCCATCGCGGGCAGGGCGGTGGCGTCGCCAGCCAGCAGGTACCAGTCGAGGTGGTCGGGAATGACCATGGAGCCGCGCGGTCCGCCGATCACGGCGGCATCGCCGACCTGCGCGCGCTGCGCCCAGTCGCTGGCGGCGCCGCCGTCGTGCAGCGCGAACACCAGGGTCAGCTCGTTTTTGCTGGCGTCGAAGTGCCGCGGCGTGTAGTCGCGCCGCTGCTCCTGGCCATGGGCGTCGCTGAAGATGAACTTCAGGTGGTCGTCGAACGAGAGCGAGGTGAAGCCGGCGAGCGAGGCGCCGCCGAAGGTGACGGCCTGCAGGCCGGGGCTCAGGCGTTCGGTGCGGAGCACGCGCACGTCGCGGCGCACCAGTTCGTGGCGCACGCGACGGATCAGGCCGGGCTGGCGGTCGTCGGGTCGGGAAAGGAATGACATGAAGACAAAGGCATATGGTTGATAATGTCATCTATTCTGTCGAATGAAGTTGATAAAGTCAACCATCATGAAAAAACACCCCGACGACGACCTGATGGAAGCGGTGCACGAGTTGATGCACCTGGCGCGTTCGCAACAGCGCCGGCACATGCCCGACGACGGCCTGCACCCGATGGAAGGGCGTGCGCTGGGCTTCTTCGTTCGCCGGCCGGGCGCCACACAGAGCGATCTGGTCGAGCATTCCGGGCGCGACAAGGGGCAGCTGGCGCGGCTGATCGCGGTGCTCAGGGAGCGGGGGCTGCTGGAGGCGCGGCCCGACGAGAAGGACCGTCGCGTGACCCGGCTCTATCCCACCGACGCGGCGCGGCAGCTGCACGAGTCGGTGCTGCGCCAGCGGCGCCAGGTCTCGGCCCGGGCCGCCGCCGGTCTGGACAACGGCGAACGGCAGGAGTTGCTGCGCTTGCTGCGCCACATGCAGGACAACCTGCGGGACGCGGACCCGGACACGGGGTGCACATGAAAAAGGCCTCGTGAAGACGAGGCCTTTTGAAAGGAAGTGGTGGAGACGAGGAGGATCGAACTCCCGACCTTCGCATTGCGAACGCGACGCTCTCCCAGCTGAGCTACGTCCCCACGAAAGGGTCAAAGTTTACCAAAGCGCCGCTGTCAGCGTGCCGGTTTCTTCTCGGCCGCCGGGCGTTCCATGGTCAGTTCCACCCGCCGGTTGTGCACCCGGTCGACCGGGTTGTCGCGCGAACCCAGCGGGCGCGTGTCGGCAAAGCCGCTGGCCTGCACGCGCTGCGGCGCCACGCCGTGTTCGATCAGGTAGCGGGCCACCGCGGCGGCGCGCCCGGTCGAGAGCTCCCAGTTGGAGGGGAAGCGCTCGGTGTGGATCGGGATGCCGTCGGTGTGGCCCTCGATCACCAGGCGCAGGTTCGGGTCGGCGTTGAGCAGCGGGATCAGCTTGTCCAGCGCCGGTTGCCCCGCGGCGGCGAAGTTGGCGTTGCCAGACTCGAACAGCAGCTCCGTGCTGATGCGAAAGCGCACCGCATCGTCGTTCATCAGCACCTCGATGTCGCTGCCCAGCTTGTCGAGCTCGAAACCGTTGAGGGTCTTGGGCGTGGGCCTGGCCGGTTCGGGCTGGGCGGGGGTGGCGTTCGGCGGTGGCGGCACGATGCTGCCCGACGGCGCAGCGGCCGGTGGTGCGCCCGGCACCGGGCCGGCAGTGGCTGCGGTGGGCGCGGCTTGCGATTCTTCCTTGCTCTTGCCGTCCTTGCCCTTGCCGGGTCCGGCGAAGGCCAGCATCACGATCATCATCACCAGCATCAGGGTGAAGACGTCGAGGTAGGTCATCATCCAGATGTCGTCTTCCTGCACCGGCACGGTGTTGACGTGCCAGCGGCGGTAGCGGCCGACAGCGCGTGCGGCGGCGCGCGGCTGGCGCGCCGAAGAGGTGGCGGTCGGCGAGACGGCGGCCATGCTCAGTGGCCCTTGGCGCGGCTGCTGCCCTTGCCGTCGTAGATCTCGTCGTCGTACTGCGCGACGAAGGCCTTGAGCGTCTCGCGCATCAGCGACGGGCTTCGGCCCACGCACATCATCGAGATGCCCTCGAGGATCATGTTCATCAGGATCAGGCGCTGCTCGGTGCGGCGTTCGAGCTTCACCGCGATCGGCTTGAAGATCAGGTTGGCCAGCAGCACGCCGTAGAACGTGGCGATGAAGGCGATGCCCAGCTGCGCGCTGATGGTGCCGATGTCGCCGCTGCCGACCAGGCCCATCAGGTTGATCAGTCCCAGCAGCGTGCCCACCATGCCGAAGGCCGGCGCGTAGGCGGCCATGACGCGGAACAGCTGGGCCTCGGCGGTTTCGCGCTGGCGCAGGTGCGCGATGCGCCACTGCATCAGGTCGATGATTTCCTCTTCGGGCGTGCGGTCCAGCACCATCTGCACGCCGGTGCGCAGGAACGGGTTGGTCACGTAGCCCAGCGATTTCTCGACCGCCTGCAGGTCGCCCTGTATCCAGAGCTTGGACAGGCTCACCAGGTCTTCGATGTCGCGCTTGGTGTCGAGCTTGTCCTCGCGCATCGCGTGGGCGACGAGCGTGAACACGCGGCGCAGTTCGCTGATCGGGTAGCTCAGGAAGGTGGCGGCGAGCGTGCCGCCCAGGACGATGGCGATCGCCGCCGGGTCAATGAAGACGGCCGGTTTGTCCGAGGCGAAGATCAGGGCGATGGCCAGCAGCGCAAAGCTGCCCACCATGCCGATCAGGGTGGACGGGTTCACGCGAGGGTCTCCGGGGATGTGCGGTGCATACGGGCATTGTGGTCAGCCCGGTCGCGCTCAGCCGCCGGAAAAGCGGGGTCGGGACGGTGCTTTTCCGCCCCGCGCGGGCTCAGGCGCCCGAATCGGTCGTGGGGCGCCAGGCCGCCGGCAACTGCCCGATGCCCAGCACCACCAGGTAGAGCAGCATGGTGGCCGCGCCCAGGTCGAACGCCATCAGCACCCGGTCCGCGGCGGTTTCCAGGTGCCACTTCAGCTCGAAGTAGGTGGTCAGGAACACGGTGAACAGCACCGCGACGTAGCCCATCACCACCAGGACCGAAGGAATCGCGAACCAGAACCGCCGCCAGCCCGCCGCCACGACCACCAGCACCACGGCCAGCATGGCGAAATACTCCTGCGACAGGATGCGGAAGAAATGCAGGATGAGGCCGAACTCGCTGAACGATTGCAGGCGCTTGAGGCCCCGCTCGAGCAGGCTGCCGTTGCGCAGCAGGTCGCTGGTGATCGCCGCGTGCGAGACCGGCAGCTTCCAGACCAGGGCAAACACCAGCCAGGGCAGCACGACGCACCAGGCCAGCCGGGGCCGGCGCAGGAACGCGGGCGCCACCGCCAGCGACAGCAGGCCGGCCATCACCGAGCCTTCGTTCTTGAGGAACAGCAGGTGCAGCAGCGACGCCGCCAGCGCCACGGCCGGTCCGGTCGGTGCCGGCGCCGCGCGGTCCGCGCCGCGGCGGTAGACCTCGGCGATGGCCACCAGCGCCAGTCCAAAGTGGATCGCGACCAGGCTGTCCATGTAGCCGCTGAGCAGCTCGCCCCAGCAGACCAGCAGCATCAGGCTGACCCAGGCGCAATAGCCGGCGAGCGAGCGGAACAGGTAGGCGGCGAAGAACAGCGGCGGGGCCAGCGCAATCGCGACCGAGGCGCGCGGCACGATCTCGTTCCAGTAGCCCAGGCTGCGGGCGAGCGAGGCCGCGATCGCCGGTACCAACACCGGGTACTCGTTGTGGGTGTACGGCGCGTAGTTGTCCAGCTGCGCGTAGAGCGTGCCGTCGAGGTAGATGCGCTTGGCGTGGAACAGCCAGATCGAGCGCGCGTCCCAGCCGGTGACCGGGTGCAGCAGCGGAATCACCACGAACACCACCATCAGGCCGACCGCGATCAGCCCGTTGAGCCGCTGGTGACGCAGGGCGGGCCACAGGCACAGCAGCAGCACCGCCGCCCAGGCCCAGACCGGCAGGTAGAGGCCCGCGGCCCACAGCAGCATGTTCAGCAGGTTCAGCGCCGTGAACACGGCGCCGGCCATCAGGTAGTCGTCGGATTCAGGGACGGCACGCATACAGCACGATGTTGGTTGTTTTGTCGACAGGCTGGCACTGGCCGAACCGGGGCTCCAGCGGCACGTTCACCCGCCCGAACACCCATTCGGACTGGTGCACGATGCGCGAGGGGTAGAGGTATTCGGTGGCGCGCTGGAAAACCTCGCTTTCGTCGTCGCCCTTGCCCATGTCGCCGGCCAGCACGAAGGCGTGGTCACCGTGGCGCTGGACCATGGCCTTCATCTCGCGCACTTCGATCGGCACGGCCTTGCCCACACCGTCTTTGGCGAGGGTCTGGGTGACCGGGCTGAGATCGAAGTGGGTGTAGAGCTGGATGAACTCCAGCAGCATGTAGATCAGCACCAGGCCGACCGCCAGGTCCAGCGCCAGTCCGGTCCAGGCGCCGCGCGCCGTGCTGCCGTCGAGCAGCGCCAGCGGGCGGCGGAACCGGCCGGTGAAGCCCAGGTGGTGTTTGCGGATCACCACGGCGACGAACACCACCATCGATGCCGACACGAACCAGGCCAGCAGGTAGTTGAGGTTGACCACCCGCTGCGGCACCTTCAGGATGTCGGGAGGAAGCGGCACCAGGAAGTTCGGGTCGTTGCCGACGGTGTCGAAGCGCAGCACCCCGTTGTCGATCCGCACGTTGGTGATGTCGTTGCCCGCCCGCACATGGGGTTCCAGTTCCTGCACGGTCAGCGTGTGCACGCCCGTCAGGGTGTGCAGGGTGATGGCACCCATCTGGATCTGGTTGGGCGTGGTGGCGGGGTCGATGCGCAGACCGGAGACCGGCCGGGTCGAGCGCACGATGCCGCGGATCAGCGCCAGGGGCGGCGGAGCCTCCTGGTTGCGCACGATGTGCATCTCCTCGACCTGCGTGTCATTGAAGTCGGTGGGTGTGTTCTTGCGGTTGGAGTGGTACACGTAGATCGGCGTCGGGATCTCGTGGTAGTACGCCATGTCAACCCGCATGCGGTACGGCTTGATGATCGAATGGACCCAGGGAGCCAGCAACAGGCTCAGGACCAGGAGCAGCAGGAGCGTTCGGGCGCGCTGACGTGTCATGTTCGGTTCATCGGCGCCCGTGGCCCGGGCCGATGTCACCGGTTCCCGAAAATCCTGGGCGCGATCTGTGCGATGAAATGGCTGGAGGCGGCGACGGTCAGGTGACCGTAGTCGAAGGTCGTGGGTTCACTCGCCCGCTCGTTCAGGCGCGTCAGGCAGCCGTTGGGGTCGCAGAAGACGTCCAGCCCGGAAATGAACTCGCCTCCCGCCCGTTCGGTCCGCATCTGCACCTCGCGCGAATAGGCCTGAATATGATCGTCGAGGAACGAGTTAGGGAGGCGTAAGGGCGGCGTACTCTGCGGCGGCCCTTGTTTCCAGATGTTCAGCAGGATTTCGGGCAGCGGCCCACGCCAGAACGGTGCATCGCCGATGACCACGACCCGGCCGGCACCGGCCGCGCGGATGGCTTCGATGGTCTTCTCGAAGTTGGCCATGTCGTAGCGCTGGTGGATCAGCTGCTCGTGCCAGAACGCGTACAGCACCACGATCTCGGGCTTGAGGCGCCGGACGTCCTCGAGGTTGCTGTCGTTGAGCGCCTGGCACAGCGGGCGCGGCTCGTGGCCCAGCACCGGCGGGCAGATCGCGGCGGTGCGTTCGGTCAGCCCGAAGCGGTACTCGCCCTTGTCCTGCAGCGCCTTGAAGCCCGGATACAGCGCCCCGGCGTGCGAGTCGCCCCAGAGGAAGACCATGGGGCGCGGCGCCGTCTCGGTGCAGAAGGGCTTGAAGTCGCGCCCGGTCTGTTCGAAGCCGAGCATGCAGTCCTTGACCCGCCAGCCTTCGGTGAGCACCTTTTCCCCGACCCTGGTCTGCAGGGTCTGGATCAGCGGCGGGGCGCCGGCGGTGGCCGGGCTCGGGCGGGACAGCCAGAAGCCAGCAGCCGCCATGGCGACCAGTCCGGCGCAGAGCAGGCCCACCACGGCCGGCCGGCGTTTCCAGCGCCCGAAACGCACCGGCCGTTCGACCCAGCGCCAGGTCAGCCAGGCCAGCAACACGCTCGCCCCGACCCAGAGCCACTGCTGCGCGACCGGCGGCAGGCCGCCGTGGTGGATGCGCGCCAGGGTCAGCAAGGGCCAGTGCCAGAGGTACAGCGGGTAGCTGATCAGACCGACCCAGACCATCACCCGGTGGGACAGCAGCCGGCGGTGCAGGGCGGTGTCCGGCCCGCTGAGGATCAGCAGCGAGGTTGCGACGACAGCCGCCAGCGCCCAGCCGCCCGGGAAGCGCCGCTCCGGCGTGAGCCGGACCAGGACGACGGTCAGCAGCAGCAGGCCGGCGACGGCCAGCACCGTGCGCCAGCGGCGGTTGTCCGGTGCTCCGCCGTCGGGAGCGCGGAGTGTGTGGGCCGCCAGCAGTGCGCCGGCCGCCAGTTCCCAGAAGCGGGAAAGCGGGTGGTAGAAGGCGGCGGTGCGGTCGGCCTTGAGCAGCCACAGGCTGTAGAGCAGCGACAGCAGCAGAACCACGCCGATCGCGCGGCGGGGGCCTAGCCGCCAGCGGTGCAGCAGCCAGAGCACACCCGGCCAGACGATGTAGAACTGCTCTTCGATCGCCAGCGACCACAGGTGCAGCAGCGGTTTGCGGAAGGCCTCGGCGTCGAAATAGCCCGACTCGCTCCAGAGCGTGAAGTTCGAGGCGAAGACGGCGGCCGACATGGCGTGCCGGCCCAGGCGCATCAGGTCCAGCGGCAGCAGCACCAGGCTGGCGGCGGCCAGCGTGGCGGCCATCACGACCAGCAAGGCGGGCAGGATGCGGCGGATGCGGCGGGCGTAGAAGCCCGCGATGCCGAACTGCCCGTGCTGCAGGTCTTCGAGCAGTTTCTGGCTGATCAGGTAGCCAGAGAGGACGAAGAAGATGTCTACACCGACGAAGCCGCCCTGGATCGCGTGGGGGAAGGAGTGGTGCAGGATGACCGCGACGACGGCGATGGCGCGCAGGCCGTCGATGTCGGGGCGGTAGGCGTGGCTGGCGGTGGCGTTGGGCGTCGTGGTCGTCATGTCAGCAGGCTGGCCACCGCGCCAGCCCGCCTCGGGTGGCACTTATTGCAGCATCGGGAACAGCGCACTGGCGGCGTTGTTCTTGATCAGAACCTGGGCGGCATCCGTGAAGTGAGTGCCGTCGAAATGGTAGTAGTTCCCGTCGTAGGGAATGCCATTGGACATGTTCACGTAGGTGCTCTTGGTGTTGGCCGCGGCTTTCTGGTAGGCCGCCGAGTAGGCCTGGGCCGTTTCGCCGCCGTAGGCCTTGAGCGTGAACTCGCCAAAGATGACCTTGGCGCCGGCGTCCTGGGCCAGCTTGGCCATGGCTTCGAGGTAGGGGCGGGTGATGACTTCGGTGCACTCGGGGCAGAACGGCGGAATGTCGTTGGTGCCGTGCATCAGGAAGATGTGGGTCGGCTTGTGGGTGGCCAGCACGTCGGGCAGGCGGTTCAGCGCGGCCTGCGAGTCTTCACCGCCCAGACCTTCGTTGACGATCGTGATCGAACGCTTGGCGGTCAGGCCGTCGGCCTCGACCTGCGCCTTGAGCTTTTCCACCCACAGCTGATCGGGTGTCACCCACTGGCCGCGGTCGTTGGTCAGGGAGTCGCCGAACATCACAACCACCGCCGCCTTGCTGGAGTCGCTGCCGCCCCCGCAGGCCGACAACAGGAGCATGGAGAGGGAGACAAGAAGGGTGGACAGCTTTTTCATGAAGGGCGGCCGGAGGTGGGAAGCCCGTGCGGGCGATAACCCGCGATCATAAATGGCGGGGTGTTGGCAATTCCTAACGCCCCGCCGGGCGGCTCAGCGCATGCCGTTGCGGCTGGCCAGCTCCATGAACAGGGCCGAATGGTCCAGGTCGGCCAGTCCGTGGTCGGCCGCCTGGGCAAACAGCGACTCGAACAGGCCGGTGATCGGCGCCTCGAACCCGATCTCGCGGGCGGTGGTCATGGCGTTGCGCATGTCCTTGAGCTGGACGGTGATGGCGGCGCGCTTGGCGAAGTCGCGCTCGACCATGCGCTGGCCGTGCACCTGCAGGATGCGGCTGTCGGCGAAACCGCCGGTGATGGCCTGCTTGACCTTGCCCATGTCGGCGCCGCCTTTCTCGCACAGCAGCAGCGCCTCGGCGACGGCGCCGATGGTGATGCCCACGATCATCTGGTTGGCCAGCTTGGCCAGCTGGCCCGAACCGTGCGGGCCGACATGGGTGGCGCGGCCGAGCACCGAGAAGACCGGCGCCGCGCGCTCGAAATCGGCCGCCTTGCCGCCCGCCATGATGGCCAGGCTGCCGGCTTCGGCGCCCACGGTGCCGCCCGAGACCGGCGCGTCCAGGTGGCTGACGCCCAGCGCGGCCAGGCGGGCCGCGTGGTCGCGGGCCTGGCGCGGCTGGATGGACGACATGTCGATCACCAGCGTGCCGGGGCGCAGGCCCTGCGACGTGCCCTGCTCGAACAGCACGCTCTCGACCGCCGCGCCGTCTTCCAGCAGGCAGATCACCAGGTCGGCCTGGGCAACGGCCTGCGAAGGCTGGTCGGTGACCCGGGCGCCAAACGGCTGCAGGCGCTCGGCCTTGGCGCGCGAGCGGTTCCAGGCGGTGACCTGGTGGCCGGCTTCGCACAGGCGGCGGGCCATGGGGAAACCCATCATGCCGATGCCGAGCACGGCGATGGAAAGAGCGGTGGAGGAAGAGGATTCGGACATGGGAAAAGTGTAGGTTGCCCGCCGCTGGCGGCGTTGTGCCGGAAAGAAAAAAGGCGGTCTCCGGAGCAGGCCCCGGAAACCGCCCGAAGTGGTTCAACGAACCACGGAGTTGTCGGTGGCCGCGGCCGCCAGGGGCGCCGGCGTCTCGGTCTGGTGGGACAGGTAGTCGCCGGCCTGCAGGCTGTGCTCGCGCATCAGGCTTTCGGCGCGCGCGGCGTCGCCGTCGGCGATGGCCTGGGCGATGGCGGCGTGTTCGTCCCAGACCGGGGCGCGCAGGAAGTCGTGTTGCAGGGCCTCGCCCATGGCGCGGCGGATGTGGTGCCAGTGCAGCAGGGCGCTCTGTTCGATCAACGGGTTGGCCGAGGCCTGGTAGAGCGCGTGGTGGAAGGCCAGGTCGGCGTCGATCATGGCCTTGATGTCGCCCTGGGCCACGGCGGCGCGCCCGCGCTCGATCAGCGCCGGGTCGATGCGGGTGCGGCGCTGCGCCGCCAGCCGCGCGGCCAGGGTGTCGAGCGCGCCCCGCACTTCATAGACCTGGGCGATCCGGGCCGGGTCCAGTGGCGTGACCTGCAGGCCGCGGCTGCGGCCGCTGGGCGCGCCGGCCAGGGGCGCGTCCTGCACGAAACCGTCGCGCTTGAGCAGGCGCAATGCCTGCATCACCGGCTGGCGCGAGACCGCCAGCCGCTCGGCCAGGTCTTCCTGCGTGATGCGCTGCCCGGGTGCCAGCGCGCCGGCGCTGATGGCGTCCAGCAGGGCGCGGTAGACCTGATCGACCAGGTCGGGAGCGGTTTCGAGTTGCAGCAGCTGGGCGGTCATGGGTGATTTCTGTACTCTGTATACAGAATACATCAAAAACCGACGGCCGGGCAGGCTTCTGCCGACCCACCGGCCGGTGCCACAATCCGCGGCATGAACGACAGCACACCGCTCAACGATCCGGCCTGGCTCGAGGTCCAGTACAACAACCGCGCCCGCGTGCCGGAGCATGTCCAGCACTTCGAGCGCTGGGGCCGGCTGTCCCGGGAGGCCCGCGAACGGCTGGTCTGCCTGCCGGATGTGGCCTACGGCCACGGACCGAGGGAGACGCTGGACATCTTCCCGGCCAGGCGCCGCGACGACGAGGCGCTGGCCCCGGTGCTGGTGTTCATCCACGGGGGCTACTGGCGCAGCCTGGACAAGTCGCAGCACAGCTTCCTGGCGCCGGCCTTCGTGAACCAGGGGGGCTGCGTGGTGATGCCCAACTACGCGCTGTGTCCGTCGGTGACGATCCCGGACATCGCGCTGCAGATGGTGCAGGCGCTGGCCTGGGTGTACCGGAACATCGCGGTGCACGGCGGCGATCCGCGCCGCATCTCCATCGTCGGCCACTCGGCCGGCGGGCACCTGGCCGCCATGCTGCTGGCCTGCGACTGGGAACGTTATGCGGCCGACCTGCCGGAAGACCTGGTCAACAACGTGCTGTCGATCTCGGGGGTGTTCGACCTGGAGCCGCTGCGCCACACGCCGTCGCTGCAGGATGTCCTGCGCCTGACGCCGGAGGCCGTGCGCATGGCCAGCCCGGCCTGGCTGCCCTGCGTGTTGCCGGCCGAAGACGAACGCGGCGTGCTGCTGAGCGTGGTCGGGGGCAATGAAAGCGGCGAATTCATCCGCCAGGCGCAGCTGATCCGCGAGACCTGGGGCGAGCTGCTGGTGCCGATCTGCGAGACGCTGCCGGGGCTGGACCATTTCACCGTGCTCGATGCACTGGTCCATCCGCGGCACCGGCTGCACAAGCTGGCGCTGCAGCTGCTTACATGAACAGGTGCTCGCCGGCGTTCTCGCCGCCGAGGATCACGTAGTTCACCTTCTTCAGATCGCTCAGCTGGGTGCCACCGGCGTAGCTGATCGAGCTCTGCACGTCTTCCTGCATCTCGCGCAGCGTGTCGGCCAGCTTGCCCTTGACGGGTTCGAGGATGCGCTTGCCCTCGACGTGCTTGTACTCGCCCTTGTTGAAGTCGCTGGCCGAGCCGTAGTACTCCTTGTAGAGCTTGCCGTCGACCTCGACCGTCTGGCCGGGCGACTCTTCGTGGCCGGCGAACAGCGAGCCGATCATCACCATGGTCGCGCCAAAGCGCACGCTCTTGGCGATGTCGCCGTGGTGGCGGATGCCGCCGTCCGCGATGATGGGCTTGGTCGCCACGCGGGCGCACCACTTGAGCGCGGAGAGCTGCCAGCCGCCGGTGCCAAAACCGGTCTTGAGCTTGGTGATGCAGACCTTGCCGGGACCGACGCCGACCTTGGTCGCGTCCGCGCCCCAGTTCTCCAGGTCGATCACGGCCTCGGGCGTGGCCACGTTGCCGGCAATCACGAAGGCCTGGGGCAGCTTCTTCTTGATGTGTTCGATCATCAGGCGCACGCTCTCGGCATGGCCGTGCGCGATGTCGATGGTGATGTAGTCCGCACCCACGCCGTCGGCGGCCAGGCGGTCGATGACCTCGTAGTCCGGTGCCTTCACGCCCGAGCTGATGGAAACGAACAGGCCCTTCTCGCGCATGCGCTTCGCATAGGCGACGTTGTCCAGGTCGAAGCGGTGCATCACGTAGAAGTAGCCGTTGGCGGCCAGCCACTCGCTGATGGACTCGTCCAGCACCGTCTTCATGTTGGCCGGTACCACCGGCAGCTTGAAGCGCCGGCCGCCAAACTCGATCGAGGGGTCGCACTCGCTGCGGCTTTCCACGCGGCATTTGCGCGGCAGCAGCAGGATGTTGTCGTAGTCGAAGATTTCCATGTGGGCCTTTCAGTCACCCCCGCGTGGCGCGGCAGGGTGGGTTGGTGAAAAGGCGCTTGGAACTGGCCGGTGCCTGTTTCCGGAGCCGGAAACAAAAAACCGGGCGCAATTGCTTGGGCCCGGTGCTTGATTCTAGGCGGGTTGCCCGGCGGGCAGTGGCTTTCCTGACCGTATGGTCTTCATACGCTGTTTCATATGGGCGGTTGGCCGACCGGGCGCTTCCTACAATCCCCGGATGTTGTTTGAAGATCCCTCTCCGCTGCTCCATGGTCTCAACCCGGAGCAGGCCGCCGCCGTCACCCTGCCGCCCGAGCACGCGCTCATCCTTGCCGGGGCCGGTTCGGGCAAGACCCGGGTGCTGACCACCCGCATCGCCTGGCTGCTGCAGAGCGGCCAGATCGGGCCGGGCGGCGTGATGGCCGTGACCTTCACCAACAAGGCCGCCAAGGAGATGATGACGCGCCTGTCGTCCATGCTGCCGGTCAATGTGCGCGGCATGTGGATCGGCACCTTCCACGGCCTGTGCAACCGCTTCCTGCGCGCCCACCACCAGCCGGCCAACCTGCCACAGACCTTCCAGATCCTCGACTCGCAGGACCAGCTCTCGGCGATCAAACGGCTGTGCAAGCAGCACAACGTCGACGACGAACGTTTTCCGCCCAAGCAGCTGCAGTACTTCATCGGCGGCTGCAAGGAAGACGGCATGCGCCCGCGCGACGTGGTGGTGCGCGACGACGAGACGCGACGCAAGGTCGAGATCTACCAGCTCTACGAAGAGCAGTGCCAGCGCGAAGGCGTGGTCGACTTCGGGGAGCTGATGCTGCGCAGCTACGAGGTGCTGCGCGACAACGACCCGATCCGCGCGCACTACCAGCGGCGCTTCCGCCACATCCTGATCGACGAGTTCCAGGACACCAACCGCCTGCAGTACGCGTGGATCAAGATGTTCTCCTCGCCGCCGATCGAGGGCCTGCCGCCCTCGGGCAACGCGGTGTTTGCGGTCGGCGACGACGACCAGAGCATCTACGCCTTCCGCGGCGCGCGCGTGGGCAACATGGCCGACTTCGTGCGCGAGTTCCAGGTGCAGCACCAGATCAAGCTGGAGCAGAACTACCGCAGCGTCAGCAATATCCTCGATTCGGCCAACCACCTGATCAGCCACAACAGCCACCGCCTGGGCAAGAACCTGCGCACCGACGCCGGTGCGGGCGAGCCGGTGCGGGTCTACGAATCGACCAGCGACTTCGCCGAGGCGCAGTGGATCGTGGACGAGATGAAACAGCTCGAACGCGAGGGCATGGCGCGCAGCGAGATGGCGGTGCTCTACCGCAGCAACGCGCAGAGCCGGGTGGTCGAAACCGCGCTGTTCAACGCCGCGATCCCGTACCGCGTGTACGGCGGCCTGCGCTTTTTCGAGCGCGCCGAAATCAAGCACGCGCTGGCCTACCTGCGCCTCTTGGAGAACCCGCACGACGACACCAGCTTCCTCCGCGTGGTGAATTTCCCGCCGCGTGGCATCGGCGCTCGCAGCGTCGAGCAGTTGCAGGATGTGTCGCGGGCCAGCGGCTGCTCGCTGCACGACGCGGTCAGCGCCGTCACTGGCCGTGCCGGCGTGGCCATCGGCGGCTTCGCCACCAGGCTGGACGTGATGCGCGAGCAGACGCAGGGCATGACCCTGCGCGAGATCATCACGCTGGTGCTGGACCAGAGCGGACTGCTGGAGCACTACCGCGCCGAGCGCGAGGGCGAAGACCGGGTGGAGAACCTGGAGGAGCTGGTCAACGCGGCCGAAAGCTTCGTGATGCAGGAAGGCTTTGGTCGCGAAGCCGTGGCACTGCCGGTGGACGAACACGGCCCCAACCTGTCGCAGAGCCCGGTCAGCCAGGGGCTGGACCCGGCCGCGCCGTTGCTGGACGATACCTTGCCGCCGCTGGCGCCCGACGCCGAAACGGGCGAAACCCTCAGTCCGCTGGTGGCCTTTCTCACGCACGCCGCCCTGGAGTCCGGCGACAACCAGGCCCAGGCGGGCCAGGACGCGGTGCAGCTCATGACCGTGCACGCGGCCAAGGGACTGGAGTTCGACTGCGTGTTCATCACCGGCCTCGAAGAGGGGCTGTTCCCGCACGAGAACTCGATGAGCGACCGCGAAGGACTGGAGGAAGAGCGGCGCCTGATGTACGTGGCGATCACGCGTGCGAGAAAACGCCTCTACCTCAGCCACTCACAGACCCGCATGCTGCACGGACAGACCCGCTACAACCTGCGCAGCCGCTTCTTCGAGGAGTTGCCGGAAAGCTGCCTGAAGTGGCTGACGCCCAAAGCCGCGACCTGGGTGGGCGAACCTGCCGCGGCGGGCGGCTGGCAGACCGGGCGCCGCGGTGCGCCGGGGCAGAACCGTTCACAGGGGCCGAGCCCGGCTTGGTCGCCCGGCTGGCTCAACGGCGACGCTGCCAAGACCAAAGCCCCCGAGCCTGACCGCGGCGTCGACATCCGCTCCGGACAGAAGGTGTTCCACACCAAGTTCGGCGAAGGCAAGGTGCTGGCGATCGAGGGCGCGGGCACCGACGCGCGCGCCCAGGTCAACTTCAACCGCCACGGCGTCAAGTGGCTGGCGCTGTCGGTCGCCAAGCTCACACCCGTCGACGAATGAAAAAAGCCACCGGCGCGAACGCCGGTGGCATCAAACCGTTGCGCAGACTCTGAAACCGGCAAAACGCCCTGCGCAACACACTCCCGAGACAAGGCTCAGAAATCGTGGCGCAGGCCGAAGGCGACCAGGCGCGTGTCGGCGGTCTTCGTGCCGGCGGCGTTCTTGATGTTGTGCGTGCGGAAGCCGCCGTACACCGTGGTGCGCTTGGACAGGGCGTAGGTGGCGCCGATGCCGATGCCCGAAGACTTGGCGGCGGTCGCGCCGGCGATGGTCGTCTTGCTGTTGGCGACGCTGAACGAGAGGTTGAAGGCGCTGCCCAGCGGCACGATCACGCCAGCCTGCAGTTCCTTGTCGTCGCCGTTCTTGGCGTTGCCCTTGCGGGTGTTGTAGCCGCCGGAGAGGATCACCGGACCCAGGTCGTAGGAACCGGCCAGCAGCATGTAGTCGTTTTCCTTGCCCTTTTCCCGCTGGATGCCCAGCGCCACGTCCAGCGGTCCGGCCTTGTAGCCGACCTTGGCCGCGAGCATGTTGGCCTTGACGGCCGGGTCTTCGTCCAGCGCGTATTCGAGACCGCCGTAGACACCGCCCAGGCTGGGCAGGGTGTAGGTGATCTTGTTGTTGAAGCGGCTGCTGTAGTCACCTCCCGAGCCCCAGACGCCGTTGGCGGCTGGCGTGAAGGCCGAGTCGAACACGTTGGCGCTGTTGGCCAGGCCACGCACGTCGTCGTACAGCGTGAGGCTGCGGCCGAGCTTGACGGTGCCGAAACCACCGGAGAGGTTCACGGTGGACTCGCCCTTCCAGAACGGGTCCTGCGAGGTGCCTTCGTCGGCATTGAGGCGGTGTTCGAGCTTGAAGCCGGCCTTGAGGCCGCCGCCGAGGTCTTCGGTGCCCCGGAAACCCAGGCGCGAGGTGGTCAGGCCGCCGTCGCCACCGTTGAACAGCTTGGTCATGCTGCCCTTGTTGAGTTCCTTGAGGCTGCCGACGGAGAGGTCGACGCGACCATAGATGGTCACGGAGGACTGGGCCATGGCGGCGGAAGAGGCGGCCAGCACGGCCAGAGCGATCAGTGTCTTGTTCATGGGGGAGATGGTGTGAATGAAAGTGCGTCCGCCGATGTCGTGCGAACGCCTGTCATTGCACCTGTCTCACATAAAACCTTCGTGACACTGCGCAGAAACAACAACCGCCGTTCGGGACGGCGGTGATGGGGGGAAGCGTGTGGTGCGATCAGGCGGGTGTGGTGGCTTCGGGCCTGCGCATCTCGTCGACCTGCACGGACACATCCAGCAGACGCAGCTTGCTGGTGTAGTAACGGTCCAGCCGCCACTCGGTCAACAGTTCCAGTGCCAGCTGGAAATCGTCGTAGTCGAGCTTGTACAGCTCGGCCAGGGCAAACGGGGTTTCGGATTCCAGTGCCACGACCAGGGACGACAGCGTCTCGGCGGCAGGACTGGCGGGGGACTTTTCGATCAGCTTGCGGGCTTTTTTCAGGGCTCTCATGGGGCTGCGAGCATATCGGTGCCTGCGCCGGATTTGATGAAAGCCGTGTGACGGTTTTGTGACGATTCCGTCAGGAAGGCTGCTCGTCGGTGAGGAAGCTGTCGCGGAAGCTGAACCAGATCGAGGTGAAGAACATCGAGACGATCAGCAGCACGGCCGGATACAGGATGGCGCTCGACGCCTCGGAGCCACCCAGCAGCATGCGGAACACGCTCATCAGCACACCCAGCAGCAGGAACACGGCCAGCCAGCCGCAGAGGAACAGCGTCAGCGCGCCCTTGTTGGCCCAGGCGGCCAGGGCGCTGAAGAACAGGCTCTTGACCGGCGTCACGCCGTGCCAGAACAGCAGTGCCGGCGCGTGCCAGAACAGCACCTGCAGCGGCATCATCAGCACCATGCCGATCCACAGCGCGGGGCTGGACAACATGACCTGCATCGCCTGTTCCTGCGTCATGGTCGCGGTGTCCACCGACGCGGAGAAGGCGCTGTCGAGCAGGCCGACCAGCAGCAGGATCACCAGCAGGCACAGGCCGTAGAGACCGCCGAGGGTCATCATGCCGCGCGTGCGCTCCGGGCCGCCGCGGAAGGCGGTGAGCAGCTGGGTCGGCATCGGGAAACGGCCGGCCTCGGCCTCGCGCGTGGCCGACATCAGGCCGAGGTTGATCGCCGGGGTCAGCAGGGCCGAGATCGCCGCGCCCAGGAAAGGCAGCATGGACAGCACCGACACCACGGCCATGAACATGAAGAACAGCCCGGCCATCGCCAGTGGCTGCTTCAGGAAGGTGCGCATGCCCAGGCGCACCCATTGCAGGCCGGTCGCGGCGGGGACGGTGTGCAGTTTCATGCGGGGCGTTCAGGCGGGCACGCCGCCGGCTTCGATCGCCGAGGCCGACAGCTGGCTGGCCTGCAACACCCGCTCGCGCAGCACGCGTTCGAAGTGCGTCGGGTCGTGCGGCTTGAGTATCGATGCCTCGCGCGGCAGGTGCCAGTCCCACAGGCGCGAGAGCCAGAAACGCAGGGCGCCGGCGCGCAGCATGGCGGGCAGCAGTTGCCGCTCGGCCGCGGCGAGCGGACGCACCGACTGGTAGGCCGCGAGCATCGCCTGCGCGCGGGCCTCGTCGTGCATGCCGTCGGCGCCCAGGTCGCCGTGGAAGATGCACCAGTCGTTGAGCGTCACCGCCAGGTCGAACAGGAAGCTGTCGTGGCCGGCAAAGTAGAAATCGAAGAAGCCGCAGAGCGTCTCGCCGTCGAACATCACGTTGTCGCGGAACAGGTCGGCATGCACCGGGCCGCGCGGCAGCGCCCGGTACGCGGGCAGGCCGGCGACGTGGTTCTGGAACGCGAGCTCGGTCCTCAGCAGTGAGCTCTGGTCGGCGTCCAGGTGCGGCAGCACGACCGGTGCGGTCTCGTTCCACCAGGGCAGGCCACGCAGGTTGGGCTGCTGCAGCTCGAAATCACGGCCGGCCAGGTGCATGCGCGCCAGCATGGCGCCGACGGCCGTGCAATGCGGAATGGACGGCGCGAGTTCGCTGCGGCCGTGCAGCTTGTTGACCACGGCGGCGGGCTTGCCCTGCAGCTTGTGCAGCAGTTCGCCCTTGGCGTTGGCGGCCGGTTCGGGCACGGGAATGCCGCGTGTCGCCAGGTGCTTCATCAGCCGCAGGTAATACGGCAGCTGCTCGAAGCCCAGGCGCTCGAACACCGTGAGCACGTGTTCGGTTTCCACCCCGTCGAGGACGGTGGTGGCGAAATAGTTGGTGTTTTCAATGCCACCCTGGATGCCGCGCAGCGCGGTCAACTCGCCCAGGTTCAGTGCGCGCAGCAAGGCCGCAGCTTCGTCCTGCGGGACTTCGGTATAGACAGCCATCGACGGGGAGAATCAGAAACTGAGGATGCGCCAGCGGCTGCGGCCCGTGTTGCCCTGTCCTTCGGTCAGGTTGTCGGCCCCAGACAGCGGCTTGATTTCATAGCCGGACGCGCCGTTCTTGGGCTTGACGTCGATGCTGCGGGTTTCGCCGCCGACGCGCACTTCGTCGATGCGCGAGAGCGCGTCTTCGTGCGTGATGCGCTCGATCGCCCTGGCTTCGCCCGCGGGCAGCGGGGCGGATTCGGCGGGAGCGGCTTTGGCGGTGCCGGTCTGGGCCAGGGCAGGCAGGGCTGCGCACAGGACCAGCACGGGCACCACACGGCGGGACAGGGGGAGGAAAGTGGCGCGCATGCCGCATTGTAAGTAGGCGCGGACCGCCGGCACCACCCGCGCCGGCTTTCCCCTGCTATCCCCGACAATGCCCCCCATGTCCGAATCCACCACGCCCACCCCGCGCCTGCTGCTCGTCGACGGCTCCAGCTACCTTTACCGCGCCTTTTTCGCCGGCGGCGAGTCCATGAGCACCACGCTGCCCGACGGCACGGTGCAGAAGACCGGCGCCATCCGCATCATGATCAACATGATGCAGAAGCTGCTGAACGACTACCCGTCGACCTATGCCGCCTGCGTGTTCGACGCCAAGGGCCCGACTTTCCGCGACGCGATCTACCCCGAATACAAGGCCCAGCGCAGCCCCATGCCGGACGACCTGCGCAGCCAGATCTCGCCCATCCACGAGGTGGTGCGTCTCTCGGGCTGGCCGGTGCTCGATGTGCCGGGCGTGGAGGCCGACGACGTGATCGGCACGCTGGCGGTGGCCGCCGCCAGCCAGGGCATCGAGGTGCTGATCAGCAGCGGCGACAAGGATCTGGCCCAGCTGGTCAACCCGCACATCACCATCATCGACACCATGAGCGGCAAGCTGCGCGACCTGGCCGGGGTGGAGGCCGAGTTCGGCGTGCCCGCCCGTCTGATGCTGGACTACCAGATGCTGGTGGGTGACCAGGTCGACAACGTGCCCGGCGTGCAGGGCGTGGGCCCCAAGACCGCCGTGAAGCTGCTGCAGGAATACGGCTCGGTGGACGCCCTGATCGCGCAGGCCGACCAGATCAAGGGTGCCGTGGGCGAGAAGTTGCGCAAGGCGCTGGACTGGCTGCCCACCGGCCGCCAGTTGCTGACCATCAAGACCGATTGCGAACTCAATGGCTGGGTGCCCGGCCTGCCTGCGCTGGACGCGGTGCGCATGGGGCAGCCGCAGAAAGAACCGCTGCGCAGCTTCTACGAGACCTACGGCTTCAAGGGCCTGGCCAAGGCGCTGGGTGGTGGCGAAGCGCCGGCGCCCGCGCCGGCCGCCGCACCGGGCGGGACCAACGACCTGTTCGCCGAACCGGCCGCGGCCGCGCCGCGCGCCAGCAACCTGGCCTACGACACCATCCTGACCTGGGAAGCGTTCGACGCCTGGCTGGCGAAACTGGAAGCCGCCGACCTCGCTGCCATCGACACCGAGACCACCTCGCTGGACGAAATGGTGGCGCAGATCGTGGGCATCAGCTTCAGCGTGACGCCGGGCGAGGCCGCCTACATCCCGCTGATGCACGCCGGTCCCGACGCTCCCGAACAGCTGCCGCTGGACGACGTGCTGGCCAGACTCAAGCCCTGGCTGGAGAACCCGGCCAGGCACAAGCTCGGACAACACATCAAGTACGACCGCCACGTGTTCGCCAACCACGGCATCGAGGTGCAGGGCTACGTGCACGACACCATGCTGCAAAGCTATGTGCTCGAAGTGCACAAGCCGCACGGCCTGTCCAGCCTGGCCGAGCGCCACCTGGGCCGCAGCGGCATCAACTACGAAGACCTGTGCGGCAAGGGCGCGCACCAGATCCCTTTCGCCCAGGTGGACGTGGCCAAGGCGGCGGAGTATTCGTGCGAAGACAGCGACATGACGCTGGACGTGCACCGCGTGCTGTGGCCGCAGATCGAGGGCGATGCGAAGCTGAAGTTCATCTACGAACTCGAAATCGCCAGCAGCGAGACGCTCTACCGCATCGAACGCAATGGCGTGCTGATCGACGCGCCCACGCTCGCGAAGCAGAGCCACGAACTGGGTCAGCGCATCTTCGCGCTGGAGCAGGAGGCCTACGAGATCGCCGGCCAGCCCTTCAACCTCAGCAGCCCCAAGCAGCTGGGCGAAATCTTCTTCGACAAGCTGGGCCTGCCGGTGATCAAGAAGACCGCCACCGGCGCCCGCAGCACCGACGAAGAGGTGCTGGAAAAACTGGCCGAGGACTTCCCGCTGCCGGCGAAGATCCTCGAACACCGCAGCCTGATCAAGCTCAAGGGCACCTACACCGACAAGCTGGCCCAGCTGGCGCTGCCGCGCACCGGCCGCGTGCACACCCACTACGCGCAGGCCGTGGCGGTGACGGGACGCCTGTCCAGCAACGACCCCAACCTGCAGAACATCCCCATCCGCACCGCCGAAGGCCGCAAGGTGCGCGAGGCCTTCGTGGCCGCGCCGGGCCATGTGATCGCCAGCGCCGACTACTCGCAGATCGAGCTGCGCATCATGGCGCACCTGAGCGACGACGCGGCCCTGCTGCGCGCCTTCCACGAAGGCCACGACGTGCACCGTGCCACCGCGGCCGAGGTGTTCGGCATCACGCCCGAAGAGGTCAGCAGCGAACAGCGCCGCTACGCCAAGACCATCAACTTCGGCCTGATCTACGGCATGGGCACCTTTGGCCTGGCCAAGTCGCTGGGCATCGAGAACGCGGCCGCCAAGACCTACATCGACCGCTACTTCGCGCGTTTCTCGGGCGTCAAGCAGTACATGGACGACACCCGCGTGCTGGCCAAGCAGAACGGGTACGTCGAGACCGTGTTCGGCCGCAAGCTGGTGCTGCCGGATATCCAGAATGCCAAGGGCGCCAAGCTGGCCGCGCTGGAGCGCCAGGCCATCAACGCGCCCATGCAGGGCACGGCGGCCGACCTGATCAAGCTGGCCATGGTCGCGGTGCAGAAGGCGCTGGACGACCAGGGCAAGGGCACGAAGATGATCATGCAGGTGCACGACGAACTGGTGTTCGAGGTGCCCGAGGCCGAGGTGGACTGGCTGCGAGCGGAGATCCCGCGCCTGATGGCCACCGTCGCCGATCTCAAGGTGCCGCTGCTGGCCGAGGTGGGCATGGGGCCGAACTGGGACCAGGCGCACTGAGGCAACACTTCCCCCGTGCGGCGTTGACGTCAATGAGTTGACGTGCTGGCGTGAAAACATGAAACGCCAAATTGGCAGGTCATGTTTTCGTCACGCATGTTTGGCAGTGCATTTTTTTGATCAACATAGCGCGGAGCGCTGGAACGAAATTCGGGACCGTCGCAATGCCAACGAAGTGGTGCATTGCGACGGTCCCGAATTTCGTTCCTGTTCCGGCCAGAGCTCATATCCCAATCGCCTAGACTCCGCTGGGTGAGCCTGTATGTGGTTCCTGCGTTCCGGCCAGAGCTCATATCCCAATCGCCTAGACTGACACGCTGTATCACGCCAATGCATCGCACGTTCCGGCCAGAGCTCATATCCCAATCGCCTAGACTACACAACTCGCGTGATGCCTGACGGCACCAGTTCCGGCCAGAGCTCATATCCCAATCGCCTAGGGATGGTGTTCAAAACCCCCGGTCAAGCCCGAATGGCATGAGCGAGGCACGACAGGAACAATGGCGTGATGACCCAACGAGAACTTGGCCTGAATCTGAGTACGCGGCGCACGCGCAAAGCGG